>JALHPY010000014.1 GCA_022842305.1 Rubrivivax sp.
CCGGGCAGCTCTTGCACCAGCCGCGCCAGCAGGGTCTCGGGCGGCAGCACGCCGGTGGCCTCGGCCAGCCAGGCGCGCAGCAGGTTGCGGCGGCGGGCCGGCGGTAGTGCACGCCAGGGGGCGATGCACAGCGCGCCGTCGATCACGGCCGCGGGGCGGTCGAGCGCGGCCACTTCTTCGGCCAGCTGCGCCGATTGCTGGGCGCGGGCCGCGGCGGCGGCCAGCGTGGTCTCGGCCTGCGGGAAGGCTGCCGTCAGCGCCGGCCACACCGCCTGCCGCAGACGGCCGCGGGCCAGGTCGGCGTCGCCGTTGCTGGGGTCGTCGGCGTGGCACAGGCGGTGGCGGCGCACATAGGCCTCGATGGCCTCGCGCGGCCGGTCCAGCCAGGGCCGGGCCCAGACGATGCCGGCGCGTTCGGCCCGGCGCGGCATGGCTGACAGGCCGGCCGGACCGGCGCCGCGCAAGGCCTGCAGCAGCCAGGTTTCGGCCTGATCGCGCCGGTGGTGGGCCAGCAGCACCAGCGGGCAATCGGCGGCCGCGGCCATCTCGGCCAGCGCGCGGTAGCGGCCTTCGCGCGCCCAGGCCTCGATGCTCTCGCCCGGCCCCGGTGCGCCGGCCAGGCGGTGGCTGTCGAAGCCGACACCCCAGCGCCGCGCCTGCGCGCGCACCTGCTGCAGCCATGCGTCTGCGCTGGGCATCAGGCCATGGTGCACGTGCAGTGCCATCACTGAGACGCCCAACGGTGCGGCCGCGCGCAGCGTGCAGTGCAGCAGCGCCGTCGAGTCGCGGCCCGCGCTGGCGGCCACGGCCACCCGGCGCGGCAGCGACATCAGCTTTCCTTGGTGTCGGTGTAGCGGCCGTAGGAGCGCAGGCGCTCGTAGCGGCGCGCCAGCAGTTCCTTGGGCGACAGGTCGGCGCTGTGGCGCAGCGCATCGCCAAGCGCGCGCTTGAGCTGCGCGGCCATCCAGGGCACGTCGCGGTGGGCGCCGCCCACGGGTTCACTGACGATCTTGTCGATCACGCCCAGGGCCTTGAGGCGGTGGGCGGTGATGCCCAGGGCTTCGGCCGCGTCGGACGCGCGCTCGGCGGTCTTCCACAGGATGGAGGCGCAGCCTTCGGGCGAGATCACCGAGTACACGCTGAACTGCAGCATCAGCACCTGGTCGGCCACGCTGATGGCCAGGGCGCCGCCCGAGCCGCCTTCACCGATGATGGTGCTGACGATGGGCACCTCGAGCTGCGCCATCTCGAAGATGTTGCGACCGATGGCCTCGCTCTGGCCGCGCTCTTCGGCGCCGATGCCCGGGTAGGCGCCGGGGGTGTCGACGAAGGTGAAGACCGGCAGGCCGAATTTCTCGGCCACCTTCATCAGGCGCAGTGCCTTGCGATAGCCCTCGGGGCGGCTCATGCCGAAGTTGCGCAGCGTGCGCTCTTTGGTGTCGCGGCCCTTCTGGTGGCCCAGCACCATGCAGGCGCGGCCGTTGAAGCGCGCCAAGCCACCGACGATGGAAAGGTCGTCGGCGTAATGACGGTCGCCGTGCAGCTCTTCGAAGTCGGTGAAGATCTCGCGCACGTAGTCCAGCGTGTAGGGCCGCTGCGGGTGGCGCGCGATCTGCGTCACCTGCCAGGGCGTGAGGCTGGCGTAGATGTCGCGGGTGAGCTGCTGGCTCTTCTGGCTCAGGCGATCGATCTCGTCGGAGATGTCCACCGCCGACTCGTTCTGCACATAGCGCAACTCGTCGATCTTGGACTCGAGGTCGGCGATGGGTTGCTCGAATTCCAGGAAGTGGCGCTTGGACAAGTCAGTACTCTACGGGTAGGGGGTCGAGGCTGCGCCAAATATACCAAGTGGCCACCGAGCGGAAAGGTGCCCAGCCGTCGCCCAGCTCGCGCGCCTCGGCGCGCGAGACCGGCTCGCCGCTGAAGTAGTTCAGGCTGATGCCCTTGAGCAGCCCCACGTCGTCCAGTGGCAGCACGTTGGGCCGCAGCAGGTGGAAGATGAGGAACATCTCGGCCGTCCAGCGCCCTATGCCGCGTATGGCCACCAGCTCGGTGATGATGGCCTCGTCGTCCATGGCCTGCCACTGGCCCTGGTGCACCTGGCCGTCGTCGAAGTGGCGGGCCAGGTCGAGCAGGTACTCGCTCTTGCGCACCGACAGCCCGGCGCCACGCAGTTGCTCGGCCGCCAGCTGACGGATCACGGCCGGCTGCAGCGGCAGGCCGGCGCAACCCGAGGCCACGACGAAGCGATCCCACACCGTCTGCGCCGCCTTCACCGAGATCTGCTGGCCCACCACCGAGCGCGCCAGCGTGGTGAAGGCGTCGCCGTGGCTGCTCAGGCGGCCCGTGCCGAAGCGCGGGATGAGCTTCTTCATCACGCGGTCACGCTTGCCCAGGTGGCGGCAGGCTTCGTCCCAGTAAGCCGGCGTGGCGCTGGCCACGGGAAGTGCCGCGACCGCGGCCTGCAGAGGCTTCGGCATGGCGTTCACGCCTTGACCCAGCTCGTCCCCTGCGCGGAGTCTTTCAGCACGACGCCTTGCGCGGCCAGCTCGTCGCGGATGCGGTCGGCCAGCGTGAAGTCACGCGCCTGCTTGGCCGCGGCGCGGTCCTGAATGCGCTGGGCGATGGCTGCAGCGTCGATGCCGGACCCGCCGCGCAGGTATTCGGCCGCGCGGCTGCTCAGCAGGCCCAGCGTGGCGGCCAGGGCGCGCAGCAACGGGGCGTCGGCGTGGCGGCCGCGGTTGATCTCGCTGGCCAGATCGAACAGCACCGCAGTGGCGCCGGGGGTGTTGAAGTCCTCGTCCATGGCTGCCTTGAAGGCTGCGGCACGTGGCTCGGCCCAGTCGATGGTCTTCAGAGCCGGCGGGTCGCCCGCGGCCTCGAGCGCGGTGTACAGGCGCTTGAGCGCGCTGCGCGATTCCTCGAGCAGGCTTTCGCTGAAGTTGAAGGGGCTGCGGTAGTGCGTGCGCAGCATGAAGAAGCGCAGCGTCTGGCCGTCGAACTTCTTCAGCACGTCGGCGATGGTGAAGAAGTTGCCCAGGCTCTTGGACATCTTCGTGTCGTCGATGTTCAGGAAGCCGTTGTGCATCCAGGTGCGCACGAACTCGCCCCCGCTGGCGCCTTCGCTCTGCGCGATCTCGTTCTCGTGGTGCGGGAACTGCAGATCCTGGCCGCCGCCGTGGATGTCGAAGGGCTCACCCAGCAGCGCGCAGCTCATGGCCGAGCACTCGATGTGCCAGCCCGGGCGGCCCGGGCCGTAGGGGCTGGGCCATTGCGCGTCGGCCGGCTCGTCGGGCTTGGCCAGCTTCCACAGCACGAAGTCGAGCGGGTCATCCTTGTCGCCGGCCACGGCCACACGCTCGCCCGCGCGCAGTTCGTCCAGCGATTTGCCCGAGAGCTTGCCGTAGCCCGGGAAGCGCCGCACCGCAAAGTTGACGTCGCCCTCAGTTCCGTCTTCGCGCCGCGCCTGGTAGGCCAGGCCGCGCGAGCGCAGGCGGCCGATGATGTCCAGCATCTGCGGCACGTAGTCGGTGGCGCGCGGCTCGTGCGTGGGCAGCGCCGCGCCCAGGGCGGCAAAGTCGCGGTGCATGGCCGCGATCATCTCGTCGGTAAGCTGGCGGATGCTGATGCCGCGCTCGAGCGCGCGCCGGATGATCTTGTCCTCGATGTCCGTGATGTTGCGCACGTAGGTGACGCGCCAGCCGCTGGCCAGCAACCAGCGGTAGACCATGTCGAAGGCCAGGATGAAGCGCGCATGGCCCAGGTGGCACAGGTCGTAGACCGTGATGCCGCAGACGTACATGCGCACATGGCCCGGGTCTATGGGCGTGAAGACCTCGAGGCGGCGCGTCAGCGTGTTGTGGATTCGAAGGGTCATGGCGGGTGCGCGGCGGCGGCTCGCGGGCTGAGGAAGCCGGGCGGTTGGGGCGACGCGCCGTGCAGGTGCCGGCGGCTCGTTGCCGCGGCCAGGGCGTCGATAGAATTCGCGGATCAGTATAGCGGCGCCGCCGCTGCCGCAGCCGCCCTAGCCAGGGCCGGACCCGCCCCATGCCCCTGCCCCGCCCCCCCCTCTTGCCGGCCCTGGCTGCGCTGCTGCTGGCCGCCGCCTGCGCCCATGCCGACGAGGCCGCAGCGGTGCGCGCGCTGCTGGCGCGCGGCGACGCCCCAGCCGCGCTGCAACGTGCCGAGCAGGCGGCTGCGGCCAGCCCGCAGGACGCCGCGCTGCGCTTCTTGCTGGGCGTGGTGCTGATGGACCTGGGGCGCGACGTCCAGGCGCTGGACTTGTTCACGCGCATGACCCAGGAATACCCGGAACTGCCCGACCCGTTCAACAACATCGCGCTGCTACACGCCCGCGGCGGCGACTACGAAGGCGCCCGCCTAGCGCTGCAAGCCGCCTTGCGCAATGATTCCGGCCACCGCGCCGCCCGCGCCAACCTGGGCCGCGTGCACCTGATGCTGGCGGTGCAGGCCTGGGAACAACTGGGCGCGCAGGGACCGCTGGACCCGGCGCTGCAGCGCCAGCTTGAGGGCGCGCGTGCACTCGTGGCCAGCGGCTCGGCGCGGCCGGGCCGCTAGACTCTCGACCGATTTCCCAACTGCAGAGGTGAACCCTTGAAGAACCCCCGCTTCCTGCTGCTGGCCGCGGCACTGGCCCTGAGCCTGCCCGCCTGGGCGCAGAAGGTGCGTCTGGCCACCACGGCCGGCGACATCGTGGTCGAGCTCGACGCCGCCAAGGCGCCCAAGTCGGCGGCCAATTTCCTGGAATACGTGAAGGCCGGCCATTACGACGGCACCGTCTTCCACCGTGTCATCAAGGACTTCATGATCCAGGGCGGCGGCATGACCCCCGACCTGCGCGAGAAGCCCACGCGCGCGCCCATCCCGCTGGAAAGCGGCAACGGCCTGCGCAACCTGCGCGGCAGCCTGGCCATGGCGCGCACCAATGCGCCGAACTCGGCGACCTCGCAGTTCTTCATCAACACCGTCGACAACGCTTTCCTCGACCAGGCCAATTCGCGCGACGGCAACGGCTACACCGTGTTCGGCAAGGTGGTCGAGGGCATGGACGTGGTCGACAAGATCCGCAGCGTGCCCGTGGCCAACATGGGCGGCTACCAGAACGTGCCCGCCACCCCCGTCGTCATCAACAAGGCCACCCTGGAGAAGTAACGTGACCAAGACCGTGCAGATGCAGACCAGCGCCGGCGCCATCAAGATCGAACTCGATGACGCCAAGGCGCCCTTGTCGGTGGCCAACTTCCTGGAGTACGTGGCCAAGGGCCACTACAACGGCACCGTGTTCCACCGCGTCATCAAGGGCTTCATGCTCCAGGGCGGCGGCTTCGAGCCCGGCATGAAGCAAAAGCCCTGCGGCGCGGCCATCAAGAACGAGGCCAGCAATGGCCTGAAGAACAAAAAGTACACCCTGGCGATGGCGCGCACCAGCGACCCGCATTCGGCCACCGCGCAGTTCTTCATCAACACCGTCGACAACGACTTCCTGGACTTCCGCGCCGAGAACGCGCAGGGCTGGGGCTATGCTGTCTTCGGCCGCGTGGTCGAGGGCATGGAGGTGGTGGACGCGATCGAGAAGTCGCGCACCGGCCGCAAGGGCTTCCACGACGACGTGCCGCTCGAGGACGTGCTGATCGAGAGCGCCACCGAGATCGCCTGATGCCCGCGGCGGCCGGCGCGCCCAGGGGCCCCGGCGCGGCCCCGGCCCCCGGTGCGCTGCCGCCGCTGTTCGAGTTCGAACTGCCGCGCACGTGGCGGCGCGTCGACTTCATCTCCGACCTGCACCTCAGCGAATCCATGCCGCGCACCTTCACGGCCTGGGCCGCGCACCTGCTGCGCACGCCGGCCGACGCGGTGTTCATCCTGGGCGACCTGTTCGAGGTCTGGGTCGGCGACGATGCCGCCGCCCTGCCCTTCGAACGCCTGTGCCTGGACACCCTGGCCGCGGCCGCCAGCCACCGCCACGTGGCCTTCATGGTGGGCAACCGCGACTTCCTGGCCGGCGCCGACCTGCTGCGCCAGTGCGGGCTGATGGGCCTGCCAGACCCCACGGTGCTGGGCGCCTGGGGCCGGCGCATGCTGCTCAGCCACGGTGACGCGCTGTGTCTCGACGATGCACCCTACCAGGCCTTCCGCGCCGAGGTGCGCAGCGCCGCCTGGCAGCGGCAGTTCCTGGCGCGGCCGCTGGCTGAGCGCCTGCGCATCGCCGCCGAGATGCGCCGTGCCAGCGCCGGGCGCCAGCGCTTCGACGGCATGTCCAATGCCGATGTCGACGCCAGCGAGGCGGTGCGCTGGCTGCACGCGCTGGGCGCCGCCGAGCTTGTGCACGGCCACACCCACCGCCCGGGCAGCGAACTGCTGGCGCCGGGCTTCAAGCGCCATGTGCTGAGCGACTGGGACCTGGACGGCGGCACCCGCGCCGAGGTGCTGCGCCTGACGCGCGATGGCTTCGAGCGCGTGGCGCCGACCGCCTGATCCGATGGGCCCGATGCGATGGTCGTGACACGCTGGTGGCGCGGCCTGCAGGCACGCCGCGAAGAAGCCGCCGTGGCGCGCCGCGCCATCCCCGACGACCTGTGGAAACGCACCCTGGTGCGCTACCCCTTCCTGCTGCGCCGCGACCCCGCCGACGGCGCTGAACTGCGCCGGCTGACCAGCCTGTTCCTGGACCGCAAGGAGTTCACCGCCGCCGGCGGCCTGCGCCTGACCGATGCCATGGTGGTGGCCATCGCGGCGCAGGCGGTGCTGCCGGTGCTGCGCCTGGGGCTGGCGCGCTACGACGGCTTCGTGGGCATCGTGGTCCACCCCGACCAGGTGAACGCGCGTCGCGCCGTGGCCGATGAGCAGGGCGTGGTGCACGAATACGACGAGGCCCTGGCCGGCGAAGCCGTTGACGGCGGCCCGGTGATGCTGTCCTGGCGCGACGTGCGCAGCGCCGGGCGCGACGGCCTGGCCTACAACGTGGTCATCCACGAGTTCGCGCACGTGCTCGACTTCGCCAGCGGCGGCCTGGCCTGGCAGGCCGCGCTGCACGACGAGTACGAACGCTTCCGGGCCCGCGTCGACGCCTGCCACGACGTCGACACCACGGACGCCGACTTCGACGACGTGATCGACCCCTACGGCGCCGTGGCGCCGCAGGAATTCTTTGCCGTGGCCAGCGAGGCCTTCTTCGTGTGCCCGCAGCGCCTGCAGGCCGAGCACGCGGCGCTGTACCCGCAGCTGGCCGCGTTCTACCGCCAGGACCCGGCGGCCGAGACGCCCGCACCGCGCCGCCGCGGCTGAGGCCCATTGCCTGCAGCTGGTCGGCCCATGCTGCAGGCCGTCGCAGCGGGCTGGCCGGGCGCGGGCCGGCGCCGTTATGGTGTGCTACTTCACCAACACGCAACGGGTCGCCCATGCAAGCCTGGGACCAGAAGCAACCGATCTACCAACAACTCGCCGACATCCTGGCCGCCGGCCTGCTGGACGGGCAACCGCCCGAAGGCCAGGCCATGCCTTCGGTGCGCGTGCTGGCCGGGCGCTACCTGCTCAACCCGCTCACCGTCAACCGCGCGCTGCAGGCCCTGGGCGACGAAGGCCTGCTCGACAACCGCCGCGGCCTGGGCCTGTACGTGCTGCCGGGGGCACGCGAGCGCCTGCGCGCGGCCGAACGCCAACGCTTCCTGCTGGCCGAATGGCCGCGCCTGCGCGAAAGGCTGCGCCGCCTGGGCATCGCCGCACATGATCTGCAATGGGAGGAACTGCCATGAACGGCCCCGACGAAGCCCTGGTGCGCGCCAGCGCCTTGAGCGTGCACTACGGCGCCAAGCGCGCGCTCGACGACCTGAGCTTCAGCGTGCCCAAGGGCCGCGTGGTCGGCCTTCTGGGCCACAACGGCGCCGGCAAGACCACGCTGCTCAAGGCCCTGGTGGGCCTGACACCGGCTCAAGGAGCGCTGCAGGTGCTGGGGCTGAACCCGCGGCGCGAGCGCGTGGCGCTGCTGCAGTCGGCCTGCTACATCCCCGACGTGGCCATCCTGCCGCGCTGGGCGCGCGTGGGTGATCTCATCACGCTGATGACCGGGCTGCACCCGCGCTTTTCGGCCGAGCGCGCGCGCGCCCTGCTGCGCCGCACCAGCGTGGGCCTGGGCGACAAGGTGGGCACGCTGTCCAAGGGCATGGTGGTGCAGGCGCATCTGGCGCTGATCGCCGCCATCGACGCGCGACTGATGATCCTGGACGAGCCCACGCTGGGCCTGGACCTGCTGTCGCGCAAGGCCTTCTACGAGATGCTCATCGACGAGTGGTGCGATGGCGAGCGAAGCGTGATCATCTCCACCCACCAGGTCGAGGAGATCGAGTCGCTGCTGTCCGACGTGCTGATGCTCAACGAGGGCCGCCTGGTGCTTGCCATCAGCCTGGAAGACATCGAGCGCCGCTTCGTCGCGCTGAGCCACGACGCCGCCGTGGCCGAGCAGATGGCCGCCGCGCACCCGCTGCTGCGCTACCGCACCGGGCCGGGCGCCAGCGCCGCGCTGTTCGACGGCGAGCCGCCGCCTCAGGTGCAGGCACTGGGCCGGCGCATGCGCCCCAGCCTGGTGGACCTGTTCGTGGCGCTGACGCGCAAGCCCGAACTCGACCGCACCCACTTCTGAAGGACCCGCGCATGAACCCGACGCTGACCCTGATGCGCCGCGAATGGCTGCAGCACCGCCTGGGCTGGACCCTGCTGGTGCTGCTGCCGCTGGTGGTGGCCCTGCTGCTGGCGATCTTCGCCGACTGGAAGTTCGAAGCCGACATGGACGTCCCGAGCGGATCGCTGCCGCTGTCGCTGCTGGCCGGCGCCAGCATCTTCGCCACCACCGCCCTGGTGTTCGTGACGCTGGCCGCGACCTCGCTCATCATCCTGAGCGGCCTGCCGCGGCGCGACCACGGCGACCGCTCGATCGAGTTCTGGCTGTCGCTGCCCACAGGCCATGCGCACAGCCTGGCCGTGCCGCTGCTGGTGCATCTGCTGCTGGTGCCAGCCGCCGCGCTGGCGCTGGGCTGGCTGGGCGGGCTGCTGCTGTCGGCGGCGCTGGTGACGCGCCTGGAAAGCCTGGGCGCCTGGCTGGCGTTGCCCTGGCTCGACCTGCTGGCAGGCACGCTGGCGCTGTGGCTGCGCGTCCTGGCCGGCCTGCCGCTGGCCGTGCTGTGGCTGCTGCCGCTGCTGCTGCTGGTGATGCTGTCCACGGCGCTGTTCAAGCGCTGGGGCATCGTGCTGCTGGTGGTGGTGCTGGGGCTGGGCAGTGGCGCGCTCGAACGCCTGTTCGGCGAGCCGCTTTTGACAGCGGCCGCCGCCACCCTGACGCGCAATGCCGGCCTGGCGCTGTTCGGGGCCGGCGGTGCGGGCCTGAGCGTCCATGCCGAAACCCAACCCGAGGCGGCGCTGCAAGGCCTGCCCGGCTGGGCCCTGCATGACTTTGCCGGCGCCTTGTCCGCACTGGCCCAGCCGGCGCTGGCGGCCGGCCTGTTGTTTGCCGCGGCCTGCTTTGCCGGCCTGGTGCTGTGGCGGCAACGCGCTGCCGTAGGTTGAAGCGCGGGCTGAATGGAAACCGCCTGCCAGGACGAGATCCGGGCAGGCGGTGGCTGGGGGCTCACCCGCGGCAGGCGCTGCCTGCTGCAGGTGAGCCGGTGCGCGCCGCAGCGCGCCCCGATCTCAGTGGTGGGTGCCGTCGAAGAACTGTTCGTTCTCGGTCGAGCCCTTGAGCGCGCCGGTGGACGCGTCCTTCTCGATCGTGGTGGTCACGGCGTCGAAGTAGCCCGTGCCCACCTCGCGCTGGTGCTTCACCGCGGTGAAGCCGCGCTCGGCAGCGGCGAATTCCTTCTCCTGGAGCTCGACGAAGGCGCTCATGTTGCTGCGCGCGTAGCCGTAGGCCAGCTCGAACATGCCGTAGTTCAGGCTGTGGAAGCCGGCCAGGGTGATGAATTGGAACTTGTAGCCCATCGCGCCCAGCTCGCGCTGGAACTTGGCGATGGTGGCGTCGTCCAGGTTCTTCTTCCAGTTGAACGAGGGCGAGCAGTTGTAAGCCAGCAGTTTGCCCGGGAACTTGGCGTGGATGGCGTCGGCAAAGGCCTTGGCGAAGGCCAGGTCGGGCTTGCCGGTCTCGCACCAGATCAGGTCGGCATAGGGCGCGTAGGCCAGGCCGCGGCTGATCGACTGCTCCAGGCCGTTGCGGCTCTTGAAGAAGCCTTCGACGGTGCGTTCGCCGGTGAGGAAGGGCTTGTCGTTGGCGTCGACGTCGCTGGTCACCAGGTCGGCCGCCTCGGCGTCGGTGCGCGCCAGCAGGATGGTGGGCGTGCCCATGACGTCGGACGCCAGGCGCGCTGCCGTGAGCTTGGCCACGGCTTCACGCGTGGGCACCAGCACCTTGCCGCCCATGTGGCCGCACTTCTTGACGCTGGCCAGCTGGTCTTCGAAGTGCACGCCCGCCGCGCCGGCGTCGATCATCGACTTCATCAGCTCGAAGGCGTTGAGCACGCCGCCGAAGCCGGCTTCGGCATCGGCCACGATGGGCGCGAAGTAGTCGATGTCGTCCTTGCCTTCGCTCCACTGGATTTCATCGGCGCGCTTGAAGGTGGAATTGATGCGCTTCACGACCTTGGGCACCGAGTCCACGGCGTACAGGCTCTGGTCGGGGTACATCTCGCCATTGCTGTTGGCATCACCCGCCACTTGCCAGCCGCTCAGGTAGATGGCCTTCAGGCCGGCCTTGACCTGCTGCATGGCCTGGTTGCCAGTGAGCGCGCCCAGGCTGTTGACGAAGGGCTCGGTGTTGATCAGGTTCCACAGCTTTTCGGCGCCGCGCTTGGCCAGCGTGTGCTCGATCTGGATGCTCCCGCGCAGGCGCACCACGTCGGCGGCGCTGTAGCTGCGCTTGATGCCCTTCCAGCGCGGGTTCTCGGCCCAGTCCTTTTCGAGGGCGGCGACTTGTTGCTGGCGGGTGAGCTTGGTCATAGGGTTTCTCCTGGGTTGCTGACGATGAAGCGGACGAATTCCATCGATCCACAGCGTCAGCGTAACGCCGCCGCCGCTTCGTGTGAAGGCTTATGTCTTATATAAGACAAAAGATTTCACTTTTATGAATCAATGACTTAGGGTGCAATTTCGCATGACGGAATCGCGTTTTCCCGTATGGCGAATTATGCTGCAGTGCAGCGCGACCAAATTCCACGATATAAAATCAACGGCGCCATGCGGAAAAGGGGCGAATTGGGCAGGCGGTGCATGCGCACCGGAACCGCTGAAGCCGGCCCTGCGCTGCTTTCGCCGGGCCGCAAGAAAGGCACCGGCGCGCCAGCGGCACGCCCTGTTGCCAGTGCCGCCCAAAGCCGTCCTTATGATCGCGCCGGCTCAAGCCCCAGGGGTCTCATCGCATGTCCTCCTTCGCCTATCTCTCGGACCAGCGCTTCCTGAAGGCAGGCCCGCCCGCGACGGACACGCCCTATGCCGTGGCCGGCATCGCCTGGGACGGCGCCACCACCAACCGCCCCGGGGCACGCCTGGCACCGCGTGCCATCCGCCAGGCCAGCCACATGCTGTGCGACGGCACGCACCCGCTGTTCGACACCAGCCCGCTGGGCCGGCTGGGCGACTTGGGCGACCTGCAACTGCCCAACACCGCGCTGGCGGCCATGCGCGAAGCCCTGGCCCCGCTGGCGGCCGACCTGCTGCGGCGCCACCACATGGTGTGGCTGGGCGGCGACCACTCCATCACCTTGCCCCTGCTGCGCGCGTACCGCGCCTGGCTGGGCCGGCCGCTGGCGGTGATCCACTTCGACGCGCACTGCGACACCTGGCAAGACCACTTCGGCGAGCCCTCGGGCCACGGCACCTGGGTCTGGGAAGCCATGCAAGAGGGCCTGGTGATAGCCGCCGGCTTCACGCAGATCGGCATCCGCTCTGCGGGCCAGCGCGCGGCGCGCGATTACGTGCAGCAGCGCGGCGGCCAGATATTCACGGCGCGCGCGCTGCGCGGTCTGGAGTCGCCGGCACAACTGCAGCCAGTGACCGCGGCCATCCGCCAGCGTCTGGCGGCGCTGGGCCACCCGCCGGTCTACCTGAGCCTGGACATCGACTGCCTGGACCCGGCCTTCGCCCCCGGCACCGGCACGCCCGAGCCCGGCGGCCTGAGCACGGCCCAGGTGCTGACGCTGCTGGAAGAGCTGGCCGACCTGCCCTTCGTGGGCATGGACTGCGTCGAGGTCTCGCCTCCGTTTGACCATGCAGAGCTCAGCAGCCAGGCCGCGGCCCACTTTGTCTGGACCTATCTGTGCGGGCGCCTGGGCGCGGCCAAGCTGAACGCTTCGTTTGATCCGGCGCAAGGCCCTTCCGAGGCGCGTACCAAGAATACGCCCATTGCCCAGGAGCCTTCATGAAAGCTGCCAACGCCCCCGCCCCGCGCCCCCCGCGCAAGCCCCGTGATACCCGTCCGCCGGCACCGCCGCTGCCCGAGTTCGAGAAGCTGGACCAGGCGCACCGCGCCGCGCTCGAAATGCTGCAGGCCTTCGACCGCCTGATCGAACATCTGGACGACCGCGGCCTGGACGACACCGCCCGCGCCAGCGCCAAGGAGATCCTGGCCTTCTTCAACGGCCCCGGCCGCGACCACCACGCGCAGGAGGAAGCGCAGGTCTTCCCCGTGTTGCTGGCCAGCGGTGATGCCGAACTGGTGCAGCACGTGCACCGCCTGCAGCAAGACCACGGCTGGCTGGACGAAGACTGGCATGAGCTGGCGCCGCAGATCGAAGGCATCGCCGCCGGCTACAACTGGTACGACCTGGCCATGCTGCGCAACGCACTGCCGATCTACACCGCGCTGCACCACGACCACATCGCGCTCGAAGAGACCGTGGTCTACCCGGCTGCCCGCGCTGCCCGCGCCGCGATAGAGGCCGGCCAGAAGGCGCGCACCGCCTGATCCCCTGACCCCGGCTCGCCACCCGGCGAGCCCGCACCGCGGCGCCCCAAGGGCGCCGCTTTGCTTATGCAGGCCCGCCGCCGCCGCACGGCGATGCCGGACAATCCCGCTCAGGGCGCCCCCGGGCTGGAACACCTTGCACTGCCGTGGTGCAATGGCTGACCGGCGGCGCAAGCCCGCCGGCCCCGAGGAGACCCCATGAACCAAGCCCTGGACCCCGCCCTGCTGCAGGCCGCCACCGGCGCCGCGCCCGCGATGGACGCCTACTGGATGCCCTTCACGGCCAACCGCCAGTTCAAGAAGGCGCCGCGCCTGCTCACGCGCGCCGAGGGCATGCACTACTGGGACGACCAGGGCCGCCAGGTGCTGGACGCCGTGGCCGGGCTGTGGTGCGTGAACGCCGGCCATGCGCGGCCGCGCATCGTCAAGGCCATCCAGCAGCAGGCGGCCGAGATGGACTTCGCCCCGCCCTTCCAGATGGCCCACCCCAAGGCCTTCGAGCTGGCCGAGCGCCTGGCCGCCATCGCCCCGGCCGGGCTGAACCGCGTGTTCTTCAGCAACTCCGGATCAGAAGCGGTGGAGACCGCGCTGAAGATCGCCCTGGCCTACCAGCGCGTGCGCGGCGAGGCGTCGCGCACCCGGCTCATCGGCCGCGAGCGCGGCTACCACGGTGTCAACTTCGGCAGCATCTCGGTGGGCGGCATCGTCGGCAACCGCAAGATGTTCGGCGCCATGATCGCCGGCGTCGACCACATCCGCCACACCCACGACCCGGCGCGCAACGCCTTCAGCGTGGGCCAGCCCCTGCACGGCGCCGACGCCGCCGACGACCTGGAACGCCTGGTGGCGCTGCACGACGCCAGCAATATCGCCGCGGTCATCGTCGAGCCCGTGGCCGGCAGCACCGGTGTGCTGATCCCGCCCCAGGGCTACCTGCAGCGGCTGCGCGAGATCTGCACGCGCCACGGCATCCTGCTGATCTTCGACGAAGTCATCACCGGCTTCGGCCGCACCGGCTCGCCCTTCGCGGCGCAGACCTTCGGCGTGGTGCCCGACCTCATCACCTGCGCCAAGGGCCTGACCAACGGTGCCGTGCCCATGGGCGCGGTGCTGGTGCGTCAGGACATCCACGACGCCTTCATGACCGGGCCCGAGCACCTGATCGAGTTCGCCCACGGCTACACCTACTCGGCCCACCCGCTGGCCTGCGCCGCCGGCATCGCCACCCTGGACACCTATGCCGAAGAAGGCCTGCTGACGCGCGCCGCCGGTCTGGCGCAGGGCTTTGCCCAGGCCGTGCATTCGCTGCGCGGTGAACCGAACGTGATCGACGTGCGCAACATCGGCCTGGTGGCCGGTATCGAACTGGCGCCGCTGCCCGGCGAACCGGCCCGGCGCGCCTTCGGTGTGTTCCTGGACTGCCTGGCCCAGGGCGTGATGGTGCGCACGACGGGCGACACGGTGGCGCTGTCGCCGCCGCTGATCATCGAGCCGGCGCAGATCACGCAGATCGTCGAAACCCTGCGGGGCGCGCTCCGCCGCGCCGCCTGATGGGGTTGCTGGACACCGACCGCAGCCTCGCGCTCGACTCCTACTACGCCGCCAGCGCGCCGCTGGCGCAGCGCCATGCGCCGCTGCGCGGTGACCAGCGCTGCGACGTGGCCGTGGTCGGCGGCGGCCTGGCCGGCCTGTCGGCTGCGCTCGACCTGCGCCAGCGCGGCTTCGACGTGGTGCTGCTCGAAGCGCAGCAGATCGGCTTCGGCGCCAGCGGGCGCAACGGCGGGCAGGCGATCCACGGCCTGGCCTGTGACCAGGAGCTGATCGAGTTCCAGTTGGGCCGCGACGACGCGCGCCGCATCTGGGACATGAGCATCGAGGCGCTGGACCTGCTGAAGCAGCGCATCGCCGAGCACGCCATCGCCTGCGAATGGCGCGACGGCTGGCTGGGGGTGGCGCGCACGCCGGGCAAGGGGCGCGAGCTGATGCGCTGGGCCCAGCGCACCGAGAAGCGCTACGGCTACGTCGTGCAGCGCTTGGCGCCGGGTGAACTGGGCCACTGGATCGCCAGCCCCGAGTTCCACAGCGGTGTGTACGACCCGCGCTCGGGCCACCTGCAACCGCTGAAGTACACGCGCGGCCTGGCGCGGGCGGCCGCCGCGGCCGGCGTGCGCATCTTCGAGGACAGCGCGGCGCTGGAACTGCTGCCCGGCCCGGCGCCGCGGTTGCGCACCGCGCAGGGCATGGTGACTGCTGCGCAGGTGCTGCTGGCCGGCAATGTCTACCTGGGTGCCTTGGCAACTTCGCTGGCACCCGCGCTGGCGCCGCGCATCATGCCGGTCGGCACCTACATCGCCTGCACCGAGGCGTTGCCGCCGGCCCTGGCCGAAACCCTGATTCCGTCGCGCAGCGCGGTTTGCGACAACAACTTCGTGCTCGACTACTTCCGCACCACCGACGACAACCGCATGCTCTACGGCGGCCGCGTCAGCTACAGCACGCGCACGCCTTCCGATCTGGCCGAGAGCATGCGTCGGCGCATGGTGTTGACCTTCCCGCAACTGCAGGGCCGGCGCATCGAATACGCCTGGGGCGGCTTCGTCGACATCACCATGAACCGCGCGCCCGACTTCGGCCGGCTGGACGGGCTGGGCAAGGTCTACTACCTGCAGGGCTTCTCGGGCCACGGCCTGGCGCTCACCGGGCTGGCCGGGCGCCTGGTGGCCGAGGCGATGGCCGGCGATGCCACGCGCTTCGATGTCTTCGCGCAGATCGGCCACTGCAACTTCCCCGGCGGCACGCGCTTGCGCACGCCGGCGCTGGTGCTGGCCATGGCCTGGTACCGGCTGCGCGATATGCTTGCGTGATCCCGACCATGCACAGCACTCTCGCCCCCCGTCCCGTCGTCCTCGTGCCGGCCTGCAACCGGACGCCGGGCCAGCATCCGTACCACGTTGCCGGGCAGAAGTACGTGGATGCCGTGCGTCTGGCCGGCGCGCTGCCGCTGGTGGTGCCCGGGCTTGACGAGGCCGACGCCGAGGCCGCGCTGGACCTGGCGCAGGGCGTGCTGCTCACCGGGTCGCCGTCCAACGTGCACCCCGCGCATTTCGGCCAGGCGGTGCACGACACCAGCCTGCCGCTGGACCCGGCGCGCGATGTCTGGGTGCTGCCCTTCGTGCGCCGCGTGCTGGCGCGCGGCCTGCCGCTGCTGGCCATCTGCCGCGGCATGCAGGAAGTCAACGTGGCGCTGGGCGGCACGCTGCACCAAGCGGTGCAAGAGCAGCCCGGCCTGGCCGACCACCGCGCGCCGGAGGGCCGCCCTGCGGCCGAGCAGTACGCGCCGTCGCACAGCCTGCAGGTGCAGCCCGGCGGCGTGCTCGAACAGTTGCTGGGCGCAGTGCGCATCGAGGTCAACTCACTCCACGGCCAGGGCGTGGATCGGCTGGCACCGGGGCTGCGCGTCGAGGCCGTTGCGCCCGATGGTCTGGTCGAGGCCTTCTCGGTGATCGATGCGCCCGGCTTCAACCTGTGCGTGCAGTGGCACCCCGAGTGGCAGGCCGCCACCAACCCGGTGTCCATGGCCTTGCTGCGGGCCTTCGGCAGCGCCGTGCGGCAATACCGCGACCAATACCGCGACCGCGTGCGCGGCCCCTTGCCAAGCCCGGCCAGCACTGCCTGAACGCCGGGCCCGGCCCGGCATGCCGAACCCGCCAGACTGCCGAGACCGTTCATGACTTCCAGAGACCATTTCACCTTCGCCGAGCTGGAACAGTGGCTCAACGAGCACCGCGTCACCGAGATCGAGTGCCTGGTGCCCGACCTCACCGGCGTGGCCCGCGGCAAGATCCTGCCGCGCCAGAAATTCACCGAAGACCGCGGCATGCGCCTGCCCGAGGCCGTGGTGGCCATGGGCGTGACGGGCGAGTTCCCCGAAGAGGGGCCCTACTACGACGTCATCACGCCCACCGACCGCGACATGCACCTGCGGCCCGACCCGACCACGGTGCGCATCGTGCCCTGGGCCACCGACCCCACGGCGCAGGTCATCCACGACTGCTATGACCGCCAGGGCGTGCTGGTGCCCTTTGCTCCGCGCTCGGTGCTGCGCCGCGTGTGCGAGCTGTACGCGGCCGAAGGCTGGGACCCGGTGGTGGCACCCGAGCTCGAGTTCTACCTGGTGGCGCGCAACACCGACCCCGACGTGCCGCTCAAGCCGCCCATCGGCCGCAGCGGGCGCAGCGAGACCAGCCGCCAGGCCTATTCCATCGACGCGGTGAACGAGTTCGACCCGCTGTTCGAGGACGTGTACGACTACTGCGACAAGATGGAGCTGAACGTGGACACGCTGATCCACGAGGTCGGCGCCGGGCAGATGGAGATCAACTTCTTCCACGCCCACCCGCTGGGCCTGGCCGACGAGGTGTTCATGTTCAAGCGCACGGTGCGCGAAGCCGCGCTGCGCCACAACATGTTTGCCACCTTCATGGCCAAGCCCATCGCCGGCGAACCGGGCAGCGCCATGCACATCCACCAGAGCGTGATCAACAAGGCCACCGGCCGCAACCTGTTCAGCAACGAGGACGGCTCGTCCAGCCGCGAGTTCTTCTGGTTCATCGGCGGGCTGCAGAAGTACATCCCGGCGGCGATGGCGCTGTTCGCGCCCTACGTCAACAGCTACCGGCGGCTGGTGCGCGGCGTGGCCGCGCCCATCAACATCCAGTGGGGCACCGACAACCGCACCGTGGGCATCCGCAGCCCGGTGGCCGAGGCCGTGGCGCGGCGCATCGAGAACCGCGTGATCGGCGCCGACGCCAACCCCTACGTGGCCCTGGCCGCCACGCTGGCCTGCGGCTACCTGGGCATCAAGCAGCGCATCGAGCCCACGGCCGAGTGCAAGGGCGACGCCTACCTGGGCGACTTCCAGCTGCCGCGCAGCCTGGGCGAGGCCCTGACCCTGCTGCGCGCCGACAAGGACCTGGCCGAGGTGCTGGGCGCGTCATTCGTGACCGTCTACACCGAGGTCAAGGAGATCGAGTACGCCGAGTTCATGAAGGTGATCTCGCCCTGGGAGCGCGAACACCTGCTGCTGCATGTATAGACCACCCCCGAAGCGGCCTTCGGCCGCCTCCCCCTCGAGGGGGCGACGCCAGCGGCCCGGCAGAGCCGGTTCCGCGGCGTCTGCTTGATGGGCACTGCCAAGGAATCACCCAGATGACGAGAACCACCCAAGAATGGCAGGCCGCCGACGCGGCGCATTTCCTGCACCCCTTCACCGACTTCCAGAGCCTGGCGCGCAAGGGTTCGCGCGTGATCACGCGGGCCGAGAACATCTACCTGTGGGACAGCGACGGCCACAAGCTGCTGGACGCGATGAGCGGGCTGTGGTGCGTCAACGTCGGCTACGGCCAGCGCTCGCTGATAGACGCGGCAACGAAGCAGTTGCAGGAACTGCCCTTCTACAACGCCTTCTTCCAGACCGCCACGCCCCCGGCCATCGCCCTGGCCGAGCTGCTGGCCGAGGTGGCGCCGCCGGGCTTCGAGCACGTGTTCTTCGCCGGCTCGGGCTCGGAAGGCAACGACACCGTGGTGCGCATGGTGCGCCGCTACTGGGACCTGCTGGGCCAGCCGCAGCGCCAGGTGATCATCAGCCGCGACAACGCCTACCACGGCAGCACCATGGCCGGCGCGTCGCTGGGCGGCATGGCCGGCATGCACGCCCAGGGCGGCCTGCCCATCCCGGGCATCGAGCACATCGGCCAGCCCTACTGGTGGCAGCACGGCCGGCCGCAGGGCCTGTCGCGCGAGGCCTTCGGCCTGCAGGCCGCACATTGGCTCGAGCAGCGCATCCTGGCCATCGGCCCCGACAAGGTGGCGGCCTTCATCGGCGAGCCGGTGCAGGGTGCCGGCGGCGTGATCATCCCGCCGGCCACCTACTGGCCCGAGGTGCAGCGCATCTGCGACCAGTACGGCATCCTGGTGGTCAGCGACGAGGTCATCTGCGGCTTCGGCCGCACCGGCAGCTGGTTCGGCTGCCAGACCCAGGGCTTCAGGCCCGACCTGATGACCTTTGCCAAGGGCGTGACCAGCGGCTACATCCCGCTGGGCGGCGTGCTGGTGGGCGAGCGCATCGCGCGCGTGCTGATCGAGCGCGGCGGCGAGTTCAACCACGGCTACACCTATTCCGGCCACCCGGTGGCCTGCGCCGTGGGCCTGGCCAACGTGGGCCTGATCCGCAGCCTGGGCCTGGTGGAGCGCGTGCGCGACGACCTGGGCCCGTATCTTGCACAGGTGTACGCGTCGCTGGCCGATCACCCGCTGGTGGGTGATGCCGAGACCTGCGGCCTGATGGGGGCGTTGCTGCTCGTGAAGGACAAGGCACAGGGGACGGCCTTCCCCGAGGCGCTGGAGATCGGCATGGTCTGCCGCGGCCACTGCTTCCGCGAAGGCCTGGTGATGCGCGCCGTGGGCGACCGCATGATCGTCGCCCCGCCTCTGGTCATCACGCGCGCGCAGATCGACGAGATGGCCGCGCTCATCCGCCGCTGCCTGGACCTGACGCTGGCCGATGCGCAGCGCGAGGGCTGGCTGCACTGAGCCGGCATTGATCGTTCCCCCCTGATCGTTCCCCCCGATACCCCGCTCACTCTGATTGCCTAGACTTCCCGCCCACCGCATCCACACCAAGCTGCCCCCGGAGGTTGCCCCATGATCCCGAAGTCCCTCGCCTGCGCCCTGGCGCTTTCACTGGCCCTGGCCGCGACGGCCCCCTCGGCCCAGGAAGAGGACAAGGTCCTCAACATCTACAACTGGAGCGACTACATCGCCGAGGACACGCTGCGCAACTTCGAGAAGGAAACCGGGATCAAGGTGCGCTACGACAATTTCGACAACAACGAGATCGTCCACGCCAAGCTGGTGGCGGGCAAGACCGGCTACGACATCGTCGTGCCCAGCTCGCACTGGGCCAAGCTGCAGATCGACGGCGGCCTGCTGCGCAAGATCGACAAGGCGCAGATCCCCAACCTGAAAAACCTCGACGCCACGGTGCAGGCGCAGCTGGCGCGCATGGACCCGGGCAACGAGTTCATGGTGAATTGGCTTTGGGGCTACACCACGGTGGGCATCAACGTCGACAAGGTCAAGGCCGCTTTAGGCAGCATGCCCATGCCCGACAACGCCTGGGACCTGGTGTTCAAGCCTGAATACATCAGCAAGCTCAAGAGCTGCGGCGTGTCCTTCCTGGATTCGGCCACCGAAGTGGTGCCGGCCGCGCTGCACTACCTGGGCAAGCCCTCGTTCAGCAAGAACCCCGCCGACTACCCGGCCGCGGCGGCGCTGCTCAAGTCGGTGCGCCCGCACGTCACGCTGTTCAGCAGCTCGGGCTACATCAACGACATGGCCGGCGGCTCGGTGTGCCTGGCGCTGGGCTGGAGCGGCGACATCAACATCGCGCGCCAGCGTGCCATCGACGGCAAGACCGGGCAGAACATCCAGGCCCTCATCCCCAAGAGCGGCGGCCTGCTGTTCTTCGACGTGATGGTCGTCCCGGCCGATGCACCACGACCGGGCAACGCGCACAAGTTCATCAACTACATGCTGCGCCCCGAGGTGCATGCCGGCCTGACCAACAAGGTGTTCTACGCCAACCCCAACAGCGAATCGCGCAAGTTCGTCAAGCCCGAGGTGGCCAGCAACCTGACGGTTTTTCTGCCCCCGGCCGACATGGCGCGCATGGTGCCGCCGGACTCGCTGAACAACGACCTGCGCCGCCTGATGACGCGCACCTACACCTCGTTCAAGACCGGGCTTTGAGACCGCAAGCTCGATTCCCGCACTGCTAGATCGCCCGACTATGGCCATTCCCGCCGCCGCCAAAACCGACGCCTTCCTGAGGATCTGCGACGTCGTCAAGGATTTCAACGGCTTCAAAGCCGTGAACAACGTCAGCCTGGACATCGCCAAGGGCGAGATCTTCGCGCTGCTGGGCAGTTCGGGCTGCGGCAAGAGCACGCTGCTGCGCATGCTGGCGGGCTTCGAGACGCCGACCTCGGGGCGCATCGTGCTGGACGGGCGTGACCTGGCCGATCTGCCGCCCTATGAGCGGCCGATGAACATGATGTTCCAGAGCTACGCGCTGTTTCCGCACCTCACGGTGTGGGACAACATCGCCTTCGGCCTGCGGCGCGAGGGCCTGGCCCGCGACGTCGTGGCGGCGCGGGTCGAGGCCATGCTCAAGCTGGTGCAGTTGGGCAAGTACGCGCAGCGCAAGCCGCACCAGTTGTCGGGCGGGCAGCAGCAGCGCGTGGCGCTGGCGCGCAGCCTGGCCAAGCAGCCGCAGATGCTGCTGCTGGACGAACCCCTGGGCGCGCTGGACAAGAAGCTGCGCGAGGAAACCCAGATCGAGCTGGTGAACATCATTGAGCAAGTAGGCGTGACCTGCGTGATGGTCACGCACGACCAGGAAGAGGCCATGACCATGGCCAGCCGCATCGCGGTGATGAGCGAGGGCCGCTTCCTGCAGGTGGGAGCACCGGGCGACATCTACGAGACCCCGGCCACGCGCTTCGTGGCCGACTTCATCGGCAACGTCAACCTGATGGACGGCACGCTGGACGAAGACGAGGCCGACCACTGCGTGATCGGCAGCGCCGACTGCAGGCACTTCGTCGGCCACGGCATCACTGGCACGCAGGGCATGGCGGTGACGGTGGCGCTGCGGCCCGAGAAGATCCACCTGGTGCGCCACAAGCCCGAGGACGCGTTCAACACCACGGTCGGCACCATCAAGGAGATGTCCTACTTCGGCAGCCACACCGTCTATCACCTGCAGTTGGCCAGCGGCGCGCGCCTCAAGGTGAGCCAGGCCAACACCCAGCGCCACCGCGACGACGCCTTCACCTGGGGTGACCAGGTCTGGGCGCATTGGTCACGCTCGGCCCACGTGGTGCTCACGCAGTAGGGTCGGCGCGATGAACACCGCCCTGCAGCGCCTGCGCGCGGTCTTCAGCGGCCGCGGGCTCGTCATCGGCCTGCCCTTCGCCTTCTTGCTGCTGTTCTTCCTGCTGCCCTTCTTCATCGTCGGCAAGATCAGCGTGTCCGAGATGGAAGCGGTGAGCTTCAAGGACGTGCTGCGCTTTGCCGACGGCGTGATGACGCTCACCGTCAAGTTCGGCAACTACGTCTTCATCACCGAAGACGCGCTGTACTTCAAGACCTACCTGGCCAGCCTGCAGTACGCCGCGGCCACCACGCTGCTGTGCCTGTTCATCGGCTACCCCTTCGCCTACTTCATGGCACGCGCGCGCGCCACCCTGCAGCCGGCGCTGCTGATGCTGGTGATGCTGCCCTTCTGGACATCCTTCCTGCTGCGCGTCTACGCCTGGCGCGGCCTGCTCACCGAAGGCGGCTGGGTGGCCGACCTGATCGTCGGCCTGGGGCTGGACCAGCTGCTGCTGGCCGCGGGCCTGATCAGCGCACCGGGCAAGCTGATGCACACGCCGTTCTCGCTGGTGCTGGGCATGACCTACACCTACCTGCCCTTCATGATCCTGCCGCTGTTCAGCACCCTGGCCAAGATGGACCTGCGCCTGCTCGAGGCCGCGGCCGACCTGGGCGCCACGCCCTGGGTGGCCTTCTGGAAGATCACCGTGCCGCTGTCCAAGGCCGGCATCATTGCCGGCAGCATGCTGGTGTTCATCCCCTGCGTGGGCGAATTCGTCATCCCCGAACTGCTGGGCGGCCCCGAAACCCTGATGATCGGCCGCGTGCTCTGGGACGAGTTCTTCAGCAACAACGACTGGCCCATGGCCAGCAGCGTGGCGGTGGTGATGGTGTTGCTGATCATCGTGCCGCTGGCCATCTTCAACAAGTACCAGGCCGAGGCCCAGGAGCAGCGGGCATGAAGGCCAGCAGCGTCAACGCCTGGTTCGGCCGCGGCTGGCTGTCGCTGGGTTACCTGTTCCTGTACGCGCCCATCGTGGCGCTGGTGATCTATTCGTTCAACGACTCGCCCATCCCCAACGTCTGGCGCGGCTTCACGCTCAAGTGGTATGCGGCGCTGGTGCACGACGAAGAACTGCTGGCCGGCCTGTGGCTGAGCCTGAAGATCGCCTTCCTCACCGCCTGCGGCTCGGTGGTGCTGGGCACGCTGGCGGCCTTTGCGCTGGTGAAGTACCGGCGCTTCTGGGGCCGCACCGTGTTCAGCGGCATGGTCAACGCGCCGCTGGTCATGCCCGAGGTGGTGGTGGGCCTGTCGCTGCTGCTGATGCTGGTGAGCGTGCAGCGCGCCATCGGCTTCCCCGAGCGCGGCATGATGACCATCTGGCTGGGCCACCTGCTGCTGGGCATGGCCTACGCCACCGTGGTGGTGCAGGCGCGCCTGAAAGACCTGAACCCGCAGCTCGAGGAAGCCGCCATGGACCTGGGGGCGCGCCCACACCAGGTGTTCTGGCTGGTGACCCTGCCCATGATCGCGCAAGCCCTGATCTCGGCCTGGCTGCTGACCTTCACGCTCTCATTGGACGACGTCGTGCTTTCGGCCTTCCTGTCGGGCCCGGGTTCGACCACCATGCCCCTGGTCATCTTCTCGCGCGCGCGCCTGGGGCTGAACCCCAGCGTCAACGCCGTGGCCACGGTGATCATCCTGATCGTCTCGGTCGGCGTCGTCGCCACCAGCTGGTTCATCGCCCGCGCCGAACGCCAGCGCCTGCGCGAGATGACGCTCGCCGCCCGCAACTGACAACAGCCCCCTGCAACGGAGATGTAGAACATGAAAGCCTTCGCCCCCCCCATCGCCGTGCTGGCGCTGGCCGCCGCCCTGCCGGCCGGCGCCCAGAGCAACGAAGAACTGCTCAAGGAACTGCGGGCCCTGCGCGAGCGCGTCAACCAGCTCGAGCAGAAGCTGCAGCAGCCCGCCCCCGCCGCCGCGCCGGGCCAGTGGGGCATGACGCCCGAGCAGCAGCGCGAGCTCAACCGCATCGGCATCAAGGCCGAGGCGCTGCAGGACAGCTTCACCGACCAGGGCTACAAGGGCCTGAAGATCAGCGGGCAGATGGACCCGAGCTTCATCTACAACCAGCGCCAGGGCAGCAGCTCCTTCGTCTTCCTCAACGGCGATGGCGCGCGCTACACCTACGACAACAGCTACTTCGGCATGCTGGTGCTGGACATCGACAAGGAAACCGAAAGCGGCACCAAGTGGCGCCTGACACTGGCGCCCGAGCGCGGCACCGGCGCGTTGACGAACAACGGCAGCATCGTGCACGAGGCCTCGGTGTCCATCCCGCTGTCGGACCTGCAGACGCGGCTGTGGATAGGCCAGATCCCCGACTGGACCGGCTACGAGATCACCCTGCCCGCGGGCAACAAGCTGATCACGCACAACCTGCTGTTCGACTTCATGGCGCCCACGGCCTACACCGGCGCGGTGCTCGACGTGACCAGCGGCAAGTGGTGGATGCGCGGCGGCATCGCCAACATGAACTCGCCGCGCTACGCCGCGGGCAACAAGTCGCCGGCGCTGATCTACCGCGTCGACTACTCCAAGGGCGAATACGACGGCTTCGGCTTCAGCGGGCTGCACGGCAAGGCGGCCAACTTTGCTGCCGACCTCAGCTGGGTGCCCGACCCCAGCGTCATAGACCCGCTTACCGGCGAAGCGGTGCAGGTCGGCTTCGACACAGCCGGCAAGCACACCGAGCTGCACCTGCTCGAGGCCGATGCGTACTACATCCGCGGCGACTGGAGCCTGTACGGCCAGTTGAGCTACGGCCAGCAGAAGCAGGCGGCCATCTTCAACAGCGACGGCCAGCTGCGCGACGCGCGCTGGTGGGGCCTGTCCACCACCGTGGGCTACCTGGTCACGCCGCGGCTCGAGGCCGTGCTGCGCGCCGACTACATCAACAACACCAAGAACGGTGGTGGCCTGCTGGGCTACACCTCGGACGACCCCGTCAACGGCATCGGCCGCGGCCTGTTGCCCGACGGCATCACCTTCGCCAAGGGCGACGGCGTGGGCACCAACCGCTATGCGCTGAGCCTGGGCATGAGCTACCGGGTGGACGAGAACGCGACGCTCAAGCTCGAATACCGCTGGGACGGCGCCACGCAGCCGGTGTTCGGCAATGCCGACGGGACGCGCTTCTACAAGAGCAACCAGTTGCTGGGCGCGTCCATGGTGGTCAGCTTCTGATGCCGCTGCACCTGCGATGAACGCCCCTGCCATCGACTGGCACGCCCGCGCCGCCGCGCTGCGCATCGACGGCCGCATCCTGATAGATGGCCAGCGCCGCGACGCTGCCAGCGGCCAGGCCTTCGACTGCGTATCGCCCATAGCCGGCCGTGTGCTGGGCAGCGTGGCGCGTGGCGCGCAGGCCGATGTGGATGCCGCGGTGGCCAGCGCGCGCCGGGCCTTCGACGACGCGCGCTGGGCCGGCAAGCCGCCGGCCGCGCGCAAACGCGTGCTGCAGCGCTTTGCCGAGGCCATCCTGGCCGCGCGCGATGAACTGGCGCTGCTCGAGACCCTGGACATGGGCAAGCCCATCCAGTTCTCGCTGGCGGTGGACGTGCCCAGCGCGGCGCGCTGCATCGCCTGGTATGCCGAGGCGGTGGACAAGATCTACGACGAGATCGCGCCCACGCCGGCCAACGCGCTGGCGCTGATCACGCGTGAACCCGTGGGCGTGATCGGCGCCATCGTGCCCTGGAACTACCCCATGATCATGGCGGCCTGGAAGCTGGGGCCGGCGCTGGCGGCGGGCAATTCGGTGGTGCTCAAGCCCAGCGAGAAGAGCCCGCTCACGGCCCTGCGCCTGGCCGAACTGGCGCTGCAGGCCGGCCTGCCGCCGGGCGTGTTCAACGTGGTGCCCGGCTACGGCCACGAGGCGGGCGAGGCGCTGGCGCTGCACATGGACGTGGACGCCATCGGCTTCACTGGCAGCACGCGCACCGGCCGGCGCATGCTCGAATACGCCGGCCGCAGCAACTTGAAGCGCGTGTTCAATGAGCTGGGCGGCAAGTCGGCCTTCATCGTCTTCGACGATTGCGGCGAAGTCGCGCGCGCCGCCCGCACTGCCGCCGACAGCATCTTCTTCAACCAGGGCCAGAGCTGCAATGCGCCTTCGCGCGTGCTGGTGCACGAGCGCGTGGCCGACGAGTTTATGGCCGTGGTGGCCGCGCAGGTGCCGAACTGGCCGCCGGCCGACCCGCTGGCGCCGGCCACCACGCTGGGCGCATTGGTTGACGAAGGCCAGATGCGCACGGTGCTGGGCTACATCGAATCCGGCGTGGCCGAGGGCGCGCGCTGCGCCGCGGGCGGGCGCCAGGTGCGCGCCGAGACCGGCGGCTTCTACGTCGAGCCCACGGTCTTCGACGGCGTGGCGCCGACGATGAAGATCGCGCGCGAAGAGATCTTCGGACCGGTGCTCAGCGTCATCCGCTTCAAGACAGAGACCGAAGCGCTGCGCATCGCCAACGACAGCCCCTACGGCCTGCAGGCCAGCGTCTGGAGCGACAACATCCACCGCGCTCACCGCGTGGCACGCGCGCTGCGTGCCGGCACCGTGCACGTCAACCAGTACGACGAAGACGACATCACCGTGCCCTTCGGCGGTTACAAGCAAAGCGGCAATGGCCGCGACAAGAGCCTGCACGCCTTCGACAAGGTGACAGAACTCAAGACCACCTGGCTGCGCATCAACCCGCGGGGCGACTGATGTTCGGCAACCTGCGCCAGGGCCTGCAGGATGCCGGCGTGCACACGCTGCTGCTGCAGTTCACCGACGCGCAGGGCTGCGCCAAGGGCAAGCTGGTGCCCCTGGCCCATCTGGAAGAAGTGCTGCAAGCCGGCGCCGGCTTTGCCGGGCCCTCGATCTGGGGCACCGGCCTGCCGCGCACCGGGCCGCGTGCCGAGTACTACGCGCGCGGCGACGCTGCCACCGCCATGCCCCTGCCCTGGCTGCCCGGCGTGGCACGCATCGTCGGCGACGGCTATGTGGCCGGCCAGCCCTTCGAGGCCTGCCCGCGCCAGGTGCTGCGGCGTGCGCTGGCACGGCTGGCCGAACGCGGCTGGACCCTGCGCATCGGCATCGAGCCCGAGTTCTTTCTGCTGCGCCGCGGTGCCACCGCTGGCTGGGAGCCGGCCGACCAGCACGACCGCCTGGACAAGCCCTCGTACGACCTGAAGTCGCTGCCGCGGCAGATGGGCTTTCTGCACGCGCTGCAGCAGGCGCTGGGCGGCTGCGGCCTGGACGTGCTGCAGATCGACCACGAGGACGCGCACGGCCAGTACGAAGTCAACTTCGCGCATGACGATGCCCTGGCCAGCTGCGACCACCTGATGCTCTTCAAGCTGGCGGCCCAGGCCCTGGCCGAGGCGCGCGGCATGGTCTTCTCGATGATGCCCAAGCCCTTTGCCGACCAGCCCGGCAGCGGGCTGCACTTTCACGTGTCGCTGTGGGAAGGGACGCGCTGCCTGTTCGACCCGGAGAAGCCGACCGATTCGCTGTCGCCATTGGGACGCCACTTCATCGCCGGCTTGCTGGCGCATGCGCCGGCGCTGTGCGCGCTGGCCGCGCCCACGGTCAACTCGTACAAGCGGCTCACGGTGGGCGAATCGCTGTCGGGCACCAGCTGGGCCCCGGCCTACGTGGCGCACGGCCCCAACAACCGCACGGCGCTGGTGCGCACCCTGCCCGGCCGATTCGAGTGGCGCCTGCCCGACGCCAGCGCCAACCCCTATCTGGCCGCAGCGGCCCTGGTGGCCGCGGGGCTGGACGGGATTGACCGCCAGCTCGACCCCGGCCCCGACTGCGTTGATGACCTGTTCGACTGGCCGCTGGCGCGCATCCGCGAAGCCGGCATCGGGCTGCTGCCGCAGTCGCTGGCGCAGGCGCTGGACGCGCTGGAGGCCGACACGGTGGTCTGCGGCGCGCTGGGCCCGGTGCTCACCACCGAGTTCCTGCGCCTGAAGCGCGCCGAATGGCTGGCCTATGCGCGCCACGTCAGCGCCTGGGAACTGGAGCGCTACGCTGCAGCGTTCTGATCAGGGGGGGGCGGCGTGCCGGGCCGGCGCCGCGCAGTAGCATGGCAGCACCCCCGGCCCTGGAGCGCACCATGCCCGCCCGACTGCAATTCGAATTCAGCCCCGGCCCGCGGCCGCGTCCGCGCGACAGCAAGGGCCCCCTGCGCATCCTGCTGCTGGGCGATTTCAGCGCCCGGCCGGCGGCCGAGCGCGCGCCGCTGGCCACGCGCAAGACGATGAAGGTGGACCTGGACAACCTGGACGAGGTGCTGGCCCGCCTGACCCCGCGCGCCGCGCACGCCGGTACCAAGCTCGACTTCGACAGCCTGGACGATTTCCACCCCGATGCGCTGTTCGCGCGCGTGCCGCTGTTCGGCCAGCTGCGCTCACTGCGCCAGCGCCTGCAAGACCCCCAGCAGTTTGCCGCTGCCGCGGCCGAGCTGGGTGTTGCCCCGGCCGCCGCTCCCACGGCCAGCCCCGCCGCCGGCACGCCCAGCGGCGGCGACCTGCTGGCCGGGCTGCTGGGCGGTCGGCCCGCGGTGGCGGCAGCACCACCGGCTGCCCCGACGCCCGCCACCGGCATCGACGCCTTCATCCGCAGCATCGTCGGCAACCAGATGGTCCCCGACACCGCACCGCAGCAGGCGCAGCTGGTGGCCTCGGTCGACGCCGCCATCACCGCCGAGATGCGCGCGCTGCTGCACGGCGCCGAGTTCCAATCGCTGGAAGCGCACTGGCGCGGCGTGCAGTGGCTGGTGGCTGGCCTGGAGCTGGACGAGAGCCTGGAGCTGCACCTCTTCGACGTGTCGCGCGACGAACTGCTGGCCGACGTGGTGGCGGCCCAGGGCCAGCTGGCCCAGACCGGCCTGCACCACGCGCTGGCCGACCGCTGGCGCAACGTGCCGGGCGGCCAGGGCTGGTCGCTGCTGTGCGGTCTGTACGGCTTTGGCCCGGGCGACACCGACATCGGCCTGCTGGCCGCGCTGGGCTTGATCGCCTCGCAGGCCGGCGGCCCCTTCATCGCCGCGGGCGATCCGCGCCTGGCCATGGCTGAGCCGGCCACGCTGCAGGGCTGGAACGAACTGCGCAGCAGCGAGGCCGCGCCCTGGCTGGGCCTTGCTGCGCCGCGCGTGCTGCTGCGCCTGCCCTATGGCAAGCGCAGCGACCCCATCACCACCTTCGCCTTCGAAGAGATCGCCGGCACGCCGCGCCACGGCGACTTTCTCTGGGGCGCCGGCTCGCTGGCCGTGGCCTTGCTGATCGGCCGCGCCTTTGCGCTGAACGGCTGGGACATGGAGCCGGGCGACGAGCGCGAGATCGGCGACCTGCCGGCCTACACGTTCGAGCGCGACGGCGAGCAGGAACTGCAGGCCTGCGCCGAGCAGTACTTGGGCGAGCAGGCCGGCCAGGTGCTGCTCGAGGCCGGGCTGATGCCGCTGATGAGCCACCGCAACCGCAACGCGGTGACGGTGATGCGCATGCAGTCCATCGCCCAGCCGCCGCAGGCGCTGGCGCTGGGCACGCCCGCGCGTTGAGCCTGCCAGCGCGGCCCGGCGCCCCCGCGGTGCCGGCCTGGGCCTGGTTGAGCCTGGGCGCCAGCATGGCGCTGGTGGGCAGCTACGTGGGCCTGAGCCGGCTGCTGGTGGCCGTGTTCCCGGTGCTGCTGCTGGCCTGGCTGCGCTTCGGCATAGCAGCCATTGCCATGCTGCACTGGGTGCGCCGCCGGCCAGGCGAAGCGCCGCTGTCGCCGCACGACCGCAAGCTGCTGTTCTGGGAAAGCTTCCTCGGCAACTTCCTGTTCAGCATCTGCATGCTCTACGGCGTGCAGCTCACGTCTGCGCTGGCCGCAGGCGTCACGATGGCGGCTATTCCCGCAGCGGTGGCGCTGCTGTCGCGCGCCTTCCTGGGCGAACACATCCGGCCGCGCGTGCTGGCGGCCATCGCCTGCGCCGCCGCCGGCATCGGCTTCCTGGCGCTGGCGCGGCACCAGGGCGGCAGTACTGAGGCGGCCTCGCCGCTGGGCTATGCGCTGCTGTTGGCGGCGGTGTTCTGCGAGGCCGCCTACGTGGTCATCGGCAAGCGGCTCACGGGCAACGTGTCGCCCAGCCGCATCAGCGCGCTCATCAACCTTTGGGGCCTGGCCCTGGTCACGCCGTTCGGCCTGTACCAGGCCTGGAGCTTCGACTTCGGCGCGGTGGCGCCGGCCACCTGGGGATTGCTGGTGTTCTACGCCGTGGCCGCCAGCATGGTGACCGTGTGGCTGTGGATGCAGGGCCTGCGCCACGTGCCCAGTTCGCGCGCGGGGGTCTTCACGGTGATGCTGCCGCTGTCGGCCGCGGCCGTGGGCATCGTGGTGCTGGGCGAAGCCTGGGGTGCGGCGCACGTGGTGGCGCTGGTGCTGGCACTGGCGGGGTTGTTGCTGGCGACCTGGCCGGAGCGTCGATAGCGGCCTCGCACGATGGCGGGCGGCAGGTGCAAGCGGTCGAAGTAGACTGCACAGAATTCTGCCAACTCCCTTCGAGGAACCTGCCATGGGGTTTTCTGCCAGCGACGTGGTGCCCTTCACCCAGGCCCGCGCCCATCTGTCGGAGCTGGCCGATCAGGCCAAGGCCGGCGCCGAGAAGATCATCACCAAGAACGGTGAAAGCTATGTCGCGCTGATCGATGCCGACCGGCTGGACTACTACCACCGCCTGGAGCGCGAGCGCATCCACTTGCTGCTGCTGGCCGATGCCCAGCGCGGCCTGGCGGACATCGCGGCCGGCCGCAGCATCGAGGCCGATGCCGCGATCGGCCAGTTGCAGCGGCGCCGCGCAGCCGCTGCCAAGGGCTCCAACGCGGGCAAGCCTGCCAAGAAGCGTGACTGAAAAGCTCTACCGCGTCGAGCTGAGCGCGAGCTTTCTCGAGCGCCTGGACGCGATCGAGGCCTTTCTGGTGGAAGCCGATGCCGGCTTCGCGTTCGACGAGTTGCTGGCCGAACTGCGTGCCACGGTCATCCCCAACCTGCGCCGCTTCCCGCGCATCGGCCGGCGCTACCTGGCCCACCCGCCCCAGTCTGCCGAAGCGCTGGCGCTGTTGGCCGCAATGGCTGCCGAGTTCACGGCCGAGGCTCCGGATGCCCTGCGCGAGTATCTGCATGGCGACTACCTGATGCTGTACACGGTGGTGGATGCATCCCCGGACGCTGACGCCACCGTGGTCCTGCTGTCGATTCGCCACCACCGCCAGCTGTCATTTGACTTCTCCAGGCTTTGGCCGGGCTCATCTTCGCCAGATGACCGTTGAGGCCGCGCAGCCTCCCCTACCCCACGGCCCGCAGCACCACCAGCAAGTCCTTCGCCTGCACCCGGTCCCCCGGCGCCACCAGCACCGCCTCGACCTCGGCGTCGCGCTCGGCAGCCACGTGGGTTTCCATCTTCATGGCTTCCAGCGCCAGCAGCGTACTGCCGGCGCTGACGCGCTGGCCGGGCTTGACGGCCACGCTGACGATGGCGCCGGGCATGGGCGCGGCCACGTGGCAGGGGTTGCCGGGTTCGGCCAGCGGGCGCGCCTGGGCCGCACCGGCGGCGTCGGGGCGCTGCACGCGCACCGTGCGCGGCTGGCCGTTGAGCTCGAACTGCACCTTCTGCGCCGCGTCGCCGTCGGGAGTGATGGACTGCAGCGCCACCAGCAGCGTCTTGCCAGGGTCGATCTCCAGCGCCATCTCCTGCTGCAGCTGCGGGCCGTACAGGAACACCGGCGTGGGCAGCACCGAGGTGTCGCCGTGCGCCTGCACGTGCTGGCAGTACTCGCGCATGACCTTGGGGTACATCAGCCAGCTGGCCAGCTGGCGCTCGTCCAGCGGCTGGCCGCAGTCGCGCTCGGCCTGGGCACGCGCCGCCGCCAGGTCCACCGGCGGCAGGCGGTCGCCGGGGCGGTAGGGGCTGGGCAGTTCGGCATCGGCGGCCAGCTTGAGCACCTTGCGGCCGATGGCCGACGGAAAGCCGTCGGGCGGGAAGCCCAGCTCGCCCTTGAACAGCGAGACCACCGATTCCGGGAATGCCACCTCGCGCGCCGGGTCCTGCACCTGCTGCACGCTCAGGTCGCTGGCCACCATCATCAGCGCCATGTCGCCCACCACCTTGGACGTGGGCGTGACCTTGACGATGTCGCCGAACAGGCGGTTGACGTCGGCATAGGCCTGCGAGACCTCGCTCCAGCGGTGCGCCAAGCCCAGCGAACGCGCCTGTTCGCGCAGATTGGTGTACTGGCCGCCGGGCATCTCGTGGCGGTAGACGTCGGCCGTGCCTGAGCGGATCTCGCTCTCGAAGGGCGCGTAGAAGCGGCGCACGCCTTCCCAGTAGGTGGACGCGGTGTGCAGCGCATCGGGCGCCAAGCCGGGGTCGCGCTCGGTGCCGGCCAGCGCGGCGGCGATGGCCGACAGGTTGGGCTGTGACGTGAGGCCGCTCATCGCGTCCAGCGCGCCGTCCACCGCGTCGCAGCCGGCGTCTATGGCCGCCAGCACCGAGGCCGCCGCGGCGCCGCTGGTGTCGTGGGTGTGGAAGTGGATAGGCAGGCCGGTTTCGGCCTTCAGCGCCTTCACCAAGGCGGCGGCGGCGCGCGGGCGGCAGATGCCGGCCATGTCCTTGATGGCCAGCACGTGCACGCCGGCCTTCTGCAGTTCACGCGCCAGGCCCACGTAGTACTTCAGGTCGTACTTGGGGCGGGCCGTGTCGAACAGGTCGCCGCTGTAGCAGATGGCGCCTTCGCACAGCGCGCCGGTCTCGAGCACGGCGTCGATGGCCACGCGCATGTTGGCCACCCAGTTGAGCGAATCGAACACGCGGAACAGGTCCACGCCGCCGGCCGCCGCCTGCTGCACGAAGTGGCGCACCACGTTGTCGGCGTAGTTGGTGTAGCCCACGGCGTTGCTGCCGCGCAGCAGCATCTGGAACAGGATGTTGGGCACGCGCGCGCGCAGTTGCGCCAGGCGCTGCCAGGGGTCTTCCTTCAGGAAGCGCAGGGCCACGTCGAAGGTGGCGCCACCCCAGCATTCCAACGCCAGCAACTGCGGCAGCGCGTGCGCGTAGTGGGGCGCGATGGGCAGCATGTCGGCCGTGCGCATGCGCGTGGCCAGCAGCGACTGGTGGGCGTCGCGCAGCGTGGTGTCGGTCACCAGCACCTGCTTCTGGTCCAGCATCCACTGCGCAAAGCGCGCCGGGCCCAGGGCCTGCAGGCGCTGGCGCGTGCCGTCGGGCGGCGGGGCCTCCTGGCGCACGGTGGGCAGCACCGGCTTGGGCAGGGGCAGCGGGGGCAGCGTGCGGCCGCGCACGTCGGGGTTGCCGTTGACGGCCGTGTCGGCCAGAAAGCGCAGCAGCTTGCTGGCGCGATCGCGGCGCGCGGCAAAGGCCAGCAGCTCGGGCGTGTTCTCGATGAAGCGGGTGGTGATCAGGCCTTCGGCAAAGGCCGGGTGGTTGATCAGGTTCTCGAGGAACTGTAGGTTGGTGGCCACGCCGCGCACGCGGAACTCGCGCAGCGCGCGGTCCATGCGCGCGATGGTCTCCTGCGGACTGGGCGCCCAGGCCGTGACCTTGACCAGCAGCGAGTCGTAATACGGCGTGATGACCGCGCCGCCGTAGGCCGTGCCGGCGTCCAGCCGGATGCCGAAACCGGCCGCGCTGCGGTAGGCCGCCAGGCGGCCGTAGTCCGGCAGAAAGCCGTTCTCGGGGTCTTCGGTGGTCACGCGGCACTGCAGCGCGTGGCCGTTGAGCGGGATGTCCTCTTGCGCCGGCACGCCCGTCGGGTGGCGGCCGTCCGGCCCGGCCTGCGTGACGCCGATGTGCCCGCCTTCGGTGATGCGGATCTGCGCCTTGACGATGTCCACGCCGGTGATCATCTCGGTCACCGTGTGCTCGACCTGGATGCGCGGGTTGACCTCGATGAAGTAGCACTGGCCGCTGTCGGCACCCATCAGGAACTCGACCGTGCCGGCATGCGTGTAGCCCACCGATCGCATCAGGCGCAGCGCGCTGTCGCACAACGCGGCGCGGCCGGCGGCATCCAGGTAGGGCGCCGGGGCGCGTTCCACCACCTTCTGGTTGCGCCGCTGCACGGTGCAGTCGCGCTCGTGCAGGTGCACCACATTGCCGTGCTGGTCGCCCAGGATCTGCACCTCGACGTGGCGCGCGCGGCGGATCAACTTTTCGAAGTAGACCTCGTCGTTGCCGAAGGCCGACAAGGCCTCGCGGCGCGAGGCCTGCAGCGCCGCGGGCAGCTCGGAAGCGGCCTCGATCACGCGCATGCCGCGGCCGCCGCCGCCCCAGCTGGCCTTGAGCATCACCGGGTAGCCGATGCCCGCGGCCATGCGTTCGCACTCGGCCACGTCCAGCGGCAGCGGCGGCGTGGCCGGCATCACCGGCACGCCCGCCGCCACCGCGGCGTGGCGTGCCGCGACCTTGTTGCCCAGCGTGCGCATCACCTCGGGCGACGGGCCTATCCAGCGCATGCCGGCGTGGATCACGCTGGCGGCGAACTCGGGGTTTTCGGACAGGAAGCCGTAGCCCGGATGGATGGCGTCCACGCCGGCCTGGCGCGCGATGCGCAGGATGTCTTCACCGCCCAAGTAGGCGGCCAAGGGCTTCTGGCCCTCGCCCACCAGGTAGCTCTCGTCGGCCTTGAAGCGGTGCAGCGCCTGCCGGTCCTGCTGCGAGTAGATGGCCACCGTGCGGATGCGCATCTCGCTGGCGGCGCGCATCACGCGGATGGCGATCTCCGATCGGTTGGCGATCAGGATTGAGCGAATGGGGCGATGGTTCATGCTGCGGCGTTCTCGGGCTGGGGCACGGTTATGGGCTTGAATGCGCCGCTATGGTGCACGCCAGTGCATCAGAAATCCATGTCCAGCTCTTCGATTTCGTCGGGCTCCAGCTTGGCGGCGGCCACCCACTCCTGCATCTCGGGCAGGGCCATGATGGTCTGGCAGTAGGCCGCGCAGTCGGGCGGCAGCTTCACGTCATAGGTGAGAAAGCGCGTGGCCACCGGGGCGAACATGGCGTCGGCCATGCTGCGCTGCGCGCCAAAGAGGAAGGGCCCACCGTACTGGTGCAGGCAGTCGGTCCAGATCTCGCAGATGCGTTCGATGTCGGGCTGCGCGCCGGCCCAGACCTTGTGCCCCGGGAAGTGCGCCTTCAGGTTCATGGGCAGCGACGAGCGCAGGTTGGTGAAGCCCGAGTTCATCTCGCCGCACACGGCACGGCAATGCGCGCGCGCCACGCGCTCTTCGGGCAGCAGGCCGGCATCGGGGAAGACTTCTTCCAGGTAGCAGGCGATGGCCAGCGTGTTCCAGACCTTGGCGCCCTCGTGCGTGAGGCAGGGCACGCGGATGGACGGGGCCAGCAGCAGCAGTTCGCGCCGGGCCTCTGCGTCGTCGGGGGAGACCATGACCTCGCTGAAGTCCAGGCCCGCAAAGCGCGTCAGCAACCAGCCGCGCAACGACCACGACGAGTAGTTCTTGCTGCTGAGCGTGAGCGTGGCCGTGGGGGCGGGCTTGGGCGTGGGCTTGGGTTTGGTGGGCGCCTTGGCCGCCGGTCGCGCAGCGGTCTTGCGCACGGCCGCCTTGGCCTTGGGGGGGGTCTCTACGGGCATGGGGCAGTCTCCGCCGCGGTTTGTATCGCGGCATCGGTGCAAGCGCTGTGCCACGGCGCTGGCGCGTTTGTTGCTGCTGGCAGGGTTCCCGGCCTCGTCCGCGTTTCAGGCAGTCCCAGACCATGATGTACCAGGCCTACCAGACCCAGACCGACCTGATGTGGCCGCTGCGCGCCAGCGTACGCGCCACCGCGCCGCTGTTCGGCGGTGGCCTCTTGCGGCCGCGCGCCGGCAAGCATTTGTCGGCCGCGGCCAAGCTGCTGGAGCTGACCGAGGTCACCCACCACCGCCCGCCCTGGGGCATCAGCAGCGTGCTGGTCAAGGGCGAGCACGTGCCCGTCACCGAGGAAGTGGTGGCCAGCACGCCCTTTGCCACGCTGCGCCGCTTTCGCAAGGAAGGCGTGAGCGGCCAGCCCAAGGTGCTGGTGGTGGCGCCCATGTCGGGCCACTTCGCCACGCTGCTGCGGGACACCGTGCAGACCGTGCTGCAGGACCACGACGTGCACGTCACCGATTGGCTGAACGTGCGCGACGTGCCCTTGTCGGCCGGCCGCTTCGGCCTGGACGAATACACCCAGCACATCATAGATTTCCTGGCCGCCATGGGCCCGGGCAGCAACGTCATCGCCGTGTGCCAGCCCTGCGTGGCCTCATTGGCCGCGGTGGCGGTGATGTCGGAAGACGGCCACCCGGCCACGCCCGCCAGCCTGACGCTGATGGCCGGCCCCATCGACTGCCGCATCAGCCCCACCGAAGTCAACAAGCTGGCCACCTCCAAGCCCATCGCCTGGTTCGAGAAGAACCTGATCGCGCGCGTGCCCTGGCGCTACGGCGGTGCCGGGCGGCGCGTGTACCCGGGCTTCATCCAGCTGGCGGCCTTCATGAGCATGAACCAGGAGCGCCACAAGAATGCCTTCCGCGACTACTACCTGCACCTGGTGGAAGGCGAGCACGACAAGGCCGAGGTCACGCGCAACTTCTACGAGGAATACCTGGCCGTGGCCGACCTGTCGGCCGACTTCTACCTCGAGACGGTGAAGCTGGTGTTCCAGCAGTACGCCCTGCCCAAGGGCGAGCTGATGTTCAAGGGCCGCCGCGTCGACGCGGCCGCGGTGCGCCGCACCGCGCTGCTGACGGTGGAAGGCGAGCGCGACGACATCTGCGCCATCGGCCAGACCCTGGCCGCGCAGGACATCCTGAGCAGCCTGCGCCCCTACATGCGCACGCACTACGTGCAGCCCAACGTGGGCCACTACGGCGTGTTCAGCGGCAAGCGCTGGCAGAACCACATCTACCCGCTGGTGCGCGACGTGGTGCACGTCTCGCAGTAGCGGGACAGGCTTCAGCCGCGCCGCGCCTGCCCGTAGGTCTTGAAGCGCGCCTGCACCTCGGCCATCTGCTCGGCCGACAGGATGGCCGGCTCGCCCACCGCCAGCGCCTGCAGGTAGATGCCGCACAGCGCCTCGATCTCGATGGCCACCTTCAGCGCGTGCGCCAGTGTCGAGCCGCCGGCCACCAGGCCGTGGTTGGCCATCAGGCAGGCGTTGCGGTCGGCAAAGGCGCTGCCCACGGCCTGCGACAAGGCCTCGGTGCCGAACAGGTGGTAGGGCGTACAGGGCACGCTGCTGCCGCCGGCCACCGCCACCATGTAGTGAAAGGCCGGCAGCGGCCGGCGCAGGCAGGCCAGGGCCGTGGCGTGCGGCGAATGCATGTGCACCACGGCGGCCAGATCGGGCCGGGCGCGGTAGACGGCGCGGTGGAAAGGCCATTCGGTCGACGGTGCCCATTCGCCTCGCAGCACGGCGCCGGCATCGTCCAGCAGAACGAAGTCGTCGGTGCCCAGTTCGCCGGCCGGCATGCCGGTGGGCGTGATCCAGAAGCCGCCCCCCTGCCCTGCGCGCACGCTCAGGTTGCCGGTGCTGCCGCGGTTCAGGCCCAGCGCGTCCAGGCGGCACACCGCTGCCAGGGCCTGCGTGCGCAGCGCGGCGTCGGGCAGGTCAGCCATGCTGCGGCAGGCCCGCGAGCGCCTCGGCCGTGGCCGCGACGATGCCGAACTCGGTGATCAGCCCGCTGACCAGCCGCGCCGGTGTCACGTCGAAGGCCGGGTTGGCGGCCGGCGTGCCGGCGGGGGCGATGCCCACCTCCACCACCGCGCCGCTGGCGGCTATGCCCTGCAGGTGCGTCACCTCGCGCGCGCTGCGCTCCTCGATGGGGATCTCGGCCAGGCCGTCGCGCAGGTTGCGGTCCAGCGTCGAGCTGGGCATGGCCACGTAGAAGGGCACGCCGTTGTCGCGCGCCGCCAGCGCCTTGAGGTAGGTGCCGATCTTGTTGCAGACGTCGCCCTGCGCCGTGACGCGGTCGCAGCCCACGATTACCAGATCGACCTGGCCGCGCTGCATCAGGTGGCCGCCGGCGTTGTCGGCGATCAGCGTGTGCGGTACGCCGGCCTGGCCCAGTTCCCAGGCGGTGAGGCTGGCGCCCTGGTTGCGCGGCCGCGTCTCGTCCACCCACACGTGCAGCGGCAGGCCGGCCGCGTGCGCCTGGTAGATGGGGGACGTGGCCGTGCCCCAGTCCACCGTGGCCAGCCAGCCAGCGTTGCAGTGCGTCAGCACGTTCACCGGGCCGGGCTTTCGCGCGAAGAGGGCCTGCAGCAGCGGCAGGCCGTGGCGGCCGATGGCGGCGTTGCAGCGCACGTCGTCCTCGGCGATGGCGTCGGCCTCGTCCCAGGCCGCTGCTGCCCGCTGCGCGGCGGGCAGCGGCCGCAGCCGGCGCAGCATGCGGTCCAGCGCCCACATCAGGTTCACGGCGGTGGGCCGCGCGCCGCGCAACCAGGCGGCGGCCTGTTCCAGCGCGGCGTCGTCGGCGCCTTCTCGCAAGGCCAGGGCCAGCCCGTAGGCGGCGCTGGCGCCGATGAGCGGGGCGCCCCGCACCCACATGTCGCGGATGGCGGTGTGCACCGCCTGCGCCGAATCCAGGCGCTCGATCTGCAGGCGGTGCGGCAGCGCCCGCTGGTCAATCACCAGCACCGCATCGCGCCCGGGCGCGGCCGCCAGCGGGCGCAGCGCCACGCCGCCAACCTTCATGCCGCCGGCCCCAGCACGCGGCTGGCGATGGCGCGCAGCTTCTCCACCATGGCCGGGTCGCGCGCCGCGGGCGCGGTGATCAGGGCTGTGTCCAGCGCGTGGCGGCAGGCGCAGGCGGCGGCCTTCGGGTCGGCCGTGATCGTGCCGGCCAGCCCCGCCACCAGGGTGCGCGCCGCCTGGGCATTGGCCAGCAGCACCTGGATGATGGCGTCCACCGTGACGTGGTCGTGCTCGGGGTGCCAGCAGTCGAAGTCGGTCACCATGGACACCGAGCAGTAGCACAGCTCGGCCTCGCGCGCCAGGCGCGCCTCGGGCATGTTGGTCATGCCGATGACGGCGGCGTTCCAGCTGCGGTACAGCTGCGATTCGGCCAGCGTGCTGAACTGCGGGCCCTCGATGCACAGGTAGGTGCCGCCGCGCACATGCGGCACGGCCTGCAGCGCCAACGCGGCCTGCACGTGGTCGCCCAGGCGCGGGCACACCGGGTGCGCCAGCGAGACATGCGCCACCAGCCCGGTGCCGAAGAAGCTGGGCGCGCGCGCCACGGTGCGGTCGATGTACTGGTCGACCACGACGAAGGTGCCCGGCGGCAGGTCGGCGCGCAGACCGCCCACGGCCGACAGCGACAGCACGTCGGTGGCGCCCAGCTGCTTGAGCGCGGCGATGTTGGCGCGGTAGTTCACCTCGCCCGGCGGGATGCGGTGGCCGCGCGCGTGGCGAGGCAGGAAGGCCAGGCGCGCGCCGCCCAGGCGGCCCAGGAAGACCTCGTCCGAGGGCGCGCCCCAGGGCGTTTCGACGCGGGTCCAGCCGGTGTCGGTGAGGCCGGGCAGGTCGTACAGGCCGCTGCCGCCGATCACGCCCAACAGGGGTTCGCTCATGCTTGTCCTCGATGCCGCCCGGTGCCTGCCGGGCCAGGGGCCGCATTCTGCCTGCGGCCGGCGTGGCCTAGGGGCTGAGGGCCGCCAGCGGCAGCGCGCGAGCGCTGCGTGCGGCTTCGAAGGCCAGGCGCGGCGGGCCCGCCTTGTACTGCGGGTCAGACCACACCTGGCGCCAGCGCCGCGCCCCCGGCGTGCCGTTGCGCAGGCCCATGATGTGGCGCGAGGCGTGGCCCCAAGGCTTGCCGGCTGCGTGCAGTTCTTCCAGGTAGGCCAGCATCGCGGCCTCGGCCGCGTCGCGGTCGGCGCAGGGGTTGGCCGCGCCGAAGAAGCGTGCGTCCCAGCCGGCCAGGGCCCAGGGCTCGTGGTAGGCGTGGCGGCCGATCATCACGCCGTCCACGTGCTGCAGTTGCTCGTCTATCTGTTCGTCGCTGGTGATGCCGCCGTTGACGACGATGGTGAGCTGCGGAAAGTCGGCCTTGAGCCGGTGCGCCGTCTCGTAGCGCAGCGGCGGCACTTCGCGGTTCTCTTTGGGCGACAGGCCCTTGAGCCAGGCGTTGCGGGCGTGCACGATGAAGACCTCGCAGCCGCCACGCTGCGCCACGGTGCCGACGAAGTCGCGCACGAAGCCGTAGTCCTCGACGCGATCGATGCCGATGCGGTGCTTCACCGTCACCGGCAGCGACACCGCGTCGCGCATGGCCTTCACGCCATCGGCCACCAGCGCGGGCTCGGCCATCAGGCAGGCACCGAAGGCGCCGCGCTGCACGCGTTCACTGGGGCAGCCGCAGTTGAGGTTGACCTCGTCGTAGCCCCAGCGCTGCGCCAGCCGGGCGCAGGCCGCCAGATCGGCCGGCTCGCTGCCGCCCAGTTGCAGCGCCAGCGGGTGCTCTTGCGCGCTGTAGTCCAGGTGGCGCGGCACGTCGCCGTGCAGCAGCGCGCCGGTGGTCACCATCTCGGTGTACAGGCGCGTATGGCGTGTGAGCAGGCGGTGGAAGACGCGGCAATGCCGGTCGGTCCATTCCATCATGGGGGCCACGGACAGGCGCCAGGGGCTGAGCGGTTGATCGGGTAGCAAGGGCTTCTACTGGGTCGGTCCACCCCTTGCGGGGACGAACGAGGTCGGGGCGCTCCTGGCAGCAAGCCCATGGGCGCATGTTAATCAATGGTTTGGGCGTGCCGTGCGTGCTCGCGTTACGGTGGCTCCGTCCGGCAGCGCACAGACACCCGTGCCGGAACGGCCGACAAGCTGCAGGCAGCAGCACACAGCGTGCTGAGCGCCGCTTCCACTGGAGTCCGATGAACCCGCACCGCCATGGCCCTGCCCTCGGACTGTGCGCGGCCCTCCTCGCGGCGGCGCTGCTGGGCCTGAGCTGCAGCAGCCTTCCCACCATCGTGCCCGACCTGGCGCGCCGACCCGCGCAGCCGGTGCCGCTGGCCGGTGCGCATGGTCCGTTGTCGGCTGCGCAGAGCAAGGCCATCCTGCAGCGCCTGCAGAGCAGCGGGCCGCCTACCGACATCTTCAGCCGCCACCTGGCCGTGGAAGAAGCCCTTGTCGGCAGCCCGCTGGTCGCGGGCAATGCGGTGCGCCTGCTGCAGGACGGCCCAGCCACCTACCGCGCCATGCTCAAAGCCATCGCCGGGGCGCGCGACCACATCAACATGGAAACCTACATCCTGGACGACGACGAGGTCGGCCGCCAGTTCGCACAGGCCTTGATGGCGCGGCAGGCGCAAGGCGTGCAGGTCAACCTGATGCGCGACAGCGTCGGCACCTTCGGCACGCCGGCGGCCTTCTTCCAGCGCCTGAGCGATGCCGGCGTGCAGGTGCTCGAGTTCAACCCCGTCAACCCTCTCACGGCGCGCGAAGGCTGGCAATGGAACCGGCGCAACCACCGCAAGCTGCTCATCGTCGATGGCCACACGGCCTTCCTGGGTGGCATCAACATCAGCAGCGTCTACTCCAGCGGCTCCTTCGGCAAGAGCAAGAAGATCGATCCCGACGCCACCCTGGCCTGGCGCGACACCGATCTGCTGGTGCAGGGCCCGGTGGTGGCCGAACTGCAGAAGCTCTTTCTGGACGCCTGGCGCAACCAGCAAGGGCCGGTGCTGCTGGAGCGCACCTACTTCCCGCCCTTGCGCGCCGTGGGCACGCAGGTCGTGCGCGCCATCGGCAGTTCGCCCGAAGAGGCCTTCAGCCTCATCTATGCGACCCTGCTGTCGGCCATCGGCAGCGCCGAAACCAGCGTGCAGATCACCAACGCCTACTTCGTGCCCGACCCGCAACTGCTGGCCGCGCTGGTGGACGCGGCGGCGCGCGGCGTCGCCGTAACGCTCATCCTGCCCTCGCGCACCGACTCGTGGCTGGTCCTGCAAGCCGGGCGCAGCCACTATCGGCACCTGCTGCGTGCCGGCGTGAAGATCTACGAACGCCGCGGCGTCGTGCTGCATTCGAAGACGGCGCTGGTGGACGGCGTCTGGGCCACCGTGGGCTCGACCAACCTCGACTGGCGCAGCTTCCTGCACAACCACGAACTCAATGCCGTGATGCTGGGCACCGAATTCGGGCAGCAGTTGCAGGCCATGTTCGAGCGCGACCTGGCGGCTTCGGACGCCATAGAACTCGAAGCCTGGGAACGCCGCGGCCCGGCCCTGCGCCTGCAGGAATGGTTCGGGCGGCTGTGGGAGTACTGGCTCTGACCCCCCGCAAGCTGCCTTTCAGGGCGCCTTGGCCAGCTGCAGCCAGATCTCGTTGCGCCGCATGAACCAGGGCGTGAACGGCGCGTTGTAGCGGGAATAGACAGGCTCACCGGTCCAGGCCAGGTCAGCGCCGCGCAGCACCGCCTGCAGCTTGGCCAGATGCTCTTCGTAGTTGGAATCCGACCAGAAGCCCGAGTAGCGGATGACGGCCACCTGGCTGGGCAGGACCTCGCGAAGTTGCACGCGCGCGTCCAGCGGCTCGGGTGCAGTGGCCACGGTCACGCCCTTGGGCAGCACGAACTGCACCAGATAGCCCCCGGGCGCCGTGGTCTGGGTGACGGGTGCGGTCATCGGCAGTTTCACGGGCACGGGGGTCTGCGACACCGGCGCCGTCATCGCGAACTTCCGCTCGCCCTTGTTCTGGCCGAAGATGTAGCCCGCCAGGATCGGGAACGCCTGGTTGCCGGCGTCGCCCGACGGGCCGGGCACCACGACTTCGGCAACGGTGTAGGCGGCGTACTGACGCAGCTCTATGCCAGCGAATTCGCGCACGACCTGGTATTCGGGCTCTTCGGTGGCGTGGCTGGGCATGGCTGCAGTGGTCAGTGCAAGTGTGGCGAGCAGGATCGAGGCCAGCGCGAACGCTGTGCGGGGTGGCTTGGGAAGCAGAGGGTATTGCATGGCCGGATGTTCTCATCGGTGCCGCCCTTGTCTGTCGCATGCCGCACATCGACCGCAATGCCCGCAGGGCCGCAGGTCGCATGGTGTCCAATCCGGGCGACAGCCATCTTCGGCGGGGAGTTGCAGCTTGAAGCTCAGCAAGATCGTGGTCGGGGCCCTGGCAGGGCTGGTGGTGGCCGGCACGGCCGGCTGGTTCAGCCTGGACAAGGAAACGCGCGGCCTGCTGGCCACCTTGCCCACCAACCGCGACCTGCTGTTCTGGAGCGTGTCGCAACGCGATGCGGCCTTCAGGGCGCTGGACCGCATCGCGGTGCTGGCCAAGTGGCGCGTGGTGCCGGCCGGCGGCACGCCGCTGCCGCTGCCGCCCGGGCCGCCGCTGCAGCTGGGGCTGGACCTGGACGCCTACATGGCCGGCCAGCGCAGCGCGGGGCTGGTGATCCTGCACGACGGCAAGCTGCGCCTGGAGCGCTACGGCCTGGGTTTCGACAGCGCCGGTCGCTGGACCAGCTTCTCGGTGGCCAAGTCGATGACCTCGGTGCTGGTGGGGGCGGCCATCCGCGACGGCCACATCCGCAGCATGGACGACAAGGTCAGCCACTACATCCCGCAGATGAAAGGCTCGGCCTACGACGACGTCAGCATCCGCCAGTTGCTGACCATGACCTCGGGCGTGCGCTGGAACGAGGACTACGGCGACCCGAACTCGGACGTGGCCCGCTTCAACAACCACAAGCCCGAGGACGGCGTCGAGGCGCTGGTGAGCTACCTGCGCCGCCTGCCGCGCGCGGCGCCGGCCGGCACGCGCTGGAACTACAGCACCGGCGAGACCAACCTCGTCGGCATCCTGATCAGCCAGGCGACGAAGCGGCCCTTGGCGGAATACCTGTCCGAAAAGATCTGGGTGCCGGCCGGCATGGAGCAGCAGGCCACCTGGGTGCTGAGCAAGACCGGCCAGGAGATCAGCGGCTGCTGCATCCAGGCCGCCACGCGCGACTACGCCCGCTTCGGGGCTTTCATCCTGAACGGCGCGCGCGCCGGTGCCCAGAGCATCGTGCCCGACGGCTGGCTGGCAGACGCCACCACCACCCGCACCGCCATCGGCCAGGCCGGCCGCGGCTATGGCTACCAATGGTGGACCTACAGCGACGGCAGCTTTGCCGCGCGCGGCATCTTCGGCCAGGGCATCTTCATCGACCCCCAGCGGCGGCTGGTGATCGCGTCCAACGCCAACTGGGGCGGCGGCGCCTCCGAGCCGGCCGCCAAGGAAGCGCGCGAAGCCCTGTACCGCGCGGTGCAGGAGGCCATCGACGCCGAGGCAGCGCCGGCCGCCGGCCAGAGCCCGGCGGGCGAAGCGCAGCAACCGAAGTCGTAGGTGCAAGACCCGGCCGCGCAAGGCACGACCGTGCAGTGAAATCGCAGCATGTTCACGCGTTGCCCCAAGTGCGGCCACCAGCCGCTGCCTGCCGACCAGTCGCTGCCCGCGGCCTGCCCGTCGTGCGGCGTGATCCTGGCCAAGGTCGCGCAGCAGACCGCGCAGCGCGACCTGCCGTCGCGGCACCGCATCCGCTCAGCCGATACGGTGGAGATCGACCACGATGCCGGCTGGCGTGCATTGCTGCTGCGCGTACCCGAACGCGTTGACAGCACCCTGTTCTGGTGCCGCGCCGCGCTGCTGGCGGTGTTTGCGATCTGGGGCCTGTGGCTGATGACGCGCAGCGTGGCCGACGGCGAGATGGCACAGTCGTTCATCCACGGCCCCCTGCTGGTGTTTCACGAAGCCGGCCATGTGCTCTTCATGCCGCTGGGCCCCTGGATGACCGTGGCCGGCGGCACGCTGATGCAGTGGTTGATGCCGGTGGTGCTGGGTGCTGCACTGCTGTGGAAGAACCGCGACCCGTTCGGCGCGGCCTTCGCGCTGTGGCTGCTGGGCGTGTCGGTGATGGACATCGCGCCCTATCTGTACGACGCCCTGCACCCGCAGTTGATGCTGCTCGGCGGCGGCACCGGTGAAGACGGTGGCCATGACTTCATCTTCCTGCTGGACTCGGTGGGCCTGCGTCACCGCGCGCAAGGGCTGGGCCTGCTGCTGCACAAGCTGGGCGCGCTGCTGATGCTGCTGGCGCTGGGCTGGGCCGGCTGGCTGCTGCGCCTGCAGCACGGCCGGCGGGCCGGGGTCGTGCTGCAGGAGTGAGGGCGCGGTCAGTGCCGCCCGAACAGCCGGGCGTCCCAGACTACCGCCTCCGGGCTGGCGGCGACGATCTTCTTGAAGTCGGGATGCAGCGGATTCAGCAGCACATTCCCTTCCCTGCGCGCCACGACCGAAGGCACCACCAGCACGGCCGTCTGGCACTCCCGGATCCACGCATCGCCAAAGGCCCTGGCCACGCGCAGGTCCGCATGATCCCAGCCCGCCGGCAGGCTGTACTCGTCGTGCTGTTCCACTTTCACGGCAGCCGGGATGGACACCCGGACCGCGACGTGTGTTCGCGGAACGCGCCCGATGCCCGCGTGAGCCAGGCACTCCAACAGGGCGCCTGCGTAGGTGCGGCAGGCATAGATGACGCCCAGTCCGGGTGAGTTCCAACGTCCTCCCACCAGCGAAGCACCCACAGGGCTGAACGGGTCGAAGCGCCCGTCTGCGATGCGCCAGGCCTGCCAGGCCTGCCGCTGTGCCTGCCTGTTGGCGTCGGCCTTCGGCCTGGCTCTACGCGGCGACGCCATGGAACAGCGACCACAGCAGCTGCTCGACCCGGCGCGCCCCCAGCTCCGTCAAGGCCACCTCGATGGGACGCTTGCCGCCCAGCATGGCATGGCCGGTGGACAGGAACGCGCGCGCATCGTCGGCGCTGTCCCACACGTGCTCTGCGGTCGCGATCACCCGCGCCAGCCGTTCGACCCGCTCGCCTTCCTGCGGCTTGAGCTCCTCGCCCCGCCGGTGGAAAGTGGCCGCCGGGATGACCCGCTGCATCAAGGCCGCGGCATCGGGTGAGCTGCCGTAGACGTGGCGCGCCACGGCACCCAGCGATGCCTTGGGCAGGCCTGCCTCGACCTGCTGCTCGAGCTGCTCGACCGAAGTGACCCTGCGGCGAAGGCCCAGAACCTGGGCGATCTTGCCCGGCTCAACCACAGCTGCGTACATGCGGATGACTCCCGATTGATAGCTTTGATTCTATCATCTGGAAATGCGCTGCAAGGCGCCCGGACAGCCGGGCCTCAGGCCTGGGGCCGGAACTGCCGCGCCGCAAAGGCCCAGGCCATGCGCGACGCATCCGGGCCCTGCCCGTCGCCGTAGGGCTTGCTGGCCGCGCCGCCGCTCCAGGCGTGGGCCAGGCCGTCCACGGCCACCAGCGTGGCCACGGTGTGGCCCGCGCGCTTGAAGTCGGTCACCGACATGGGGTAGCGCTTGCCGCGCTGGACGCTGCGCGCCTGCCCGGCCAGCGCGCCGGCCGCCTGGGCCCAGGCCTGCGCCGCGGCCTGGCCGTTGCGTGGCGACACCACGGTGTCGGCAGCGCCGTGGATCACCAGCAGGGCCGGCCAGTCGGCAGCCATCGTGCCAGGGGTGGCCGCCAGCGGCAGCGTCGGGCGATGGCCCTGCATGGCCACCAGCGCCGACAGGCCGGAGTTCGCCGTGCCCGGCGGAACACCCGAATGCATGACCAGGGCCTTGAAGCGCCCCGGGTGTCGGGTGACGAGCAAGGCCGCCATGCTGGCACCCGCCGACAAGCCGATGATCGCCACGCGCCGCGGGTCGGCGAACTGCAGCAGGCAGACCTGGTCGATGGCCTGCATGATCAGCGCGGCTTCGCCGTAGGCGCGGCCGTTGCCGGTGTCGAACCAGTTCCAGCAGCCCTGGCCGTTGGCCAGCCGGTCCTGTTCGGGGTACAGCACCATGAAGCGCTCGCGCTGGGCCATGCGGTTCATGCGTGTGCTGGCGGCAAAGCTGTTGGCGTCCTGGCCGCAGCCGTGCAGCATCACCAGCAGCGGCAGGCGTTCACCCAGCCTGATGCCTGGCGGGCGATAGAGCCGGTAGCGCCGCAAGCCACTCGTGCCCACGGCGACGCCCGGCAGCCAGGTGCCGGCCCCGGCCGCGAGCTTGCGCGCGGCCGGGGCGCGCTTGATCGAATCGGCCAGCAGCCGGGTGCCCGAAGCCCTGGCCAGCCTTGTCATCGCGACGAGACCGCGGCTGAAGCTCTTGGTCCATACGGACGTGCGCAAGCGCTTTCTCATGCAGCCGATTCTGGGGGCTGGACGCTTCGCGCGTGCGGCGCCGCGCGGACTGCGCCGCAGCCGCATACTCGGGGATGGTCGACGTCCTTCCCCCAGCGCCTGGCCCGGTGGCGGCCCGCGGCCCGCGCGTGGTCGGCATCGGTACGTCGGCCGGCGGCCTGGAGCCCCTGGAACAGTTGCTGGCCGCGGTGCCTGCGGCCAGCGGGCTGGCCTACGTGGTGGTGCAGCACATGGACCCCAACCACAAGGCCATGCTCAGCGAGCTGCTGCAGCGCGCCTGCGCGCTGCCGGTGCACGAGGTGGCCGATGGGCAGCGCATCCTGCCCGACACCGTCTACGTGATTCCGCCCAACGCGGAGCTCACGGTCAGCGGCGGCAAGCTGCGCCTGGCCTTGCCGTCGCAGCCGCGCGGGCAGCGTTTGCCCATCGATGTGCTGTTCAGTTCGCTGGCGCGCGAGTTCGGTGACCGGGCCATCGGCGTCGTGCTGTCGGGCATGGGCTCCGACGGCAGCATCGGACTGCAGGCCATCAAGTCGCTGGGCGGGCTGACGCTGGCGCAGCGGCCCGAGTCGGCGCAGTTCGACGCCATGCCCCTCAACGCCATCGCCGCGGGCTGTGTGGACATCGTCGCGCTGCCCGCCGAGATCCCGCCGCGCATCCTGGCCGTGGTGGGCCTGGTGGCGCCCGGCGCCGAGCGCGAGCACAAGCTGGCCCTGGGCTCGCCTGCGGCGCTGGCCGCGATTCTGGGGCTGCTGCATGCGCGCACCCGGCACGACCTGACGCCCTACAAGTCCAACACACTGGAGCGCCGCATCGCCCGCCGCATGGCCGTGCACGCGCTGGCCACGATGGCCGAATACGCCGCCTTTCTGCGCCAGAACAACCAGGAGCTGGACCTGCTGTTCAAGGAGATGCTGATCGGGGTGACCTCGTTCTTCCGCGACCCCGCGTGCTGGCAGGAACTTGCCGAAAGCGTCATTCCGGCGTTGCTGGCGCGGCACTCCCCGGGCCAGGGGCCGCTGCGCGCCTGGGTGGCGGGTTGCTCCACCGGGGAAGAGGCCTACTCCCTGGCGATCGCTTTCGCCGAGGCCTGCGAGTCGCTGGCGCCCGCCGACGCGCCCGAACTGCAGATCTTCGCCACCGACCTGAACGCCGACGCGATCACGGCCGCGCGCAACGGCCACTTTCCTGCCTCCATCGCGCACGACATGAGCCCGCAACGCCTGGCGCGCTTCTTCAGCGCACGGCCCGACGGCTACCTGATCGACAAGCGCATCCGCGAGAAGGTGCTGTTTGCCCAGCACGACCTGACCATCGACCCGCCCTTCACGCGCCTGGACATCCTGTCGTGCCGCAACCTGCTGATCTACTTCGGTGCCGCGCTGCAGCGCCGCCTGGTGCCGCTGTTTCACTACAGCCTGAGGCCGGGCGGGGCGCTGGTGCTGGGGGGGTCCGAAACCGTGGGCCGCGCCCAGGCGCTGTTCACGCCGCTGTCGCCGCGCTCCAGGATCTACTGGCGCAGCGACAATGCCGGCGCGGTCGGCCCGGTTGAGTTTCCGACACACCGGCATTCGGCCTCACGCTCGGCCACGCAGGAGAAAGCTCTGCCCCACCTCGACCAGCCCCCGGCCAACCTGCAGTCGCTGGCCGACCAACTGCTGCTGCAGACCTTCTCGCCGCCGGCGGTGCTGGTCAACGCGGGCGGCGACATCGTCTACATCAGCGGGCACACCGGCCGCTTTCTCGAGCCCGCGGCGGGCAAGGCCAACTGGAACATCCACGTGATGGCGCGGCCCAGCATCCGCGCCCAGCTGGCCGTGGCCCTGCGCACGGCCCTGCACGACAAGTCAGCCATCGAACTGCTCGACCTGGCGCTGGACGACGCGGATGGCGCCGGCGTCGATGTCACGGTGCAGGCGCTCGACCAGCCCAGGGGACTCAGCGGCATGGTCCTGATCGTGTTCCGCGAACGGCCTGCCAAACCAGGCCGGCGCGGGCGCAGAACGCGTGCAGCCGGCCCGGCGGCCCTGGCCGCGGACGAGGATCTGGCGCGCGCGCGCCAGGAGATCCAGGCCCTGCGCCAGGAAATGCGCGCTTCACAGGAAGAACTGCAGGCCGCCAACGAAGAACTGCAGTCCACCAATGAAGAGCTGCAATCGGCCAACGAGGAGCTGACCACCTCCAAGGAAGAGGCGCAGTCGATGAACGAGGAACTGCAGACCATCAACGGGGAGCTGCAGTCCAAGCTCGACGATCTGGCGCTGGCGCAGAGCGACATGCAGAACCTGCTCAACAGCACCGACATCGCCACGCTGTTCCTGGACCAGGATCTCAACGTGCGCCGCTTCACCGAGCAGATCGTGCGCATCGTGCACCTGCGCGAGGCCGACATCGGGCGCCCCTTGAGCGAACTGGCCAGCACGCTGGTCTATCCGGATCTGCACGCCGACGTGAAGCAGACGATGCGCACGCTGGTCTTCAGCGAGAAGCAGATCTCCACCACCGACGGCCACTGGTACACCGTGCGCATCATGCCGTACCGCACCCTGGCCAACGTGATCCAGGGCGTGGTGATCACCTTCGTGGACATCACCGTGGCCAAGGAACTCGAGTCGCGTCTGCGCAAGGCGTAGAGTCGGCCATCCACAGCACATCTGCAGGGCCTTGCCATGTCCGACCACGCCGTTGCACCCACGTCACCGCAAGACCTCCGTGCCCGCGCTGCCACGCAGCTGACCGGAGGCGCCACCCGCCTGGGCACCGCGGCCGGCGCGGCCAACGCGCTGGCCGTTCTGCACGCGCTGGCCGCGTCGCCAGCCACCGCGCCCGACGCGCTGGCCTTGCTGCACGAGTTGCAGGTGCACCAGGTCGAGCTGGACCTGCAAGCGCAAGAGCTGCGCGAGTCACGCGCCGAACTGGAAGCCGCCCTGCGCCGGCAGGTCGAGCGCCATGATTTCCAGCCGGTCGGCTGCTTCACGATCGGCCGCGATCTGATCGTGCGCGAACTCAACCAGACCGGCGCGCGCCTGCTGGGGGTCGAGCGCGGCGCGGCTGCCGGGCTGGACCTGCGCACGCTGTTCAGCGCCGGCAGCAGAGACCGGCTGCAGGCCATGGTCTTGCGGGTGTGCCGAGAAGAGCCCGTCGCGGCCACCGCGCTCGAATGGCGCCCCGATCTCGCCCAGCGGCAGGTCCTGCAGGCCCACCTGAGTCTGGACCCCGCGGGCGAAGGCTGCCTGCTCGTGCTGGCACCCGCCGTCGCCAGCGAACCGACGCCCGGGCCATAGAGCAGAGGACAGCGCCATGAACCCCGAGGCCACGCCTCCCAGCGTGGCTCCGTTGCGCCAGCGCGCCGAGGAGCAGCTGTTACGGCAACCCAAGTCGCAGAGCGAGTTCGATGCCCTGCGCCTGCTGCACGAGCTGCAGGTGCACCAGGTCGAACTGCTGATGCAGAACGAGGCCTTGCAGCAGTCGGAGGCCCAGGCCCGCGAAGCCCTGGCCGATTTGACCGAATTGCAGGCCTCCATGGAAGCGCGCATCGTCGAGCGCACCGCCGAACTGGCGGCGGCGCGCCAGGCCGCCGATGCGGCCAACCGCAGCAAGAGCAGCTTTCTGTCCAACATGAGCCATGAGCTGCGCACGCCCATGAACGGCGTGCTGGGCATGATCGACCTGAGCCTGCTTGCCGCCACCGATGCGCGCCAGGTCGAATGGCTGGGCACGGCGCGACGCTGCGGGGTGCAACTGCTGGCCATGATCAACGACATCCTCGACCTGTCCAAGATCGAGGCCGGCCACATGGACCTGGACCTGGCCGCCTTCGAACTGGGCAGCGTGCTGCAACTCACGTCCGACCTGCTGGCGCCCCAGGTCGCCGCCGCCGGGCTGCGCTTCAGCCTGGAGCTGCCCCCAGGGCTGGCCACGCGCCAGCTGATGGGCGACAGCCACCGGCTGCAGCAGATCCTGCTCAACCTGGCCGGCAATGCGGTGAAGTTCACCGACAAGGGGGGCGTGCACCTGGCCGTGGCCGTGGTCGAGGAGGCGCGCGACGATGCGCTGCTGCGCTTCGAAGTCACCGACACCGGCATCGGCATCGCGCCGCAGGACCATGTGCGGATCTTCGCGTCCTTCGAGCAGGCCGACGCCTCGGTATCGCGCCGCTACGGCGGCACCGGCCTGGGCCTGGCGATCTGCAAGCGCCTGGTGGCATTGATGGGCGGCGAGATCGGCGTGCGCAGCGCGCTGGGCGCCGGCAGCAGCTTCTGGTTCACGGCCCGCCTGGGCACGCGCCTGCCGACTAGCCTGCCGGCCGCGCAGGCCGTGGATGCGCTGGCGCAGCTGCGCAGCGGCTTCGCCGGCGTGCGCATCCTGCTGGTCGAGGACAACCCGGTCAGCCAGCAGGTGCTGCGGGGCCTGGTCGTTGCCGCCGGCCTGGAGCTCGACGTGGCCGCCGATGGCGCGGCCGCGCTGGCCCGGGCCCGGGACGTCGACTACGCGCTGATCCTGATGGACCTGCACATGCCCGGGCTGGGCGGCATCGAGACCACCGCACGCTTGCGCAGCATGCCCGGCCGCGAACGCACCCCCGTGATCGCCCTGACGGCCAGCGTGTTCGACCAGGACCGCCAGCGCTGTCTGGCGGCAGGCATGTGCCAGCACCTGGCCAAACCGGTGGACCCGCCCCTGCTCTACGCCGCGCTGCTGCGCTGGCTGGGGCGGGGCTGAGCCATGGCGCGCCACACCGCATGGCTGTTGCTGGCGCTGGCCGCGGCCGGCGCCCATGCGCACGACACCTGGTTCGAGGCCCTGCCGCCCACGCGGCCCGATGACCTGCGCCTGGCCCTGGGCACCGGCAACCGATTCCCGGTGCACGAGACCTCGATCGGCGGGGCCTCGGTCGAGGTGGCGCAGTGCCGCGGCGCCGACGGCCGCAGCCACCCGCTGCGCCAGCTGCACGATGGTGCCCGCGCCTTGCAGCTGGGCCTGCGCATCCCCGCCGGCACCGCGCTCAGCTGCTGGGCGCAGCAGGCGCAGCAGCAGCTGAGCCTGGCGGGGGCGTCGGACAAGATCGGCCTGTACCTGGACGAGATCAACGCCCCGGCCGCCGTGCGCCAACGCTGGGCCGCGCTGGCCGCACGCGGCCTGCCTTGGGAGGAGAGCTACACCAAGAATGCGCGCATCGAGCGCGGCGCGAGCACGCCGCAGCCCCTGCCGCTGGGCCTGGACATCGTGCTCGACGGCCCAGCGCCGCGCGCGGGCGCCGGGCTGGGTTTCGTCGTGCTGCGCCGGGGCCAGCCGCTGCCGCAGTTCGCGCTGGAACTGGTGCACGCCGCCAGCGGCCAGGGCTTGTGGCTGCACACCGACGAGGCCGGGCGCGCGCAAGTCACCGTGCCGCTGGCCGGCGCCTGGCTGCTGCGCGGCACCGACTTGCGCCCACACCCCCAGCAAGCAGACGCCTGGGAAAGCGACTTCGTGACCCTGGCCTTCAGCGCCGCCCCGCCCTGACACCGGGACGGGCGGGCTGCTTCAGTTGACGACGAAGCGATCGGGACACCACTGCGCCAGGCAGGACTTCAGGCTGGTCGCGCTGCAGGGCTTGGGCAGCACCGCGGTCAGGCCGACGCGGGCCCAGCGCGCGCTGTCCCTGCCCAGGTCCAGCGCGGTGTAGGCGACGATGGGCACGCTGGCACGCGTGGGGTGCTCACGTTCGAACTGGCGGATCTTGGCCGTGGCCACCACGCCGTCCATCACCGGCATCAGGATGTCCATGAGCACGAGATCGAAGTCGCGTTGTTCGGCCAGCCTGACCGCCTCTTCGCCGTTGCAGGCCATGGTGGGCACGATGCCCCAGCGCATGAGCACGGCGCTCACCAGCATGCGGTTGGCACGGCAGTCGTCCACCAGCATCAGCCGCAGCGACGCCGCGCTGGCTGGCCGGCGGGCCGCAAACGCGGGATGGGCGGGCGGCTGGGCCGCAGCGAGCTGCAGGGCTTGGTTCATGCAGCGGAGCATGGCGCAGGGGCGCGCGGCGCTTCTGTGCGATTGCCCACGCAAGCCCGAAAGTCTGCAGCCCGCTCAACCGTGCAGGCCGGCCATCGCCGCAGGGCGCACCCAGGCGTCGAAGTCCTCGGCGCTGATCGCCCCAGAGCCGAGCGCCGCTTCGCGCAGGCTGGAGCCGCTGGCGTGCGCCTGCTGCGCGATGGCCGCCGCGCGCTCGTAGCCGATGTGCGGCGCCAGCGCGGTGACCAACATCAGCGAACGCCCCAGCAGCTCGGTCGTGCGCGCGCGGTCGGCCGCAATGCCTTGCACGCAGTGGCTGTCGAAGCTGGCCATGGCGTCGCCCAGCAGGCGCAGGCTGTCCAGTACGTTCAGGGCGATCAGCGGCTGGTAGGTGTTCAGTTCCAGTTGCCCCTGGCTGGCGGCGAAGCCGATGGCCACGTCGTGCCCCATCACCTGGGCGCAGACCATGGTCAGCGCCTCCACCTGCGTCGGGTTGACCTTGCCCGGCATGATGGAACTGCCCGGCTCGTTGGCCGGCAGGCGCAGCTCACCCAGGCCGGCGCGCGGCCCGCTGCCCATCAGGCGGATGTCGTTGGCTATCTTGGTCAGCGCCACCGCCAGGGTGCGCAGCGCCGCGTGCAGGTTGACCAGCGCCTCGCGCCCCGCCATCGCGGCAAACAGGTTGGGCGCCACGACGAAGGGCTCGTCCAGGCGCGCACCCAGCACTTGCGCCACACGCGCGCCGAACTCGGGGTGGGTGTTCAGGCCCGTGCCCACCGCGGTGCCGCCCAGGGCCAGTGCACGCAGGTCGGGCAGGCTGCGCACGATGGTGGCCTCGGCCAGCGCCAGCTGCGCCTCGTAGCCGCCGAACTCCTGACCCAGCGTCACCGGCGTGGCGTCCTGCAGATGGGTGCGGCCGATCTTCAGGATGTCAGCGAAGGCCTCGGCCTTGGCGGCCAGGGCCGCGCGCAGCCCGCGCAAGGCCCGCAGCAGCGGCCGCGTGCCCAGCACCGCGGCAATGTGCAGGGCGCTGGGAAACACGTCGTTGGACGACTGGCCGCGGTTGACATCGTCGTTAGGATGCACCGGGCGCGCGCCGCCCGGCGAGCCGCCTGACCCACCGCCTGACCCACCACCTGATCCACCCATTGCGCGCGAGGCCAGGCTGGCCACGACCTCGTTGACGTTCATGTGGCTCTGCGTGCCCGAGCCGGTCTGCCACACCGACAGCGGGAAGTGCTCGTCGAACTCGCCCGCCGCCACGCGCGCCGCCGCCACGGCGATGACCACCGCCTGGGCGGGCTCCAGCAGCCCCAGGTCCAGGTGCACCTCGGCGGCGGCGCGCTTGATCTGCGCCAGCGCGTGCACCACCTCCAGCGGCATGCGCTGCTGGCCGATGGCAAAGAAGCGCAGGCTGCGCTCGGTCTGCGCGCCCCACAGGGCCGTGGCCGGCACGTCGATGGCGCCGAAGCTGTCGTGTTCGGTGCGGGTGGTAGCAGCGCTCATGGCCGGGCTCCCGAAAGGCGCGCGCGGCAGATGTTGCTGCGGCGGCCCGTCAGCGTGCGCCCGATCGAGTGGCATTGTCGGCGTGCTGGCGCACGCCCCCAGGCGCTCGGGCCTTCAGACGCCGGCTGCGGCCCCGTCGCTGCGCGGGTCGGCCGCGCCTTCGATCAACCCGCTGGCGTGGCGCAGCAGCGCGCCGGCGTGGCCCATGGTGTCGCTGTAGGCCTCGTCCAGCACTTCCACCGCGTGGCCCGCGCGGCGCAGCGCCTGCACCAGTGCCGGGTCGAAACGGTTCTCGAGCTTGAGCGTGGTGCTCACGTCGCCCCAGGTGCGGCCCAGCAGCCAGCGCGGCGCGCTCACCGCCTGCTGCAGGCTCTGGCCGAAGCGCGCGTAGCGCGTGAACACCGCCGCCTGCGTCTGTGGCTGGCCCTCGCCGCCCATGGTGCCGTAGGGCATGACGCGGCCGTCGTCGAACAGCGCCAGCGACGGGTTGAGCGTGTGGAAAGGCTTGCGCCCCGGCTCCAGGCTGTTGAGCGCGCGCGGGTCCAGCGCGAAGCTGGTGCCGCGGTTCTGCCAGGTGACGCCGGTGTCGCGCAACACCACGCCCGAGCCGAACTCCCAGTACACGCTCTGGATGAAGCTGACGGCGCGGCCCTCGCGGTCGATGGCGCCCATCCAGATGGTGTCGCCGGGCGCAGCGGTGTCGGGCCAGGGCAGCGCGCGCTGCCTATCGATCTGCGCCGCCAGTTCGTCCAGCGCGGCGGGCTGCAGAAACTGCCACGGGTCGGCGGGCAGGCGCCGTGGGTCGGTGACCACGCGCTCGCGCACACGAAAGGCGCGCTTGGTGGATTCGACCAGGCCGTGCACGTAGTCGAAGCCCTCGCCCTCGGTCACACCCAGCCGATCAAACAGACCCAGGATCATCAGCGCCGCCAGGCCCTGCGTGGGCGGCGGCAGGTTGTAGACGCTGCAGTCGGCCAGGCGCACGGCCAGCGGCTGCACCACGTCGGCCTGCCAGGCGGCCAGGTCGGCGGCGCGCACGGGGCTGCCCACCCGCAGCAGCTCGGCACCCAGGCTGGCGCCGATCTGGCCGCGGTAGAAGTCGTCCAGGCCGCGCTGGGCCAGGGTCTGCAGGGTCTCGGCCAGCGCAGGCTGGCGCAGGATGTGGCCTTGCTTCGGCGGCTGGCCGTCCACCAGAAAGGTCTGGGCAAAGCCGGGTGCGTCGCGCAGGCCCGGCAGCTTGTCGCGCGTCAGCTGCGCCTGGCTGCGCGTCACGGCCACGCCGTCGCGGGCGTGGCGGATGGCGTCGGCCAGCAGGCGCTGCAGCGGCAGCGGCCGCCCCCAGGGCGCGGCCACTTCCAGCGCACGCGCCCAGCCGCCCACGGTGCCGGCCACGGTAAGCGCAGCCTGCGGCCCGCGTGCCGGGATGGCGTCCAACCCCGCATAGAAGCTGCGGTCGGCCAGGCCGGCGGCCACGCCGCAGGCATCGATGGCCACGGGTGCGCGGCCGGGTTCGTGGATCACCCAGAAGCCGTCGCCGCCGATGGCGTTCATGTGCGGGTAGACCACGGCGATGGCCGCCGCGGCCGCGACCATGGCTTCGACGGCATTGCCGCCGTCGCGCAGCACGTCGCGGCCGGCTTGCGCGGCCAGGTGGTGGGGGGCGACGTGCATGCCGCCCAGGGCGCTGAGGGTGTGCTGCAAGTTCGGGTTCTGCTGGTTGATGGAAGCCTGAACGCTACCAGCCAATCGCGCGCGGCAGCCACAGCGCGATCTGCGGGAACAGAAACACCAGCGCCAGCGTGACGGCCTGCATGGCGATGAAGGGCAGCACACCGCGGTAGATGTCGCGGATGCCCACCTCGGGCGGGGCCACGCCCTTCAGGTAGAACAGCGCCCAGCCGAAGGGCGGCGTCAGGAACGACGACTGCAGGTTCACCGTGATCAGCATGGCCAGCCACACCGGGTCCACGCCCTGACTGATGAGCACCGGCAGGAACAGCGGCACGGCGATGTAGCTGATCTCGATCCACTCGATGAAGAAGCCGAGCACGAAGATCAACGCCATCATGAACCAGATGTCGCTGTTCACGCCGCCGGGCAGCCACTCGAACATGTGCGTGATCAGGTCCTCGCCGTGCAAGCCGCGAAAGGACAGCGCGAACACCTGCGCCATCATCAGGATGAACATCATCATCGCGGTGATCTTGCTGGTGTCCAGTGCGGCTTCCTTCAGCACGCCCAAGCGCAGGCGCCCCGACAGCAGCGTGATCACCACCGAACCCACCGCGCCCATGGCCGCGGCCTCGGTGGGCGCAGCCACGCCGCCGACGATGGAGCCCAGCACCGCCACCACCAGCATGATGGGCGGCACCACCACCTTCCAGAAGCGCACCCACAGCTGACTGCGGCTGACGCGGCTGCGCTCTTCCAGCGGGATGGGCGGCATCAGGTCCGGCTTGAGCCAGCCCAGCACCAGCAGGAAGATGATGTACACCCCCGCCAGCAGCATCCCCGGGCCCACGGCCGCGGCGAACAGCGTGCCCACCGACAACTGCATGATGTCCGACAGCAGGATCAGGATCAGGCTGGGCGGGATGATCTGCCCCAGCGTGCCCGAGGCACAGATGGCGCCGCAGGCGATGCCCTTGTCGTAGCCGCGGCGGATGAGCGTGGGCAGGGTCAGAAGGCCCAGCGTGATGACGGTGGCGCCCACGATGCCGGTGGTGGCGCCCATCAGCACGCCGAACAGGATGATGCCCACGCCCATGCCGCCGCGCACGCCGCCGGCGATATGACCCATCACGTCCAGCAGGTCGTCGGCCAGGCGCGATTTCTCGAGCATCACGCCCATGAAGACGAACAGCGGAATCGCCATCCACTGGTAGCCGGCCACGATGCCGAACACGCGCGCCGGCAGCAGGTTGAACAGGCCTTCGCCAAAGCCCAGCCAGCCGAAGACGAAGCCCACCGTGGCCAGCGTGGTGGCCACCGGCACGCCAATCAGCAGCATGCCGAAGAAGGCGGCCAGCATCAGCAGCGCATAGGTCTGCGGCTCAAGCATGGTCCAGGCTCGCCTTCAACTGCCTGAACTGCAGCAGCCGCAGCAGCGCGCCTACCGACTGCAGCGCCAGCAGCGCAAAGCCCAGCGGGATCAGGCCCTTGACGATCCAGCGCAGCGGTATGCCGCCGGGGTCGGGCGACTTCTCGCCGATGGAGTAGGCCTGCGCCACGTAGGCCAGCGACAGCTTCACGAACACCAGCGCCACCAGCAGCGTGAGCACGATGGACAGCAGATCGACCGCGAACTTGGTGCGCGGCCCGAAGCGCGCGTAGTACAGGTCCACGCGCACGTTGTCGCCGCGCTGCAGCGCGTGGCCCATGCCCAGCAGGATGAGCCCGGCCAGCAGATGCCATTCCAACTCCTGCGCCCACACCGAGCCCAGGCTGAAGGCGTAGCGCAGCAGCACGTTGCAGGCCACCAGGGCGATCATCACCAGGGCCACCCACAGCGTGAGCCTGCCGGCACCGTCGATCAGCGCCTCGATCCAGCGGATGGCCAGCGCCTGCGCCCGCGACTGTTCACGCGCCATGGCGGCGGGCCTCAGCCGCGCACCTTGCCGTGGTAGGCCTCTTCGCTGACCTCGGCCCAGCGGTCGAACTTGGCCTTGAACTCCATGTACGAGGTGTGCACCTTCTTGGTCAGCGCGTCGGCGGCCACGGCCTCGGCCAGCACCTTGTTCGTCTCCTGGCGCAGCGCGGCGATCACCGCGTCGGGCAGCGGCCGGGCGATGACCTTCTGGTTCTTGATCAGGTCTTCCATGGCCTCGGAATTGGCCTTCTGGCACCAGCCTTCGCTGATCACGTTGCAGGCCGCGGCGGCGTTGCTGACGATGGCCTGCAGGTCCTTGGGCAACTTCTGCCACGCGGCCTTGTTGATCAGCAGTTCGGACACCGTGGCCGACTCGTGCCAGCCGGTGGTGTAGTAGTACTTGGCCGCCTTGTGCAGGCCCAGGCGGCGGTCCTGGAAGGGGCCGACGAATTCGGCCGCGTCGATCACGCCGCGCTCCAGCGCCGGGAAGATCTCGCCGCCCGGCAGCACCTTCACGTCCACGCCCAGCTTGGCGTACACCTTGCCGGCCAGGCCCGGGATGCGCATCTTCAGGCCCTTGAAGTCGGCCACGGAATTGATCTCTTTCTTGAACCAGCCGGTCATCTGCACGCCAGTGTTGCCGCAGGGCATGGCCACCATGCCGAAGGGCTCGTAGACCTCGTTCCACAGGTCGATGCCGCCGCCGTCGTAGAGCCAGCCGTTGATGCCCTGGAAGTTCATGCCGAAGGGCACGGCGGTGAAGTACTGCGCGGCAAAGGTCTTGCCGGTCCAGAAGTAGCTGTTGGCGTGGTTCATCTCCACGGTGCCCGAGCGCACGGCGTCGAAGCCCTCGAAGGCCGGCACCAGTTCACCCGCGCCGAAGACCTGGATGTTCAGGCGCCCGTCGGACATCTCCCTGATGCGCCTGGCCAGGTCGGTGGCACTGCCCGGGCCGTCCATGTAGAAGGGCGCGCCCTTGGGGTAGGCGCTGGTCATCTTCCAGTTGAGCACGGTCTTGCCCTGGGCGCCCACCACGGCGGGGGCACCGAGCACGCTGCCAGCCAGGGCAGCACGGGTCAGGAACTTGCGGCGGACAAGGGTCATGGGGGAACTCCGGTGGCGTTGACGGGGGTTGTGGCGGCCGGGCTTGCGGCGCGCGCAGGCGTCCGGTTGATGTCCATGACAGCAAGGCGCATGCCGCGGCGCATGACCGGCACCATGGCCGTTGGTGGGGCGTGCACGCGGCCTTGGTGCAGTGCGGCGGGCGCGCGGCGCACCGGCCGGGTGCACGTGCCTCGTGCCAGCACAACTTTCCCCGGTGTTTTAAGATGCATATAATTAGCATCTTCAAACCCGCAACGCGTGCGCGCCGCAGCCATGGCCACCGACGAACTTCCTCTCTTCAAGCCCACCACGCAGGCCGTGCTGCGCGGCCCCGCGCCGCAGGGCTGGCCACTGTTGCGCCTGGGTTTCCGCCCCTTCTATCTGGGCGCGGCGGCCTACGCGGGCCTGGCCCTGCCGCTGTGGCTGGCGCTGCTGCTGGGCTACGTCCAGATCGACATGCCCGTGCCGCCGCTGCTGTGGCACGCACACGAGATGCTGTACGGCTTTGCCGTGGCGGTGATCGTGGGCTTCCTGCTCACCGCCGGCAAGGCCTGGACCGGCCTGGCCACGCCGCGCGGCGCCAGCCTGGGCCTGCTGGCGGGGCTGTGGCTGGCGGCGCGCATCGCCGCCATCGCCGCGCCCTACCCCGTCTACGCCGCACTGGACCTGCTGCTGCTGCCCGCCGTGGCCGTCGTGCTGACCACCCTGCTGCTGCGCGCCGGCAACCGCCGCAACCTGCCGCTGGCCGGCATCCTGGCGCTGCTGGCGCTGGCCAACCTGGGCTTCCACCTGGCGGTGATGGGCGTCGTGGATCTGCCGCCGCTGCGCGCGCTGCACGCCGCGCTGGCGTTGATCGTGATGATCGAATGCGTGATCGCCGGGCGCGTGATCCCGGGCTTCACCATGGGCGCCACGCCCGGCCTGCGACTGGCGCCGCGGCCGCGCGTGGATGCGGCGGCGCTGGCGCTCACCGCGCTGGGCCTGGCGGGCTGGGTGCTGGGCGCGCCGGCCTGGATGGCCGGCCCGCTGCTGGCCGCGGCCGCCCTGGCCCACACCCTGCGCCTGCTGTCATGGAAGCCTTGGCTGACCCGCCACCGGCCCATCCTGTGGATCCTGCATGCCGCCTACGCCTGGCTGCCGCTGGGTCTGGCGCTGCTGGCTGCGGCCCAGACGGGATGGATCCCCGTCACGGCCGGCATCCATGCGCTGGCCGTGGGCGCCACCGGCGGGCTGATCATCGGCATGGTCACGCGCACCGCGCGCGGCCACACCGGGCGCCAGCTGCAGGTGGGCCGCGCCGAGATCGCCGCCTACGCGCTGGTGCTGGCCGCGGCCGTGCTGCGCGTGCTGATGCCGCTGGTCGCACCGCAATGGCTGGTGACATGGCTGCTGACCGCGGCCCTGGCCTGGAGCGCAGCCTTTGCCATCTACCTACTCATCTACACGCCCTGGCTCATGACGACACGCGCCGACGGCAAGGACGGCTGAACCTCGTCAGCCCTTCAAGGCAAAGCGCACATTGATCGGCTTGCGCCCCGGCAGCTGAACGGTGGCCACGATCTTGGTGCCGGCGCCCAGGGTGAAGGCGCCGCGCGCTTCCAGGCTGCTGTCGCCGGCGGGGGCCAGCGCAGCCTCGGACTTGGTGGCGCCGCTCAGCAGCGTGAGCTTGCCGCTGCCACCTTTCACCGGCGTCGGCTTGCCGTGGTCGCGGACGTGCAGCGTGATCACGTCGGCGCGGGCCACCAGTTCAAAGTCGATGTGACTGGCCTCGACCACGATGCCGCCGTGCAGCGGCTTGTGCTCGTGCGCGTGCTCGTGCTTGTCTTCGGCGGCGAAGGCCGGGCCGACCAGGGCCAGGGCGGCGGCGATGCAGAGGGCTTGCAGTTTCATGGGGAACGTTCCTTTCAGGGATGAAGAAGAGTCACGGGCTACAGCGCCCCGGCGTCGCGGTCGTCCATCAGCCGCGCCGCAGGTTTGCGGCCGACCAGCCAGAACATCGCCGGGGTCAGGAAGGTGTCGAGCAGGGTCGAGCTGATCAGGCCCGAGAAGATCACCACCGCCACCGGGTGCAGCACCTCGGTGCCGGGGCGCTCGGCCTCGAACAGCAGCGGCGCCAGCGCAAAGGCCGTCACCAGCGCCGTCATCAGCACCGGCGACAGGCGCTCGAGCGAGCCGCGCAGGATCAGCGCGTGGTCGAACGCGGCGCCCTCGATGCGCATCAGGTTGACGTAGTGGCTGACCTTGAGGATGCCGTTGCGCACCGATATGCCGGCCAGCGTGATGAAGCCCACCAGCGCCACCACCGACAGCGGCTGGCCCGACAGCCACAGCCCCAGCACCGCGCCCACCAGCGCCAGCGGGATGTTGGCCATGATCAGCAGCGACAACGCGGTCGATCGGTAGCGGCTGTACAGCACCAGGAACATCAGCACCAGCGACACCCCCGACAGCAGCCCCACCAG
>JALHPY010000015.1 GCA_022842305.1 Rubrivivax sp.
TGCGGCCGGCCGTGGCGCAGGCCTGAGGCCGGTTGCTGGCGCGCGCTGCGTTGGTGCTGCTGGCGCGGGTGCTGTGGTAGGCCGTGTTGGACTTGAACCAACGACCAAAGGATTATGAGACCCGGCCGGCACTCCGCGCCCCTCAACGATACTCCAAAGGGCGCACCCAGAAAACAGCAAAACCGGAGGATCGTTACACCGGAAGCGGGGTTTGCGCGGCCAATTCGACGCGCTGCGCGTGCCAGCCGCTGAGGGCTGCCGCGAGCTCGACGGCCGGCGCATCGGGGCCGCGCGATGCCAGGGCCAGCACCATCGGCGGGCGGCCCGGACCATCGGGCGGGCGCTTGTCCACTTCCACCAGGCTGCCGCGGCCGAGTAGCCTGCTGCAGGTCTTGCGCGCAGCCAGGCGGCCTACGCAAGCCCTGGCGGCCAGCTCCTTGACGGTGCCAGGACCTGCCACAGCAGCGGCAAGCAAGGCGCGCGCGATCTCACCTTGAGGCCGGGCCATCGAGCAGGTGCGCCAGCTCACGCTGCGCGGCCACGATGCGCGCCGCGACAGTGCCCGGGGTGCACTGCAGCAGCTCTGCAGCCGCGGCGTTTGGTAGCCGCTTGATGTAGTGCGCGGCCAGCGTGGCCTGCGCCTTTTCGCTCAGCCGACACACGGCCCGGTGTGTCTGCGGCGCGTCGCTTCTGGGCACCACCCGCAGGGTCGGCGCCATGCCAGGCGCGGGGGGACTCCAGCTCGCGTGCAGCACGTTCACCACCGGATAGCCCGCAATACTGCGGCCTCCCGACTTCACCGCCTCAGCCCATCGCCATAGGCGGCCTTCGATGTAGTCAATCCTGGCCATGGCCGGATTCTGCGGCCTCCCGGCCGCGCTCTACCAACGAGGCGCCCGCGTTGACCTGCCGCACGTAGCGCGTGCAGCGGCTCGGGCTGGCACCAGGGGCAGCGGCAGCGGCATGCAGCCCGATGGCCTGGCCGGTGGCCACCAGGCCAGCGGCAAGCGCGTGCAGCGGCTCGGGCTGGCACCAGGGGCAGCGGCAGCGGCCTGGCGCTCGATGGCCAGGCCTGCGCCCACCTGGCCAGCGACAAGCGCGTGCAGCAGCTCAGGCCGGCCACCAGGCGCCGCGGCAGCGGCCTGGCGCTCGTTGGCCGGGCCGGCGGCCACCAGGCCAGCGCCAGGCGCGTGCAGCAGCTCAGGATGGCCACCAGGCGCAGCGGCGGCGGCCTGCAGTTCAATGAAGTGCAGACGCCTGCATGCAAAGCAGGGCGCGGGTGAAACACCCGCGCCCCGCCTTCAGGCTCAGACCGTGATGCCTTCCAACGTGCAGAAGGACGCGGCACGCGTGGCTGCGAAGTCGACGCGTGCATAAGCCAGCACCGCGATCTGCAGGTTGCTGCCCAGGAAGGCCTGCTGCAGCACCTGCACGGTGATGTTCTTGCGCACGCCGAACAGCAGATCGGCCCAATTGGCAATGACTGCCTTCGCAGTCGTGCCACCGGTGAGCGGCGCCGCGGTGGTCCAGTACTTCGGCAGCCTGGCCACTTCGTCGGGCATGGTCAGCGGCGTGTTGTCGCTGGCGATGCCGGTCTTGAGCTTGCGCATCTTCTTCCACAGCGCGGGGTGCGAGACCATCGCGCCGATGGATTCGGCGGGCACGTCATCGGCCATCAGCTCGTACATGCCATCAACCACGAAATCCCAGCTCGTCGGCGCACCGATGCTGGTAACGGTGTTGCGGCCGGCCAGGTTGAAGATGCCGCCCGGTGCCGCGCCAGCGTTGACCGTCACGCCCACCAGGCCCGCATTGTCGATCGCGCCCGCCATCGCGCCGACGAGTGAGCGCTGCAGGATCTCCTCGATGTTGGCCGAGTCCTGCGACAGCTCCAGACTCAGCTTCACCAGGCAGACCACGGTACGCGCGTTCAGCGTCACAGCGCCGAAACTCGGCTGGACCGCCGCGAGGTCGGCATTCTCCGTGTGCCAGGAAACCGTCGGGTCTGCCGTGAGCTTGGCCAGCGTCAGCGAGCTGGACTCCATGGGCACCGTGCGCGCGCCAGACCGGGACAACACCATCTGCTTCCGCATGAGGTCGATCCACTGCGACGAAAGCGCCCCACCCACGGTGTAGCCGCCCGCCGGATCGTTGCCGATCATCAGCGCCTTGCGTTCGTCGGCCAGCTCGCCCGCATCGTCGGCCTGGCCACCCATCACCAGGCCGCGGAGCACGCGTCCGATGGACGGGGCCGGCACTTCGCTGCCGCCTTGCTTGCGCTCCAGGGCCGCCATCGAGTCGCCAGGCAGCAGCACGGGAATGCGGCTCTTGGTCTTGGTATCGATCCACGATTCGACAGCCTTCGAGGTTGCAGCGGGCGCGCCACCGCTGCCGCCGGGCCGCTGCGAGCGCTTCACCAGCTCGCCGACCTCGTCATCGAGCGCCTTGATGCGCGCACCTTGTTCCTTGCGCCAGTTTTCCAGGTCCGTGGCCATCTTCTTGGTTATTTCCAGGGGAGATTGGCCGCCGTCGCCGCTGCCCGCAACGGCGCCCGGAAAGTTGGCGAGTTGCAGCGCGCCCACGAAGGTGGCCGCCAGGTCCGGCATGCCGAAGTACATCAGCGCCAGAGCGCAAAGGGAGGCCGCCAGCGCGACCAAGGGGAAGGTCAGTTTCATGATTCAGTCCTATCTCTCGGCGAGGCTTTTGCTTATCGCCTCGCACAGTTGAACGAATGCCGCTTCGTCGGGGTCAGGCTCGGGCACGGCCGGCCGGAACCCTTCGCGGGCGATTGCTTTGGCCTGGCGGTTGCTATATCCGAGGGCGCGCAGCGCTTCCTCAAACTCGCGCACCGTGGCCGGTGGTTTCAACGGCTCATGAGTTGAGCCCGCTTCACTCGTCATCGCCTGCACGCATCCCGCAGCAGTCGACTCTGAAGGCTCTGTGCATCCCGCACTTGAGCCAGGTTCCAATTGTGCCCCACGGCCGTCGATTGCGGGTTTCATTTGAAGAACTCACCCACAACACGACAAGATGCAGCGCGGCTCATTCCCTCACGTCGCAGCAGAGACTCCAGCCGGCGCTTTTCCAGCGCCCGGCGCCCGCGCGGACTGATCGAGCGCCACCACGAAGCCAGCCGATCAATGAGGAGTAGCACTGCCGCCACCCAAGTCGATGCACTGCTGCTCTGCGACTGCAATCGCTCTATAGGCCGCCAGGCCGGCCTGCCGCCTGGCCATTAGCAGCTGCATTACGCGAAGTGCCAGCACATAGCAGTCATTTCGACTCGACATCAGTTCACGCATCGCGTGCAAGTGCAGTCTGTGGTCTTCGGAATCAGGATGCGGTGCGATATCTCCTCGCAGTTCGGAATCAAGAACCCGAAGCACGATGTCAACAGAAGCACTCATTGGCTTGTCCTTTCAATTGCGAGGATGGATCGTCGAATCTGCGCGGCGGCGATCGTCGGCGCATCGATGCTGTCAATTGCGTAATGCGGCGCGAGCTGCCCAACATCCTCAAACGCCCGCGCCAGCAATCGAAGGGGTAGAAATGCCGCGGCAACGGCCTGCAGATCGATGGCCGGGCCGGTGGCCACCAGGCCAGCGCCAGGCGCGTGCAGCTGCTCAGGCTGGCCACCAGGCGCAGCGGCAGCGGCCTGCAGCTCGGTGGCCTGGCCAGCGGCCACCCGGCCAGCGTCAAGCGCGTGCAGCAGCTCGGGCCGGCCACCAGGCGCAGCGGCAGCGGCCTGCAGCTCGATGGCCCGGCCAGCGGCCACCAGGCCAGCGTCAAGCGCGTGCAGCAGCTCGGGCCGGCCACTAGGCGCAGCGGCAGCGGCCTGCAGCTCGATGGCCTGGCCAGCGGCCACCCGGCCAGCGGCAGGCGCGTGCAGCGGCTCGGGCTGGCCACCAGGCGCAGCCGCAGCGGCCTGGCGCGCGATGGCCGGGCCGGTGGCCACCAGACCAGCGTCAAGCGCGTGCAGCTGCTCAGTCTGGCCACCAGGCGTGGCGGCAGCGGCCTGGCGCTCGACGGGCAGGCCGGCGGCCACTACATGACGCGCGCGGAGCGCGTGCAGCAGCTCATGCGTGCGGCCCGATCCAGCTGCTGCGGTTTTGACCCCCCCCACCCCCGAAACCTGCGCGCGCAACAATTTGGCTGCGAACACGGTTTCCATAGGGCATGCCCTAGAGATTTCACCCCCCACCCCCGACCCGGGCCGACCCACCCAATCAGCTGCAGCGTGCTGCATTTGCATGACCGTCACTCCGCGTCATCCGGCGCCGGTACATCCAGGCCATGCTTGGTCGCAAGTCGCTTTCGGATGTACTCCCGCATTGCCTGTACTGCTGCAGCGGCCTGCGAGTCCATTGCCGGCCGCAGGAACGGATTCTTTCGCGCGCCGGGGTGCTGCACCTGCGCCACGCCAATGGCCAGCATCTTGTTGGGCTTGCGGGCCTTGATGACGTGCGCGGCGGTGCCAAGCTCCACCCAGCGAGCGTAATAGGCATCTCCAGCGCCCTTGCGCTTTGTGCCCTTGAACTTGCCGCCGACACTCACTCCGCCGACCACCACCGTTCCGCCTTTGATCTGCGGGGACTTGACGCGGATGCTGTCGCGCAACAAACCAGATCGACCGCCGTAAAGCCGTGCGTTCTTCTCATTGGGAGGAGCTACGGGCGCAAGTCTCTTCGCCTCCTCCGCAATCACCTTCGACCCCGCCCTGGTCGCACCTCGAAGCACGTTCTTCTGCAGCTTCTCCGCAAGGGTCTCCATGGCGCGGTATAGCTCCTTCAGCCCCTTGATTTCCACCGTTTCCATTGAGTGCCCCTAACCCTTGCTCAGTTCGATATCGCATTGAGTGAGAACAACAGACACACCATCGCACTCGGCCAGCTCCAGGCGGCACGCTGTGATGTTTGAGTCGTCAGCCTCGACAACCAGGCGCAGGCGCGCGCCCACCGATAGGCCCCCCCTGATTTCCTCATGCGTCAAGTCGGAGTGCCGTTCCAGGCACATGCGCATGAAAGCCGCGGCGCTGCGGAGGAACTCGGTAGCCGCTGCACTGTTGGATGCGGCAAGGCTCATTGCGGTGCCCTCTCGATCCGCCGCAATTCCAGACTGCTGCTGCTTTGTCCTTGTGTCCATGAACTTTCATGGAGAGTTGAACAAGCGCAAGGGCTCAGGCGGGCGCGCGTGCAGACGCCTGCACATGCCCGCCTGCGCTGTTCTGTGGACATCTGGACATCACCGGGCAGGGCTCCGCTGAGGGTACCTGAAGCTGTCAATTGCTGCTGCTTCAAGAATCCATGCAAGCTCGTGGACACGTGGACATCGCAGAAGTCCTGGGGCGCCAGGTCGCTGCGGATCACGTGTCTACGTTCCCAGACTGCGCGCGCTGGGCTGCCAGCCGTGTCTGCGCGATATCTACAGTCTTGGTGGGACCTGAGTTGAAACTGCGCCGCTCCGGCGCAGTGGCGTTCATAAAGCCTTGGAGCTTGCTCAGCGTGGACTCGGGCGGCAGCGTCATGACGCGCTCGCCGTAGTGCGTGGTTCTCTTGAAGCCGAGTGCTTCGAGGGTGGCCAGGCACAGCGCATCAAGCGCGCTGCTGCCTGCGCCGGGCAGGCGGTTTTCAATGGTGAGGCCGATGCGCATGATCACTTCATCGGTCGTGAGGTTCAGCCAGTAGTCCGGGTTTCGCCTCTTGCTGCGCTCGGCGCGCAAGGCGTCGACGTAGCGAACGATGGCGGTAACCACGGCAACGGGTTCGCCGCGGCGCAACGCAATCGGCACCACCTTCGCGCGTGGCTCGCGCGGCTTGCGCGGCGCACGTGGCGGCACCAGCGAACCGCGATAGCCCGCGCTGGACTCGAAGCCGGCCGCGCCCTTCGTCGGATCGAAGGCTTCAGCGTTCACGCGGGCACTGACTGCGACTGGGCGGCCTTTGCGCCGGCCTCGATCACGTAGTCATCGAAGTGGCGCGGGTCGACCCACCAGCGGCCCGCAATCAGCAGCAGCGCGCCGCACTTGACCAGGCCGGCCTTGTGCTGCCGCAAATACCACTGCAGCGAACCGGCGGAAGGAAAAGGGCGCTGCCGCTGCTCTCTGTACTCTGAGAGCTGCAGCAGCGCCGACAGCGGACTTGCTGACATCGCGAGAATCCCCTAGGTGCCCGGGCCAGCCCGGCAGGGCTGGCGCGCCGGCCGGTGAGGCCGTGAGGGCAATTTAGGGAAACGGTGTGCTCGCGTACACCCATTTCCTGAAGCGCCTAGCGCTCAGGAAATGCCATCTCTCACATTGGCAAGCGCCCTTTGGACGATGACAGGCCCACACTTGAAGCCCACTTGATCACCCAGCGTCTTGCACAGGGCAGCGAACCATCCGCGCTTGTCACCAGGCGGCAGCGTTGCGAACTGCGCCCGGTAGGCAAGGATCAGCCCATGAACCAAGCCCTCGCCGGCCTCAGCTTCAACCATCCGGCTGCGCTCAACCTCGACGGCATCACCTGCTGCGCATGCCAGGATGGCCAGCGAATCGCAGCCTGAGGCCAGCTGCCGCAACGCCTCATCAAGCGGCTGCAGCCTGGCGGCATGGGCCTGCAGGCCGATCCCTGCGACCTTGGCGGCTCGATGCGCCTGCAGCTCGATGTCCACGAAGACAGGCCGACGCGCGCCGCGGATCGCGTCCCGCAGGCCTGCCGCAGCTGCGGCCAAGGCCTGCAGCTCGGTGCGCTGCTGCGCGGGCGTGGCCGCCCAATGCCCCCCCGCCACGCGTTCGGCGTGAAGGGCACAGCTGTTCGCGAACTGCTCCGCCTTCTCACCCTCGATACGGCCAGCGCGCAGGCATTCGAGCAGCTGCTGCCGCACATCTTGCGGCAGGTAGCCCGGATCGCACCAGCCTGCCCGGGTGCTGAGCCGGGCCCGCCGCGGCGTCGACAGCGGCAGCGGCTGCAGTGCAGACGCCTGCACCGCATCCCCTGCTGCTGCCTGCTGCCGGCCTGGCCGCCCCACGGGCGCCGGTCTACCCCTTGAACCGCTGCGCGCGGGCGCAGCTTGGTGGCGCTTGTCGCGGGTTGCCATAGCCCCCCTTCCTGCTCAGTTCACAGTGCCGAGAATCCGGTTCACAAGCGCTGCCTTGTGCCCGGTGCTGTGGTGCGCGTAGCGCTTCGTCACCTGCAGCTGGCGATGCCCCAGCACGTCCGCGATTTCCAGCAAGCTCGCACCGTTCATGGCCAGCATGGACGCACACGAATGCCGCAAGCAATGCGGAGTGAAGTCCCGCACCTTCGCGGCCTCGAGCGCGCGCGCAAACTGTCCCTCGAAGGCGAAGGGCTTGCACGCATCGCGCGGCGAAGCGAAGACCCGGCACTTGGGCCCGGCCTTGAAGCGCTGCAGCTCGGCCACCAGGGTAGGCACCAGCGGCAGCACGCGCGGTTCGCCGTTTTTCGTCATCGCTACGCGCGCTTCGGCCCGCTCAAGGTCGAGGTCAGACCAGTGCAGCCCCATCAGCTCGCCCTTGCGGGCCCCGGTGGTGAGTGCCATCAATACCAGCGCATACAGGCGCGGCCATGTCGACGCCTTGCAGGCCTGCAACAGCCGCTCGCGCTCATCGTCACTGAGGAACCGCGTGCGCTCGTTGTTCTCGGGCCGGCGCTCGATGGTGCGGCAGGGGTGCACGAAGCCGGCCGGCGCGACCCGGCGCTTGATGGCCCACGTGATGATGGCGGCCAGCGCCGCGGCGTGGCGGTTGACCGTGGCCGGCGATACCTTGTCTTTCCTGGCCTTGAAGATGCGCCGGCCGTCGGCATCCCTGCCCGCGTAGTAGCGGCTGCGGGACTCGGCCAGGGTTTCCAGCGTCGCATGCACGTGGTCTTCGGTCAGATCCTGCAGCCGCACCTGGCCGAGCTTTTCGCGCCACCAGGCCGCGCGGTGCGGGCGCGTCATGTCGCGGCCCTCGTAGCGCTGCATGTAGAGGTCGATCAGCTCGGCCACGGTCAGGTGGCCGGCGCGCATGGGCGGGGGCGGCAGGTCGCGGGGGATGGCGGCGCTCATGCTTCACCCCGCTTGATTCGCTCGATCTGCTCCAGCCCTTCAACGCAGGCGGCCAGGCTTGCGCGGGCTGTCGCCAGAATCGCCATTGCCGCGTCAATCTCATGAGGCGGGGCGGCCTTTAGCGTCAGCGGCCCCATCTGGCACAGCATGGCCAGGCGGCCCGCGGCGTGGTTCGCGGCTCGCAGCACGTCGGCGGCAGTTTGATCGCCGAACAAGTCTTGAAGAGTCGGGGTGCTCATGCTGCAACCCTCTCGGCCGCCGGGTGCGAGGAAAGAACTACCTTCTCCAGCTCTTCGCGCGGCTGCTCCGGTTCATTGATCAACGTGCAGACGCACCCAATCAAGGTCTGGATGCGCTCGCATAGCACATGCACCACCAGCGCCCGGCCGTCGCCTTCGTAGCCGTACACCTCCGCGGCAAGCATGGCAGCCTGTTCGGCCAGGCGGTCGATATCGCACGAGGCGGTTACAGCCAGCTTCAACCGGGCCGGATCGATGGGGCCAGGTCCGGCTGCCACGGCGGCACCGGCTTGCGCGGCGGCCTCGGGCGCTTGCGTTGTGGTGGCGGAAGCGCTCATGCTGCACCGCCTTGGCAAAGGTCCGCGGCGGCTCGCGCCTTGGTGGCGGCCTGGGCGATGGGCTCCAACGCCTTCATGGCCTTCACCAGATCGCCGTCGCCGTACAGCCAGTGCATGGGCCCGCCCTTGCATCCCTTGCCACCATGGGACAGGGCCACCACCTCGACCATCGCGCCTACCCCGGCCAGCAGCGCCCGCAGGGCGTTCAGGGCTTGGTGCTGATCGCTGCCGTTGCCGATCAGCTCGTCGATCAGCTCAAGCGCCGATTCCAGATCGAGGGCGGCGGCATCGGCCAGCGCTGCCGTATGCGCGCAGGCGGCAGCCGCGGGCGCAGCCCGCAGGGGGAGGGAACCGGATTGCGCCGCGCTGCCGGTCGCTGCGCGCCCACCGGGGGACTGAAGACCTTGGGACATGTTGAACTCCTTGTGAATTTCGCCCCTCAGACCGAAAAACGGACCGAAGGACTAACAGTCCATCTCTGGACACTTCACGCGGAGCCCTGGAACTGGCCCGAAAACACCTAGGGAAAAGCCACCATTGTGGTAGGCCGTGATGGGCTCGAACCATCGACCAAAGGATTATGAGTCCTCTGCTCTGACCAACTGAGCTAACGGCCCCCGGGCTGGCGCGCCATTCTAGGCGCCGCCCTGCGGGCAGCAGATCAGGTCTTGCCGGACAGTGCGTTGCCCACCAGCCGCGCCGTGATGTCGACGATCTGGATCATGCGGTCGTAGGGCATGCGCGTCGGGCCGATGACGCCCAAGGTGCCGACCACGTGGCCGTCGACCTCGTACGGGGCGGTGACGACCGACAACTCTTCGAAGGGCACGACGTGGCTTTCGCCGCCGATGTAGATGCGCACGCCTTCGGCGCGGCTGCTCACGTCCAGCAGGCGCATCAGCTCGGTCTTCTGCTCGAACACGGCGAACAGGCGGCGCAGGCTGCCCAGGTCGCTGCCGTAGTCCTGCATCGTCAGCAGGTTGCGCTCGCCCGACACCACCACGTTGTCGGTGCTCTCGGCCAGCACCTCGGTGCCTGCCTGCACCGCGGCCTGCATCAACAGGGCGATCTCGCCGCGCAGCGCGTCGATCTCGCGCTTCAGGCGCTCACGCACCTCTTCGATGGTCAGCCCGGCATAGTGGGCGTTGAGGTAGTTGGTGGCTTCCACCAGTTCGGCACCGGTGTAGTCGCGTGCGGTGTAGATGACGCGGTTCTGCACGTCGCCATCAGGGGCCACCAGGATCACCAGCACGCGGCGCTCGCCCAGGCGCAGGAACTCGATGTGGTGGAAGACGCTGGCCTTGCGCGGCGCCGTGACCACGCCCACGAAGTGCGACAGGCTGGACAGCAGCGACGCCGCCTGGGCAATGACGCGCTGCGGCTGGTCGGGGTGCAGTTGTTCGCGCGCCGCAGCCACCTCGGGCGCAGCGTTGGCCAGGTCGAGCGGGCGCGCCGTGAGCATGGTGTCCACGAACAGCCGGTAGCCGCGCGCCGTGGGCACGCGGCCGGCGCTGGTGTGCGGGCTGGCGATCAGGCCCAGCTCTTCGAGGTCGGCCATGACGTTGCGGATGGTGGCCGGTGACAGGTCCAGCCCCGAGGTGCGCGACAGCGTGCGCGAGCCCACCGGCGTGCCGTCGGCGATGTAGCGTTCCACCAGCGCCTTGAGCAAGGTGCGTGCACGGTCGTCGAGCATGGGAGTCATTGTAGGGACGGGCACCGCCGCGTGCCCCGGGTGCGGGCCCTATGGTGTAATGCCTCGCATGCCGTCGGGCTTCCGTCATGCAGCAATAGTGGGCAAGTATCAGGCGCGAGGCATACGCCCGCTGCTGGAGGAGATCGCCCATTTCCTGATCGATCAGGGCCTCGAGGTCTCGTTCGAGCGCGAGACGGCCAACGCCACCGGCGTGACCGACTTCGATTCGCTGTCGACCGAAGAGCTGGGCCGCCAATGCGACCTGGCCGTGGTGATCGGCGGTGACGGCACCATGCTGGGCATCGCGCGCGAACTGGCGCGCTGGAAGATGCCGCTGGTGGGCATCAACCAGGGCCGCCTGGGCTTCATCACCGACATCCCCATCGGCCAGTACAAGGACGCACTGGCGCCGATGATCGCCGGCGACTATGAGGAAGAGCAGCGCTCCATGCTCGAGGGCGAGGTCTGGCGCGACGGCGAGCGGCTGTACGAACAGCTGTCGCTCAACGACGTGGTGGTCAGCCGTGGCGCCACGGTCAGCATGGTCGAGCTGCGCGTCGACGTGGACGGCGACTTCGTCGCCAACATGCGCGCCGACGGCCTGATCGTGGCCACCCCCACCGGCGCCACGGCCTACGCGCTGTCGGCCGGAGGCCCCATCCTGCACCCGGGCATCGGCGGCTGGGTGATGGTGCCCATCGCCTCGCACACGCTGTCCAACCGCCCCATCGTGCTGCCCGACCACGGCGAGGTGCGCATCCGCATCGTCGCCGGCAAGGACGTGTCGGCCAACTTCGACATGCACAACCTGGCCAGCCTGATGATCGGCGACCAGGTCTGCGTGCGGCGCTCGGCCTTCACCGTGCGCTTTCTGCACCCGCGCGGCTGGAGCTACTACGCCACGCTGAGGCGCAAGCTGCGCTGGTACGAAGGCGTGGTCTAGCCATGCTGCGCCGGCTGTCGCTGCGCGACGTGGTGATCGTGGCCGAGTTGGAGGTCGAACTGGGCGCCGGCTTCACCGTGCTCACCGGCGAGACCGGCGCAGGCAAGTCCATCCTGGTGGATGCGCTGCAACTGGCGCTGGGCAACCGCGCCGACGCCGCACTGGTGCGCGAAGGCGCGGCGCGGGCCGAGGTCAGCGCGGAGTTCGACACCCCGGCTGCGCTGCGGCCCTGGCTGGACGAGTCCGGCTTTGCCGCCGACGAGACCCTGCTGCTGCGGCGCAGTGTCGAAGCCCAGGGCGACAACACCGGACGCAGCCGCGCCTGGATCAACGGCAGCCCGGCCACCCTGGCGCAGCTGCGCGAGGCCGCCGAGCACCTGGTGGACATCCACGGCCAGCACGCCTGGCAAAGCCTCACGCGGCCGGCTGCGGTGCGCGCGCTGCTCGACGCCCAGGCCGGGGTCGACACCGCGCCCCTGTCCGCCGCCTGGCAGGCCTGGCGGCTGGCGCGCGAGCAGCTTGAAGACGCCCGCGGCCGGCAGGATTCTCTGGAGCGCGAGCGCGAACGCCTGGCCTGGCAGATCGGCGAGCTGGACAAGCTGGCGCCGGCCGAAGGCGAGTGGGAGCAGATCAACGCCGAGCACCAGCGCCTGGCGCATGGCCAGGCCCTGCTCGAAGGCGCGCGCACTGCGCTGGACGCGGTGTCCGAGGCCGACAACGCCGCCACCGCGCTGCTGGCCCGCGCCATCAACGCGCTGGACGGCGTGCAGCGCTACGACGCCGAACTGGGCGCCGTGGCCGAGGTGCTGCGCGCCGCGCAGGCGCCGCTGGAAGATGCGGCGCACAGCCTGCATGCCTACCTGGGCCGGCGCGAGCCCGACCCCGATCGCCTGGGCGAACTCGACGCCCGGCTGGGCCAGTGGGTGGCGCTGTCGCGCCGCTACCGGCGCACACCGGCCGAACTGCCGGCGCAGCTGGCGGGCTGGCGCGCCGAATTGGCGAGCCTGGACGCCGCCAGCGACCTGGCGGCGCTGCAGGCTGCCACCGCCGCTGCCGAGCGTGGCTGGCGCACGCAGGCCGAGGCACTGTCGCGGCTGCGGCGCAAGGCCGCCCCCCGCCTGGCCGCGGCCGTGACCCAGGCCATGCAGCAGTTGGGCATGGCCGGCGGGCGCTTTGAAGTGGCGCTGCTGGCACAAGAGGCGCCGCAGGCTTTTGGTCTGGAAGCCGTCGAGTTTCGCGTGGCCGGCCATGCCGGCAGCACGCCGCGCGCGCTGGCCAAGGTGGCCTCGGGCGGCGAGCTGTCGCGCCTGGCGCTGGCCATCGCCGTGACCACTGCGCAGGCCGGGGGCGACACCGGCGGCGAAAGAAGCACGCTGATCTTCGACGAGATCGACGCTGGCGTCGGCGGCACCGTGGCCGACAGCGTGGGCCGGCTGATGAAGCAGCTGGGCCGCTCCAGCCAGGTGCTGGCCGTCACCCACCTCGCGCAAGTGGCGGCCTGCGCCGACCAGCACCTGGTGGTGAGCAAGGCGCTGCGCGGACGCCAGACGGTGTCGGATGTGCAGCCGGTGCTGGGCGAGACCCGCGTGGCCGAGATCGCGCGCATGCTGGGCGGCGAGACACTGTCGGGCACAGCCCACGCTCAGGCGCTGCTCGGCGCGCGCGAGTCCTGACGTGCCCGCCGGAGCAGCACTGCCATGAGCGAATGGATGGCCCTGGACGGCCCGCACCGCGACGAGGTGATCCTGGTCACCGGCATCTCGGGCTCGGGCAAATCGGTGGCGCTGCACGCGCTCGAGGACGCCGGCTACTTCTGCGTCGACAACCTGCCGCCGGAACTGCTGCGCGACTTCATTCGGCTCGAGCACGAGCGCTTCACGCACCGCGTGGCCGTGGCCGTGGACGTGCGCACCGCTTCTTCGCTGCCCTTGCTGGTGCCGTTGATCGACGAGCTGCGCAGCGAAGGCATCCGCATCCGCCCCATCTTCCTGGACGCCAGCACCGATGCGCTGGTGCGCCGCTTCTCCGAGACGCGGCGTCCGCACCCGCTGAGCACGCAGCCCACCGGCGAAGACACTTCGCGCGCGCTGATCGAGGCGCTGGAGCTCGAGCGCGCACTGCTGTCCGACCTGCGCGAGATCTCCACCGTCATCGACACCAGCCAGTTGCGCCCGGCCCTGCTGCGCAGCTGGGTGCGTTCGCTGGTGGGTGCGCGCGAGGCCTCGCTGACGCTGGTGTTCGAGTCCTTCGCCTTCAAGCACGGCGTGCCGCTGGACGCCGACTTCGTGTTCGACGTGCGCGTGCTGCCCAACCCCTACTACGTGCGCGAGCTGCGCCCGCTCAGCGGCCGCGACGCGCCGGTGGCCACCTACCTCGAGGCCCAGCCCGAGGTGCGCGAGATGCTGGCCCAGATAGAGCAGTTCCTGCAGCGCTGGCTGCCCTCGTTCGAGGACGACCAGCGCAGCTACCTCACGGTGGCCATCGGCTGCACCGGCGGCCAGCATCGCTCGGTCTTCGGCGTCGAATGGCTGGCACGGCGCTTCGGGGGCCAGCACACCACGCTGGTGCGCCACCGCGAGCTGGACGCCCGCAGCTGATCCATGGGCCGCGCCCCGGCACCGGCCGCCAGCGGGTCCGACCCGCTGCCCCTGTTTCCGCTGCGCCTGGTGCTGTTTCCGGGCGGCCTGCTGAGCCTGAAGGTGTTCGAGGCGCGCTACCTCGACCTGGTGGCCGACTGCCTGCGCACGCGCCAGCCCTTCGGCGTGGTCTGCCTGCGCTCGGGCGCCGAGGTCGGCCCGCAGGCGGTGGCGATGGAAGCCACCGGCGTGCTGGCCCACATCGACGAAGCCGATGCCGAGCAGGCCGGCATCCTGCGTCTGCGCTGCCACGGCGGCGCGCGCTTTCGCCTGCGGGCCGAACCGGTGCAGCGCGACAACGGCCTGTGGGTGGCGCCGGCCGAGGCCATCGCCGGCGACCCGCAGCGCATGCCGGGCCCGGCCATGTTGCAGACCGTGGCGGCGCTGGCCGAGGCCATCCGCAAGCTGCGCGAACTGGAGCGCGCGCCCTTTGCCGAGCCCTACCGGCTGGACGACGCCGGCTGGGTGGCCAACCGCTGGTGCGAGCTGCTGCCGGTGTCGCTGGCGGCCAAGCAGAAGCTGATGGAACTCGAGGATCCTGTGCTGCGCCTGAGCCTGGTGGACGGTTTTCTGCGCGACAAGAAGGTGGTCATCGGCTGAGCGTTCAGCCGCCGTCCGCCTGCAGCAAACGCCGTATCGGCGCGGCCAGGGCCAGCGCCAGGGCCTCATCGCGGGTCACCCAGCGGCCGGGGCCCAGGTCCGGCACGGGTACGCCGCGCACCGGCCAATGCCAGGCCAGCGGCGCCAGCGTCCAGTCGAGATGCGTCAGCGTGTGCTGGAACGTCGGCAGCCATTCGCCCCGGCCGGGCCAGCCGGCCACCTGGGCTTGCAATGCCTCGGCCGAGTCGAACTCGGGCAGGCTCCACAGCCCCGCCCACACGCCCCGCGGCGGCCGCTGCACCAGCCACAGCTGATCACCCCTGTGCAAGCGCAGCAGCGCATGGCTGCGGCGCCCGCGCACCAGCCGGCGTGTCTTGATCGGCAGGCGCTCGGGCTGGCCACCGGCACGGGCCACGCAATCAGCAGCCAATGGGCACTGCGCGCAGGCCGGCCGGCGCTGGCTGCACACGCCCGCGCCCAGGTCCATCAGGCCCTGGGTGTAGGCCACCATGTCGCGCGCCGCCGGCAGCAGGGCCTGTGCCAGGGCGCCCAGCCGTCGCTGTTCGGACACATCGGCCAGGTCGCCCTCGAAGCCCAGGGCACGCGACAGCACGCGCTTGACGTTGCCGTCGAGGATGCTGACGCGCTCGTCGAAGCAGAAGGCGGCGATGGCCGCGGCCGTGGACGCGCCGATGCCCGGCAGGCCTGCCAGGGCCTGGGCCGTGCGCGGGAAGGCGCCGTCCAGCGTCTGCACCACCACCTGCGCACAGCGGTGCAGGTTGCGCGCGCGGCTGTAGTAGCCCAGGCCGCTCCACAGCGCCAGCACATCGTCCAGCGGCGCCGCGGCCAGCGCCTGCAGGTCGGGGAATCGCTGCAGAAAGCGCGCGTAGTAGGCCTGCACCGTGGCCACCTGCGTCTGCTGCAGCATGACCTCGGACAGCCACACGCGGTAGGGGTCGCGCGTGCCCTGCCACGGCAGGCCATGGCGGCCGTGCCGGTGCTGCCAGCGCACCACGCGCGCGGCCAGATCGGGGGCAGCGCCCGCCGCAGCCGGGGGCGTCACGCGGCGTCGCGCACCGAGGCTGTGGCACCCGCCAGCGGCGTGGTGGGCGTGGGCTCCCACTCCATGTCGCGGGCATGCGACAGGGCGTCGGCGGCCACCGTATCCAGGCGCGCTTGCAGTTGGCGCAGGTGCTCGTCCTGCGTCTGCACCTCGGCGATGCGCTTTTCCAGCTCGCCCGCGGCCGACTGCACGCGCTGCAGCGCTTCGCGCCGGCGCGAGAAGTTGCGCCGGCGTTCGCGCAGCTGCACCTCGACCTGGCTTTGCGCCGACTTGCTCCACATTTCAAGCTCGCCGGCGGCGTTTTCGAACACCACGCGCAGCTTGGACAGCAGCATGCGGCGAAACTGCTCGGCAAAGCCCGGCGCCGCCATGCGCCAGGCCTGGCTGAAGCCCAGGTAGCGGCCGTAGCTCTGCTCAATCAAGGCCAGTTCGTCGCGGAAGATCTGCAGCGAAGGCACCGGCTCCAGTGCGAAGGCAAAGCCGAATTCGGTGTTCAGCTGCACGAAGCTGCCCTCGAGCATCTGGCGCATTTCTTCGGCCTGCGTGGCGGCGTTGACCAGCGCCGTGCGCAGCCGCGTCATCAGGGTCTCGAAGGCGCCGCGGCCGCCCAGGATGAAGGGCCGCGCGCCCAGCGAGGCCTGCATGGCCGCCACCTCGGTGCGCAGCGCGTCGCTGGACAGCTGCGCCATCACCGAGCGCTGCAGCTTCATCTGCACCGCGCGCAGCGCCGCCAGGCGCGACATGCAGCGCTCGAAGTCGGCCATCTCGGTGTCGACGCGCTCGATCATCATGCGCAGCTTGGCCGAGCTCTTGCCGCGCAGGCCGCGCAGGTCCAGCAGCTGCTCGGCCTGCTGGCGCCGGCGGTCGGCCAGGCGCCGGCCGGCTGCGCCGTGCAGCTGCTCGACAACGCTCACCACCGAGTGCACCAGCAGCTCTTGCCGATGCGGCAGCAGGCCGGCGGCCAACGCGTCTTCGAGCGGCGTCAGGCGGCTGGCGGCCAGGGCCGCGGCGTTGCCTTCCAGCCGGGCCGTGAGCGCGTCGCGCGCCGACAGCGCAAACACGCGCTCCAGCGGCACGCCCAGGGTCTGTGCCGCGCCGTGGCGCTGGTGCTCGATCTGCTCCAGCACCTCGGACGGTGCGATCAGCGGGTCGAACAGCGCGTCGATCTTGTTGAGCACGACAAAGCGTTCGAGGCTGGACTGACCCAGGTGTTCGCGCCAGATCGTCAGGTCGGACTTGGTGACGCCGGTGTCGGCCGCGAGCACGAAGACCACGGCATGCGCCGAAGGCAGCAGGCCCAGCGTGAGCTCGGGTTCGGCACCGATGGCGTTGAGGCCCGGGGTGTCGATGACCACCAGGCCGCGCTGCAGCAGCGGGTGCGGGTAGTTGATGATGGCGTGGCGCCAGGCCGGCACCTCGACGTTGCCGTCTGCGCCCTGCGGCGGGTTGTCGTCGGGCTGGGAATCGTCCCAGAAACCCAGCGCCGTGGCCTGCTGCACGCTGACACGCTGCGTGCGCGTGACGGCGGTGAGCGCCTGCACCAGGGTCTGCGGCTGGCGCGGGTCCAGCGGCACCAGCTGCCAATGCTCGGGGCGCGGCCGCAGTTCGGCCAGCGCCAGGCCGCGCAGCCGGGTCTCGATGGGCAGCAGCATCAGGCGCGGCGGCTGCTCGCGCTCATAGCGCAGCTCCACCGGGCACATGGTGGTGCGGCCGGGTGTGGCGGGCAGCACGCGGCCGCCGGAATCGGCAAAGAAGATGGCGTTGATCAGCTCGGACTTGCCGCGCGAGAACTCGGCCACGAAGGCCACGGTCAGCGTCTCGGCGGCCAGGCGCTCGCGCAACGCCGCCAGTGCGGCGGCATCGTGGTCGTCCAGCAGGTCCTGCTCGGACAAGGCGCGGCCCAGTTGCACCACGTGGCGGTCGAGTGCCGCGCGCCAGGTGGCCAGCGCATCCAGACTTTCGGCAATTCGACTCGGGGTCGGACTGGGCATCAATGAATCCACAGTGGGCCGCAGCGCAGCATGCTAGCGCAGCAAACCCAACGGCAACATGGTGATTTGCAAGGGCTTCTGGCTGTTACCTGCGTTGACAACCGGCACAGAAGAAGGTCGAGCGTTGCCCCTGCACACGGCGCTGCACGGTGCCGCCGCAGCGCACGCAGGCCTGCCCCGCGCGGCCATAGACCGCGGCCACCTGCTGGAAGGCGCCGGCCGCGCCGTGCACGTCGCTGAAATCACGCAGCGTCGACCCGCCCAGCGCCAGCGCCCGCGCCAGCGTCTCGCGCAGCGCCGCCAACAGGCGCGCGGCGCGCGGCCGGCTGATGCGGTCGGCGCGCAGCGCCGGGTGGATGCCGGCCGCGTGCAGCGCCTCGCAGGCGTAGATGTTGCCCGCGCCAACCACCACCTGCCCGCCCAGCAGCACCGCCTTGATGGGAGCGCCACGCTGTTGCAGCGCGGCGTGGAAGCTTGCCGCGGTGAAGCCGAGGTCGAAGGGTTCGGCGCCCAGGCGCGCCAGCAGGGGCGCCGCCGGCGGCAGGTCCAGGCCCGGCGACCAGAGCACGGCACCGAAGCGCCGTGGGTCGTTCAGGCGCAGCGTGCCGCGCTCGGTGACCAGGTCGAAGTGGTCGTGCGGGCCGGGCGGCGGCGCCGGCTGCAGCAGCGCCAGCGAACCCGACATCCCCAGGTGCATCAGCAGGCCGCCACCGGCCGCACGCCCGGCGCCATCGCCAGCCGCGTGCAAGGGCAGCCACAGGTACTTGCCGCGCCGCTCCACATCGCCCAGCACAAGACCATGCAGCGCGTCGGGCGGGCAGCCCAACGGCCAGCGCAGGGGCTTGCCCAGGCGAATCGCCAGCACCCGTGCGGCTTTCAACGGTCCGGCGATGCCCTGCCGCGTGACCTCTACTTCGGGGAGTTCGGGCATGCAGCCATTATGTGAGAATGACTTTCAATCCCGAGGAAGCCACGATGTCCCAACGTCGCCGCTGGCAGCTTGCGCTGGCCCTGTTGTTCGCGGCGCCCGCGCTCGGCGGGCTGACCGTGGCGCAGGCACAGAAGGCGGCAGCGCCCGCCGCAGCTGCCGCCTCGGCACCCGCCGGCAGTTCGATGCTCAACGACCAGCTGCTGTACCAGCTGCTGATCGGCGAGATGGCCCTGAACCGGGGCGACGCCGCCACTGCCTACGAATGGATGCTCGACGCCGCGCGCCGCTCGCGCGACGAAGGCCTGTACCGCCGCGTGGTCGACATCGCGCTGCAGGCCCGCGCCGGCGAGCAGGCGCTCAACGCCACGCGCGCCTGGCGGCTGTCGCACCCGCAGTCGATGGACGCGCTGCGCATGCAGCTGCAGGTGCTGCTGCTCATCAACCGCACCGATGCCCTGCCCGAACCGCTGCGCGCACTGCTGGCCACCGCGCCCGCGGCCGAGCGCCCCGGCCTGATCTCGGCCCTGCCGCGCTTCCTGCAGCGCACCAGTGATCCGGCGCTGGTGGCGCGGCTGCTCGAAAGCACGCTCGAACCCTACCGCCAGTTGCCCGACACCGGTCTGGCCGTGCGTCTGTCGCTGGGCCGCGCCTGGCTCGAAGCGCGCGACCCCGAGCGCACGCTGGCGCTGGTGCGCGAAGCCCAGGCACTGGACGCCGCGGCGCCCGGCGTGGCGCTGCTGGCGCTGGAGCTGATGCGCGAGCGCCCGCAGGCCGAGGCCCTGGTGCTCGACTACCTGGGCCGCGCCGACGCCGAGCCGGCGCTGCGCATGGCCTACATCCGCGTACTCACCGGCATGCAGCGCTATGCCGACGCGGCCGGCCAGCTGGAAGCCGCCACGCGGCTGCAGCCCGAGGTGGCGGCGCCCTACCTGTCGCTGGGGGCCATCCAGCTCGAACTCAAGCACCTCAAGGAGGGCGAGGCTGCGCTGCTGCGCTACCTCGAACTGGTACAGGCGCAGCCTGCTGCGCCGGCCGAGACACCGCACCCCCCATTGGGCGACGACGACGATGCCCCGCGCGCCGACAGCGGCCCGGTGCAGGCCTGGCTGATGCTGGCGCAGGCGGCGCAGGACCGCGGCGACTTCAAGGCCGCAGAGACCTGGCTGTCCAAGGTGGAAGACCCGCAGCGCGCGCTCGAGGTACAGAGCCGCCGCGCCGTCATCCTGGCGCGCCAGGGCAAGCTGGCCCAGGCACGTGCGCTGATCCACGGCGTGCCGGAGCGCAACGCCGACGACGCCCGCGCCAAGCTGGTGGCCGAGGCCGCCGTGCTGCGCGACGTGAAGCGCTGGCGCGACGCCTACGACGTGCTGGCCAGCGCCTCGCAGCGCTTCATCGACGACACCGACCTCATCTATGAGCAGGCCATGATGGCCGAGAAGCTCGAGAAGCTCGACGACATGGAGCAGTTGCTGCGCCGCGTCATCGCCATCAAGCCCGACAACGCACACGCGCACAACGCGCTGGGCTACTCACTGGCCGACCGCCGGCAGCGCCTGCCCGAAGCCCGCGAACTGGTGCAGCGCGCGCTGGAGCTGGCCCCCGGCGACCCCTTCATCACCGACAGCATGGGCTGGGTCGAGTTCCGCCTGGGCAACAAGACCGAGGCGCTGCGCCTGCTGCGCCTGGCCTACAAGGCGCGCCCCGACACCGAGATCGCCGCCCACCTGGGCGAGGTTCTGTGGTCGATGGGCGAGCGCGAAGAAGCGCGCCGCATCTGGCGCGAAGCCAGCGGCCGCGACGCCGGCAACGACGTGCTGCGCGAGACGCTCGCGCGCCTGCAAGCCGACCTGTGAGCCTGCGCGTCGGGCTGGCGCTGGCCATCGCAGCCGTGCTGGCGGCCTGCGCCAGCACGCCCCCCGGCCCGCAAGAGGCCGGCTGGACCAGCGGCCGCATGAGCCTGAAGGTCGAAGCCTGGGGCACCGAGCCCGCACGCAGCGTGGGCAGCAGCTTCGAGCTGCGCGGCGGGCCCGAATCGGGTGAGCTGCGCCTGACATCGCCACTGGGCACGCGCGTGGCCTCGGCGCGCTGGGCCGCGGGCGAGGCCGTGCTCACCACCGCCGACGGCGAACGCCGCTTCGCCAGCCTGGACGAACTGTCGCGCGAAGCCCTGGGCGAGGCCCTGCCGCTGGCCGCCCTGCCCGACTGGCTGGCCGGCAGGCCCTGGCGCGGCGCCCCGCACCGCGCGCACACCGATGGCTTCGAGCAACTGGGCTGGCAGGTGGGCCTGACACGCCTGGCCGAGGGCTGGATCGACGCCCGGCGCGAGGCCCCGCCGGTGGTGGCGGTGCGCGTCAAGCTCGACGCGCCGGAGCCCTGACCGCATGGCCTTGCGCGCCCTGTACGACGTGCCGGCACCGGCCAAGCTCAACCTCTTCCTGCACGTGGTGGGGCGGCGCGCCGACGGCTACCACCTGCTGCAGTCGCCCTTCGTGCTGATCGACTGGGCCGACACGCTGCACTTCGAGCGCCGTGAAGATGGCCGCCTGGTGCGGCACGACCTGGGCGATGCACTGCCCGCCGATGACCTGTGCCTGCGCGCTGCACGCGCGCTGCAGGCTGCCAGCGGCACACCCCTGGGCGCCGATGTGTCCATCGCCAAGCGCGTGCCCGCCGGCGCCGGCATGGGCGGCGGCAGCTCCGACGCGGCCAGTACGCTGCTGGCGCTGAACCGCCTGTGGGGGCTGAACTGGCCGCGCCAGCGCCTGGCCCAGATCGGCCTGGCGCTGGGTGCCGACGTTCCCTTCTTCCTGGGCGGATACAACGCCTTCGTCGAAGGCATCGGCGAACGGCTGACCCCGATTGCGGTGCCGCCCACAGCGTTTGCCGTGCTCAAGCCGGCCGCGTCCTTGCCTACCGCAGACATTTTTCGGCACCCGGCGCTGAGACGCGACACCGAACCCCTTATACTCACAGGCTCTCTTGACGACGCAGGAATATCGGTTCTGCCAGCGGAGTGGGATGCAGGTGAAGGCGGCGGGTATTTCGGCCGCAACGATCTGCAGATCCCCGCCGAAGACCGGTGTCCCGAGGTAGCGCAAGCCGCCCGTTGGCTGGAGTCCCGATTCGGCAACAGCCGCATGACGGGCTCGGGCAGCGCGGTTTTCGCAACAGTCGGCGCGAGAGTCGGCACGGTCGAGCCACCCAGGGCGACATTTCCGGCGGAAGAGTTGCCGCCGGGTTGGGTGGGGCGGATGTGCTGCAGCCTTCAGGCGCATCCGCTGGTCGGGTGGGCAGGCTGAGACGGTTTTGGGTGGTGGCCTCGTGCCACGACCTGTGTAGGGGAGTCGCCAAGTTGGTCAAGGCATCGGATTTTGATTCCGACATGCGAGGGTTCGAGTCCTTCCTCCCCTGCCAAACATCTTCTGACGCCGCGGTCACACACTGATCGGGCACCGCCCAGCGGAGACATCACGTGCTTTTCAACACCCTGCTGTTCACCGGCAACGCCAACCCGGTGCTGGCGCAGGAGATCGCCTCCAACCTCGGCGTCGAACTCGGCCAGGCCGCGGTCGGCCGCTTCTCCGACGGCGAAGTCACGGTCGAGTTGCGCCAGAACGTGCGCGCGCGTGACGTCTTCGTCATGCAGCCCACCTGCACGCCGACCAACGAGAACCTGATGGAACTGCTCATCATGGTCGATGCGCTCAAGCGTGCCAGTGCACGCCGCATCACCGCGGTGATGCCCTACTTCGGCTATGCCCGCCAGGACCGCCGGCCGCGCAGCACGCGCGTGCCCATCAGCGCCAAGGTGGTGGCCAACCTGCTCGAGACCGTGGGCGTCGAGCGCGTGCTCACCATGGACCTGCACGCCGACCAGATCCAGGGCTTCTTCGACATCCCGGTCGACAACATCTACGCCAGCCCGGTGCTGCTGTCCGACCTGAAGAGCCGCGACTATCCCAACCTGGTGGTGATCTCGCCCGACGTTGGCGGTGTGGTGCGCGCGCGTGCGCTGGCCAAGCAGCTGGGCTGCGACCTGGCCATCATCGACAAGCGCCGTGCCGCGGCCAACGTGTCCGAGGTGATGCACGTCATCGGCGAGATCGAAGGCCGCAACTGCGTCATCATGGACGACATGATCGACACCGCCGGCACGCTGGTGAAGGCGGCCGAGGTGCTGAAGGCGCGCGGCGCGCTCAGCGTCTACGCCTACTGCACGCACCCGGTGTTCTCGGGCCCGGCGGTCGAGCGCATCAAGGCCTCGCAGATCGACGAGGTCGTCATCACCAACACCATCCCGCTGTCCGACGCGGCGCGCGCCTGTCCCAAGATCCGCCAACTTTCGGTGGCCTTCCTCTTTGCCGAGACCATCCGGCGCATCAGCGACGGCGAGTCGGTGACTTCGCTGTTTGCCGAGCAGAACAGCAACTTCTGAGATTCGGGCCGGCGGCTCCTTGCGAGCCATCGACCCTTTCGCGACGGGTTCACGCCCGTCAAGCCCGAGCACCTGGTCGCGGGTGTCTCACCACTTGGAGAAACCATGAAATTCACCGCTTACGAGCGTACGCTGCAGGGGACCGGAGCGAGCCGCCGCCTGCGCCACGCTGCCAAGGTGCCCGGCATCGTCTACGGCGCCGGCACGCCCGCGATGGTCGAGCTGGACCACAACGCGCTGTTCTTCGCGCTCAAGAAGGAGGCCTTCCACTCGTCCATCCTCGAGATGGAACTGGGCGGCAAGACCGAGAAGGTGCTGCTGCGCGACTTCCAGATGCACGCCTGGAAGCCCATCGTCATGCACGTGGATTTCCAGCGCGTGGATGAGACCACGCGGCTGCGCAAGAAGGTGCCGCTGCACTTTGCGGGTGAAGAAAATTCGCCGGCAGTCAAGACCGACAAGTGCCTGATCAGCCATGTCCGCACCGATCTCGAGATCGAATGCCTGGCCTCCGAGCTGCCCGAGTTCGTGACCATCGACCTGTCGAACCTGGTCAAGAACCAGAGCCTTCACGCCAGCGACCTGAAGCTGCCCGAGGGCATCAAGGCCGTCAAGCACGGCACGCTCAACCCGGTGATCGTGGCCGTGACGCTGCCCCGCATCGAAGAAGAAGCCGCGCCCACCGTGGTGGTGGCCGCGCCCGAGAAGGGCAAGGGCGCCAAGCCCAAGAAGAACGAGAAGCAGAACGCGCGCTAGGCACCCGGAGGGGGGGCACGCCTCCCCCGTCGCCGCCCGCTGCAGGCCCCACTCCGGTGGGGCCTTTTTCATGGTCGCGGCTCGGATAATCGTGCCCATGATTCGACTCTTCGTCGGCCTGGGCAACCCGGGCAGTGAATACGAGGCCACGCGCCACAACGCCGGCTTCTGGTGGCTGGACGCGCTGGCCGACAAGCTGGGTGCACGCCTGCAGCCCGAGCGCAGCTATCAGGCGCTGGCGGCGCGGGTGAACCGGGCCGACGGCCCCGTGTGGCTGCTCGAGCCCATGACCTTCATGAACCGCTCGGGCTTCTCGGTGGCGGCGCTGGCGCGCTTCTTCAAGATCGAGCCGGCGCAGATCCTGGTGGTGCACGACGAGCTCGACCTGCTGCCCGGCCAGGCCAAGCTCAAGTTCGGTGGCAGCGCCGCCGGGCACAACGGCCTGAAGGACATCCACGGCCAACTGGGCACGCAGGACTTCTGGCGCCTGCGCCTGGGCATAGGCCACCCCGGCGTCAAGGCCGAGGTCGTCAACTACGTGCTCAAGCGGCCCTCGCCCGACCACCGCGAGGCCATCGCCAAGGCCATCGAACAGTCGTTGTCGGCCAGCGAGCCCCTGCTGGCAGGCGACATGGACAAGGCCCTGGCCCTGATCCACGCGCAGCCGCCGCGCCCCAAGCCGCCGCGCCGTCTGCCCCCGCCCCCGCCCCCACCCGCTGCCCCGGAAGGAGAAGCCCCATGAAGATCGATCTGGCCACCTGCATCCTGGCCGCGACCCTGGCCCTCTCGGCAGCCTTCGCGCAGGCCGCGCAAGGCCCGGTGTGGCGCTGCGGCAATGACTACAGCGACCGCCCCTGCGCGCAAGGCCAGGCGCTGGCGCTGGACGACGCGCACGGGCCTGCGCAACTGGCGGCAGCCCGGCAGGCCGCGGCACAAGATCGGCAACTGGCCGCCCGCCTGGTGCGCGAGCGCGAGCGGCGTGAACGCCTGGCGCTGGCGCAGAACGCGCTGCCGAGCTCGCTGCGCGTGCAGGCCGCCCTACCCGCACGGCAGGCCGCGGCGCCGCGCCCGCAGGCTAAGCGGCAGCCGCTTGCAGACGGTGGTACTTGGCGAGCAGCTGCTCCGGCGTCTCCGCGTGCGCGGGACTGACCGGGATGCAGCTGACCGGGCACACCTGCACGCACTGCGGCTCGTCGAAGTGGCCCACGCATTCGGTGCAGCGGCCGGGGTCGATCTCATAGATCTCGGCGCCCATGCTGATGGCCTGGTTGGGGCACTCGGGCTCGCACACGTCGCAGTTGATGCACTCGTCGGTGATCCACAGGGCCATGTGGATCAGTCCTCGTGCTGCATCAGACGTTCCTTCAGACGGCTCAACACCGTCGGCGCCACGAACTTGGAAACATCGCCGCCCAGGCTGGCGATCTCGCGCACGAAGGTCCCGCTGACGAACTGGAACTGGTCCGACGGCGTCATGAACACGGTCTCGACATCGGGCATCAGCTGGCGGTTCATGCCGGCCATCTGGAACTCGTACTCGAAGTCGCTCACCGCGCGCAGGCCGCGCACCACCACCTTGCCGCCCGCATCGACGACAAAGTCGCGCAGCAGGCCGCGGAAGGGCGTGACCTCGACGTTGTCGTAGGGCCGGGCGATCTCGCGGGCGATCTCCAGCCGCTCGTCGATGCTGAACATGGTGCGCTTGTGGTGGCCCGCGGCCACGGCCAGGATCAGGCGGTCGAACAGGCGCGAGGCGCGGCGCATCAGGTCTTCGTGGCCCAGGGTCATGGGATCGAAGGTGCCCGGGTAGACAGCGGTGAGCGGGGCTCGGTGGGTCAAGGCACGGGTCTCCTCAAGGCTCGGCGGCGCGGGCGCAGTGTAGCCCGCTCACGCTGCGGACACGCGCCGCCACAGCGACGCGTGCACCGCACCGGCGCGCAGATGGCGCCAGGGCTCCAGACCCGGCAGCGCTTCGGGCGGGGCTTCACCGGTTTCCAGGTACAGCAGCCCGCCTTCGGCCAGCAGCGGTGTGGCCAGGGCCACGGCCGGCTGCGCCAGAGCGGCGTCGAAAGGCGGGTCCAGCAGCACCAGGTCCCAGCGCGCCGGATCGGCCGAGCCCATCCAGCTCAGCGCGTCGCTGCGCTGTACGCGCAGCGCGGTGGCGCCCAGGCGCTGGCGGCTGGCATCCAGGCTGGCCACCAGGGCCGGGTCGCGCTCCAGCAGCAGGGTCTCTGCCGCGCCGCGCGAAGCAGCCTCGAAACCCAGGGCGCCGCTGCCGGCAAAGGCGTCGAGCACGCGCCAGCCGCTCAGATCCTGGCCCAGCCAGTTGAACAGGGTCTCGCGCACGCGGTCGGGCGTGGGCCGCAGGCCGGGGCGATCGGCCACCGGCAGCTTGCTGCGCTTCCATTGGCCGCCGATCAGGCGCACCTCGCGCGGCAGCACGTTCTGCGGGCGCGGCGGGCGGGGCTTGCCGCCGGGCCAGGTGGCGGGCGGCTTCACAGGCGCACCGGGATGCCGTCGCGCGCCATCAGCGCCTTGGCCTGGCCCACCGTGAACTCGCCGTAGTGGAAGATGCTGGCCGCCAGCACCGCGTCGGCGCCGCCGATGCGTATGCCGTCGGCCAGGTGCTGCAGGCTGCCCACGCCGCCCGAGGCGATCACCGGCACCGGCACGGCGTCGGCCACGGCGCGCGTGAGCTCGAGGTCGAAGCCGCTCTTGGTGCCGTCGCGATCCATGCTGGTGAGCAGGATCTCGCCCGCGCCCAGCTCGGCCATGCGCGTGGCCCAGGCCACGGCGTCCAGGCCGGTGTTCTTGCGCCCGCCGTGGGTGTAGACGTCCCAGCCGGCCACGGCCTGGCCCTGGGCATCGCGCCGGCGCTTGGCATCGATGGCCACCACGATGCACTGCGCACCGTACTTGTCGGACGCGTCGCGGATGACCTGCGGCTCGGCCACCGCGGCCGAGTTGAAGCTGACCTTGTCGGCACCGGCGTTGAGCAGGCGCCGCACGTCGGCCACCGTGCGCACGCCGCCGCCCACGGTGAGCGGGATGAAGACCTGCGAGGCCACCGCCTCGATGATGTGCAGGATCAGGTCGCGGCCATCGCTGGTGGCGGTGATGTCCAGGAAGGTCAGCTCGTCGGCGCCCTGCTCGTTGTAGCGGGCGGCGATCTCCACGGGATCGCCGGCATCGCGCAGCTCGACGAAGTTGACGCCTTTGACCACGCGGCCACCAGTGACGTCCAGGCAGGGAATGATGCGCTTGGCGAGCATGGGCTTGGGACCTTGAAGTGACCTGGGATTATCCCTGCCCCTAGCTCGAAGAGCCGGACGCATGGAATGGGTGACCCGACCGGCACGTAGAACCAACTGGAGGGCTTTCCTTCGGTATGGCCACATCGAGGAGTCTCGCGTGATGCGCGTTCAAACACTGCTATCGACCGCCCTGGTCGCTGCCGCCTTTGCGGCTCCTGCCCAGGCGCACATCATCGTGTTCCAAGGCAGCTTCGCTCCAGAAGCCAGCGGTGCCACTGGCTCCGGATCGTTGACGCTTGAGTGGGACCAAGATGGCCACTCGCTGTTTATCGACGCATCGTTCGCTGGGCTGTCGGGTAACACCTCCAACGCGCATATCCATTGCTGCACGGCAGCACCCCTCACCGGCCTGGCCGGCGTGGCTCTTGGCTCCACCAGCCCGACTCCGCCTTCGCCCATCCTGCCCTTCTTCCCGCTTGGAGTGAAGTCAGGCACATACACGAGGGTGATCGACCTGAGCTCCACCGCCAGCTACAGCGCCGGCTTCGTCAGCGCCAGCGGCGGCACCGCGGCAGGCGCAGAAGCCAGGCTCATGGCGAACCTTACTTCCGGCAATGCGTACTTCAACATCCACTCGACGACATTCGGTGGCGGCGAGATCCGCGCCTTCGTCACCGCAGTCCCCGAGCCCGAGACTTACGCGATGATGTTCGGCGGTCTGGCCTTGATGGGCGCCATGCTGCGCCGTCGTCGGCAGTCCTGAGCTGGATTTCGTGGCCAACGCAGGCGGCCCGCGGGCCGCCTGCGGTCGCTTCAGCGGCCCGCCAGTTCCTCGGCGCGCGCCTGCGCCGCAGCAAAATCCAAGTCGCCGTTGTAGATGCTGCGGCCGCAGATCACGCCGCTGATGCCCTCGAACTCCACCGCGCACAGCTTCTCGATGTCGGCCAGGCCGGACAAGCCGCCCGAGGCGATGACGGGGATGGTCAGCGCCTGCGCCAGCTTCACCGTGGCCTCGATGTTGATGCCGGTGAGCATGCCGTCGCGGCCGATGTCGGTGTAGATCACGCCCTCGACGCCGTAGTCCTCGAACTTCTTGGCCAAGTCCACCACTTCGTGACCGGTGAGCTTGCTCCAGCCGTCGGTGGCCACGCGGCCGTCGCGTGCGTCCAGGCCCACGATGATGTGGCCGCCGAATGCCGTGCAGGCGTCCTTCAGGAAGCCCGGGCTCTTGACCGCGGCCGTGCCGATGATCACGTAGCTCAGGCCGTCGTCGAGGTAGCGCTCGATGGTGTCCAGGTCACGTATGCCGCCGCCCAGCTGCACCGGGATCTCATCGCCGACCTCGCGCAGGATGGCCTTGACCGCGCTTTCATTGATGGGCCGGCCGGCAAAGGCGCCGTTGAGGTCGACCAGGTGCAGGCGACGGGCGCCTGCATCCAACCAGCGGCGCGCCATGGCCGCCGGGTCTTCGCCGAAGGTGGTGGAGGCCTGCATGTCGCCTTGTTGCAGGCGGACGCACTTGCCGTCCTTGAGATCGATGGCCGGTATCAGCAGCATGGCTCGGGAGGAGCGTGGTGGGGGAAGTGGTGAAGAAGAGCGGGGCAGCCAGCGGGGGGCTCAGGGCTTCCAGCGCAGGAAGTTACGGTACAGGGCCAGGCCGTGCTCGGCGCTCTTCTCGGGGTGAAACTGGGTGGCAAAAATGTTATCCCGCGCCAGCGCGCAGGTAAAGCGCGGGCCGTAGTCCGTTTCGCCCGCGGTGTGGTGCGGGTCCGACGGGCAGGCATGGTAGCTGTGCACGAAGTAGAACCAGCTGCCATCGGGCACACCGTCCCACAGGGCGTGGGCATGTTGCTGCACGCGGTTCCAGCCCATCTGCGGCACCTTGTAACGGCTGCCGTCGGGTTGGCGCTGGCCTTCCAGGCGGAAGCGGCGCACCTGGCCGGGGATCAGCCCCAGGCCGGGCGTGTCCTGCTCTTCGCTGTGGTCCAGCAGCATCTGCATGCCCACGCACACGCCCATCAGCGGCTTGTGGGCGGCGGCGTGCAGCACGGCATCTTTCAGGCCGGAGTCGTGCAGCTCGCGCATGCAGTCGCGCATCGCACCCTGGCCGGGCAGGACCACGCGTTCGGCGGCGTAGACCTCTTCCGGCCGCTGCGTCACGATGACCTCGACGCCGCTGCCCGCGGCCACGTGCAGTACCGCCTGCGAAACGGATCGCAGATTGCCCATGCCGTAGTCGACCACCGCCACCGTGCCCATGGCTAGAGGGTGCCCTTGGTCGAGGGGATGACGCCGGCCGAGCGCGGATCGGGCGTCAGCGCCATGCGCAGCGCGCGGGCGAACGCCTTGAAGACCGTTTCGCACTGGTGGTGCGCGTTCTGGCCCTTGAGGTTGTCGATGTGCAGCGTAACCAGCGCGTGGTTGGCAAAGCCCTGGAAGAACTCGAAGGCCAGCTGCGTGTCGAAGCCGCCGATCATGCCGGCCTTGAAGGGCACGTCCATGTGCAGACCGGGGCGGCCCGAGAAGTCGATGACCACGCGCGACAGCGCTTCGTCCAGCGGCACGTAGGCGTGGCCGTAGCGCGTGATGCCCTTCTTGTCGCCCACGGCCCGGGCCACGGCCATGCCCAGGGTGATGCCCACGTCTTCGACCGTGTGGTGGCCGTCGATGTGCAGGTCGCCTTCGGCCTGGATGTCCAGGTCGATGAGGCCGTGGCGGGCGATCTGGTCGAGCATGTGGTCGAAGAAACCGATGCCGGTGGCCAGCACGGCCTTGCCCGTGCCGTCCAGGTCCAGACTGACGCGGATCTTTGTTTCCTGGGTGTCGCGGCGGATGTCCGCGGTGCGGGTGTTCATAGGCTTTCCTGCAGGGCGCGCAGCAGCTGCGCATTCTCGGGCGGCGTGCCCACGGTCAGGCGCAGGCAGTTGGCCAGCAGAGGGTGCAGGCCGGCGATGTGCTTGACGAGCACGCCGCGCGCCTTCAGGCCCTCGAAGGCGCGCTTGGAGTCGGGCACGCGCACCAGGATCATGTTGGCCTCGCTGGGGAAGGGCCGCACGCCGGGCAGGGCCTGCAGCGCGGCCATCAGCTGCGCGCGCTGTTCGCACAGCAGCGCGGCCTGGCGCGCGTACTCGTCGGCGTGCTGCAGCGCGAAAAGCGCCGCCTCGGCGTTGAGCGCGCTCACGTTGTAGGGCGGGCGCACCTTGTCGATCTGTTCGATCAAGGCGGATGGCCCGCACAGGTAGCCCAGGCGCACGCCGGCCAGGCCGAACTTGGACAGCGTGCGCAGCACCAGCACGTGGTCGTGCGCGGCCATGCGCTGCAGCCAGCTGCGCGAGGCAAAGGGCTGGTAGGCCTCGTCGAAGACCACCAGCCCGCTCTGCCGGCCCACGGCGGCGACAATGCGATCGATGACCGCGTCGTCCCACAGGTTGGCCGTGGGGTTGTTGGGGTAGGCGATGTAGGTGATGGCGGGGCGCTGCTGCTCGATGGCTGCGAGCATCGCCGGCTCGTCCAGCTCGAAATCGGCCGTCAGCGACACGCCCACGAAACGCAGGCCGCGCAACCGCGCCGACATCTCGTACATCACGAAGCCCGGCAGCGGCGCCAGCACCGTGGCACCGGGCACGTCACAGGCCACGGCCAGCAGGTCTATCAGTTCGTCCGAGCCGTTGCCCAGCATCAGGCCGCAGCCGGGCGGCAGGGCGATGTGGGCCTTGAGCGCCGCCGCCAGATCGGCCACGCAAGCCACCGGGTAGCGGTTGATGGCCACGCGGCCCAGGCGCTCGCCCAGTTCGCGCTGCAGTTCGGGCGGCAGCGCGAAGGGGTTCTCCATCGCGTCGAGCTTGACCATGCCGGCGCTGGGCTGGATGGCGTAGGCGTGCGTGGACTGCACGTCCTGGCGGATGGTGGCTCGCAGGCGTTCGGCCAAGGCGCTCATGCGGGGCTGTCCAGGATCTCGGGGCCGAGGAGGAAGGGGTTGACGACGCGCACGCCGTCCAGCGTCTGGTCGTGCTGCAGGTCTTCTGTCAGCAGCAGGGTGCAGCCCTGGTGCCGGGCCGCAGCCACCATCAGCGCGTCCCAGTAGTTGACTTGATAGCGGCTTTCCACGGCCCAGGCGGTTTCCACCGTGGCCTGGTCCACCAGCCAGGGGTTCCATTGCTGGTAGCGGCGCACCTCGGCACGCGCGTCGCCAGCGCTGATGGCGCGGGTGAAACGCTTGCGCGCGTTGGCATAGAACTCGTGCAGGACCTGGGTACTCAGACGCCCGCAGCGCCGTTGCCAGCACGATGCCAGCCAGGCGCGCGCGCGGTCGCGCTTGCCGGGGTCGGCGTCGTCGAAGGCGTAGAGCAGCACGTTGGTGTCGACGAAAACTTCGCTCATCGCGGCTTGCTGCGGTCGTACATCTCTTCGCGCGTGAGGTAGGGACCGCTGGAGCTGCCCCAGCTGCGGAACTCCAGCGCCTCGCGCATCGCGCGTTCATACGCGTCGTCGTGGCGCATCTTTTCAGCCAGCAACTCACCCACCAGGCGCGAAACGCTGGTGTTGCGGCGCGCGGCTTCCATGCGCGCCCAGTCGGCGACGCTGTCTTCCATGGTGACGGTGACGTTCTTCATGCTGATGCGAACACACGAACTTCGTGTTTCACGATTCTCGTGGTGCAAGAATGTCGTGTCAAGACTCCAAGGTGAAGCGCATCACCCGCTCGCCCTCGTCCACCTCACCGGTGTATTCGAAGCCCAGCTTTTCGTAGAAGGGGCCGGCATGGCCCGCATGCACGGCATGCGACAGGCCCACGCTTTCCAGCCCCAGGCGCTGCGCCTCGGCGATGACCCAGGCCAGGGCTGCACAGCCGATGCCACGGCGCTGGTGGCGGGCGTCGACCATCAGCCGCCACACGTAGAGCTGCGGTGCCGGCTGATCGCGGTCCTGGCGCGCGTCGTAGACCAGCAGCAGGCCGACCGGCACGTCGCCGTCGTACAGCGCCAGCGGCCGGCTGGCGGGCTCGTACGCGGCCTGGGCCAGCGAGCGCGCTACGGGTGCCACCAGCCGCTGCTGCCCGGCCGCGACTTCCAGCTTCAACACCGCATCGACGTTGGCGGCCGTGACCTCGCGCACGCTGAAGTCCAGCGCTGCAGGCAGCGGGCGCGCTGCGTCGACGGACAAGCGCATCTCCGCCGAAGCATCCACCATGCGCAGCTCCGCTGCGCGGGCATGCCCCTGCAGCCCCTCGCCATACGCCAGCTCGGCCGCGATCGGCCCCAGCACCTGCGCGCCGGCGGCGCTGACCTCGATCAGGCTGCTGCGCTTGACGAAGTCGTACACCCCCAGCGGCGAGCTGAAGCGCGCCGTTCCCGAGGTGGGCAGCACGTGGTTGGGCCCGGCGCAGTAGTCGCCCAGGCTTTCGCTGGTGTAGGCGCCCAGGAAGATGGCGCCGGCGTGGCGCAGCAGCGGCTCCCACTGGCCGGGCTCGCGCGCGCTGACCTCCAGGTGCTCGGGCGCCACGCGGTTGCTGATGGCGCAGGCTTCTTCCATGCTGCGCGTGAGGATCAGCGCGCCGCGGCCTTCCAGGCTGGCGCGGATGACGTCGCGGCGCGGCATCTCGGGCAGCAGGCGCTCTATTGCCGCCTGCACCGCGGCGATGTAGGCCGCGTCGGGGCACAGCAGGATGCTCTGCGCCAGCTCGTCGTGCTCGGCCTGGCTGAACAGATCCATGGCCACCCAGTCGGCCGGCGTGCTGCCGTCGGCCAGCACCAGGATCTCGCTGGGCCCGGCGATCATGTCGATGCCCACCTGGCCGAAGACTCGGCGCTTGGCGCTGGCCACGTAGGCATTGCCGGGCCCGGTGATCTTGTCCACGCGCGGCACCGTGGCCGTGCCCCAGGCCAGCGCCGCCACGGCCTGCGCCCCGCCCAGCGTGAAGACGCGCTGCACGCCCGCCACGTGCGCGGCGGCCAGCACCAGCGGGTTGCGTTCGCCACCCGGCGTGGGCACCACCATGATGATCTCGGCCACGCCCGCCACCTGGGCGGGGATGGCGTTCATCAGCACGCTGCTGGGATAGGCAGCCTTGCCACCGGGCACATAGATGCCCACGCGGTCCAGCGGCGTGACCTTCTGGCCCAGCAGCGAACCGTCGCGGTCGCGGTATTGCCAGCTGCGCGAGCTGGCGTCCAGCTGGCGCTGGTGGAAGTCGCGCACGCGCTCGGCCGCGGCCTGCAGCGCATCGCGCCGCGCCGGCGCCAGGCTGTCGAAGGCGGCGCGCAGTTCGGCGGCGCCGATTTCCAGATCGGCCATGGTCGTGGCCTGCACGCCGTCCAGCCGTGCCGTCAACTCCAGCAGCGCCGCATCACCGCGCGCGCGCACGTCGTCGATGATCGCGGCCACGCGGCCTTCGATGGCCGCATCGGTCTCGGCCGACCAGTGCTGCAGCGCGGTGAAGGCGGCCTCGAAGTCGGGCTGCGCCGTGCTGAGGTGGCGGATGGCAACGCTCATTGGGCGTTCACCGCCGCTTCGAAGGCATCGATCAGCGCGCGCATCGGCTCGCGCTTGAGCTTGAGCGCCGCCGGGTTGACCACCAGGCGCGAGCTGATGTCCATGATGTGCTCCACCTCGAGCAGGTGGTTGGCCTTGAGCGTGCTGCCGGTGCTGACCAGGTCGACGATGGCATCGGCCAGGCCGGTGAGCGGCGCCAGCTCCATCGAGCCGTAGAGCTTGATCAGGTCGACGTGCACGCCCTTGGTGGCGAAGTGCTGGCGCGCGCAGTGCGTGTACTTGGTGGCCACGCGGATGCGCGAACCCTGGCGCACGGCGCTGTCGTAGTCGAAGTCCTCGCGCACGGCCACGCTCAGGCGGCAGCGCGCGATCTTCAGGTCCAGCGGGCGATACAGGCCGATCCCGCCGCCGGATGCCGCGTCGGCCGCGTGTTCCAGCAGCACGTCCAGCCCGGCCACGCCCAGGTCGGCGCCGCCGTGCTGCACGTAAGTGGGCACGTCGGTGGCGCGCACCAGCACCACGCGCAGGTCGGGCCGGCTGGTGCCGATGATGAGCTTGCGGCTCTTCTCGGGGTCTTCGAGCACCTCGATACCGGCCGCGCGCAACAGCGGCAGCGAGTCGTCGAAGATGCGTCCCTTGGACAGTGCGAGCGTGATCATCGGTTTGGGCTGGACGGTACACGCGGGCAGATGCTGCACGCGCTACGGCGCGCAAGCAGCCCCGCGGCGCACCGCAGGGGTCGTTCAGTGATGGAGGTGCTGGTCGGGCGCCGAAGGATCGGCGGCGTACTCGGCGGGGGTGAGCGTCTTCATCGAGAGCGCATGAATCTGCTCGCGCATCCTGTCGCCCAGCACCGCATACACCTTCTGGTGGCGGCGCACGCGCGGCAGGCCTTCGAAGGCGGTGGAGACGATGGTGGCGAAGAAGTGGCGGCCGTCGCCGTCGACTTCACAGCGCTCGCAGGGCAGGCCGGCGGCGATGAAATCGCGCACCTGTTGGGGAGTGGGTTCGGACATGGTGGCGCGATTGTCGCAGGGCTTGCTCGGTTGGGTAGCTCAGCTGCGCAGCTTGTAGCCACTGGACAGCAGGCGCAACGCGATCGCCGCCGCCACGCAGAAGCTGCCGCCCACCACCGCCAGGCTGAGCCAGGGCGAGACGTCGCTCACGCCGAAGAAGCCGCGGCGGAAGCCGTCGATCATGTAGAAGAAGGGGTTGAGATGGCTCACCGTCTGCCACAGCCCAGGCAACGACTTGACCGAGTAGAAGACGCCCGACAGAAACGTCATGGGCATGATGATGAAGTTCTGGAAGGCCGCCACCTGGTCGAACTTCTCGGCCCACAGCCCGGCCACCAGGCCCAGCGAGCCCAGCATGCCGGCGCCCAAAGCGGCGAACACGATGATCCACCAGGGCTCGGCCAGGCGCAGCGGCGCAAACCACAGCGTCACCAGGAAGACCCCGGCGCCCACCGCCAGCCCGCGCACCATCGATGCGCCCACGTAGGCCACGAACCAGGTGGCCGGCGTCAGCGGTGTGACCAGCAGGAACACCAGGTTGCCGGTGATCTTGCTCTGGATGAGCGAGCTGCTGCTGTTGGCAAAGGCGTTCTGCAGCACGCTCATCATCACCAGCCCGGGGATCAAAAAGCTGGTGTAGCCCACGCCCGGAAAGGCCTCGACATGGTCTTCGAGCACGTGGCCGAAGATCAGCAGGTACATCACCGCAGTGAGCACGGGCGCTGCCACGGTCTGTACGGCCACCTTCCAGAAGCGCAGGATCTCCTTGCGGAACAGGGTTCCGGCACCGGCAAAGTTCATGGGGTGCTGCCCTGCATGATCTCGAGGAACACGTCTTCCAGGTCGACGCGGCCGATCTCCAGGTCCTCGACCTTGATGCCGGCCTCGCGCAGCGTGGCCAGCAGGGTCTCGACACCGGCCGCGTCGCGCGCCTTGAGCTGCACCACGCGCCCGGTGACGCGCGAGAGCGCCGCCACGGCCGGCGGCAGCGCGGCGTCGGTCTTGAAGCGCAGCATGGTGCTGGCGCGGCCGGCCAGCAGTGCCGAGGTCTTGTCCAGCGCCACCACGCGGCCCTGCTTGAGCATGGCGATGCGGCCGCACAGGGCCTCGGCTTCTTCAAGGTAGTGCGTGGTCAGCAGCACGGTGTGGCCTTCGCGGTTCAGGCGCGAGATGAACTGCCACAGCGTCTGGCGCAGTTCCACGTCGACACCGGCCGTGGGCTCGTCCAGCACGATCACCGGCGGCCGGTGCACCAGCGCCTGCGCCACCAGCACGCGGCGCTTCATGCCGCCCGACAGTTGCCGCATGTTGGCGCCGGCCTTGTCGGTCAGGCCCAAGGCGGCCAGCAGTTCGTCGATCCAGGCGTCGTTGTGCTTGACGCCGAAGTAGCCGCTCTGGATGCGCAGCGTCTCGCGCACGCTGAAGAAAGGGTCGAACACCAGCTCCTGCGGCACGATGCCCAGCGACTTGCGCGCCGCGGCGTAGTCGGCCACCACGTCGTGGCCCATCACCGTGACGCGGCCGCCGCTGGCGCGCGCCAGCCCGGCCAGCACCGAGATCAAGGTGGTCTTGCCCGCGCCGTTGGGGCCCAGCAGGCCGAAAAATTCGCCCTGGGCCACGTCGAAGGACACGCCGTCCAGCGCGCGCACCTCGCCGCGTGCGCCCTTGTAGACCTTGCTGACGTTCTGGAAGCTGACGGCGATGGCGGCGGGGGCTGAGGGCATGGAGCGCGGGATTGTAGGCAGTGGCAAGCCAGGCCCCCGATGCAAGAATGCCCGCCCATGGCCCCACCGCCCAAGAAGCCGCGCCGCACGGCCGAACGCATCCTCGAGGTGACCCTCGACCTGTTCAACCGTTTCGGCGAGCCCAACGTCAGCACCACGCTGATCTCGGCCGAGCTGGGCATCAGCCCGGGCAACCTGTACTACCACTACCCGGCCAAGGACGAGCTGATCAACACGCTCTTCGGCCGTTACGAGCAGGCGCTGGACGAGATCCTGCGCGCCGCCGACGGCGTCGAGAACGTCGAGGACGCCTGGCTCTTCTTCCACATGCTGTTCGAGCTGATCTGGAGCTACCGCTTCCTCTACCGCGACCTGAACGACCTGCTCAGCAAGAACCGCAAGCTCGAGACGCACTTCCAGTTCGTGCTCAAGAACAAGCAGCGCGCCATGCACCAGTTGCTGGACGGCCTGGCGCGCAGCGGCGCCATGCGCATCACCGGCGCCGAGGCCGCGCCCACCGCCACCGCCATGGTGGTGGTGGTGACCTACTGGCTGAGCTACGAATACGTACGCGAGCCGCGCAAGGCGCTCGAGCCCGAGAGCGCCGCCGCCGCCATGGGCCGCGGCGCCTTCCACGCGCTGGCGCTGCTGCTGCCCTACCTGGACGGCCCTTCGCGCGAGCACCTGCACACGCTGGCCGCGGCCTACCTCAGCGACTGAACCACTCAAAACCGGAGACTGCCGCCCCACCCGCCGCCAGATCATCGTCCACGGCACAGCCGCGGCCGCCGCCATCGCCCTGCCCTCGCTGGCCCGGGCGCAGGCCTTCCCGGCGCGCCCTATCCGCTACATCTGCCCCTGGGCAGCAGGCGGCTCCACCGACGCCGTGATCCGCGCCCTGGCCGAAAGCGCGGGCAAGATCCTGGGCCAGCAGGTCATCGTCGACAACAAGCCGGGCGCGGGCGGCGTGATGGGCGCCAACGAACTGGTCAATGCCAAGCCCGACGGCTACACCCTGAGCCAGCTGCCGCACGGCGTGTTCCGCATCCCGCACATGCAGAAGGTGCAGTTCGACGTGCTGAAGGACTTCACCTGGATCGCCTGCCTCACCGGCTACACCTTCGGCCTGGTGGTGCCGGCCGATTCGGCCATCAAGAACATTGCCGACCTGGTGGCCTGGGCCAAGGCCAACCCGGGCAAGTTCAACTATGGCTCCACCGGCACCAGCCCGCACCTGGCGGTGGAAGAGTTCGCGCAGCGCGCCGGCATCACGCTCAACCACATCCCGTTCAAAGGCAACGCCGACAACATGCAGGCCCTGCTGGGCGGCCACACCATGGCCGCCAGCGACGCCACCGGCTGGGGCCCGCACGTCAACGCCGGCAAGCTGCGCCTGCTGGCCACCTACGGCAGCAAGCGCACCAAGCGCTGGCCCGACGTGCCCACGCTGGACGAGCTGGGCTACAAGACCGTGAGCGACTCGCCCTTCGGCGTGTGCGGCCCCAAGGGCATGGATCCGGCCGTGGTGCGCACGCTGCACGACGCCTTCAAGAAGACCCTGGACGACCCTGCCGTGCAAGCCACCTGCGACAAGTTCGACCAGACCACGATCTACATGGGCACCGAGGCCTACACCCGCTTTGCGCGCGAAACCTTCGAGGCGGAGAAGGCCACGATCGAACGGCTGGGGCTGGCCGGAAAGGGCTGATGGCGGGGGGCGTCAGCCCTGCCCCGCCCGCGCACGGCCCCATCGCGCTGCGACCAACGCAGCCAGCGCAAAGGCCGCCGGCACCACGGCCTGCACAGATCCCATGGTCCACAGCGTGGCCGTGCTGACGGCGCACCAGGCCAGCGCACAACCCCAGGCCAGCGTCAGCAAGCCGCGCGCCAGCGGCGATCCGCCCTGCAGGCCCAGCAGCAGCGCCAGCGTGGTGCAGGCCGTGGGGTCGGGCGCCACGGCAAAGACCTCGGCCTGCGCCAGCGGCCGGCCAAAGGCCGGTGCCAGCAGCGGGTAGGCCAACAGGGCCAGCAGGCCAAGCGTCAATGCCAGGCGTCGCCGCAGCAGCGCGGCAGCGGACCGCAACGCGCCTTCAGCCGCCAGGCCCAGCAGCAGCAGTGCCTGCAGGCCGAATCCCAGCGCAAAGCCCTGCGCCGCCCAGTTGATGGGGGCGTAGCGCTGCTGGAGGAAGCCCCAGCCCACCCCCGCCCAGGCCAGCGCCAGGCCGGCCAGCGTGAAGCGCAGCACCGGCGTGGGCGCTGATCGGTGGCGCAACTGCGGCGCCATGGCCAGCAGCACCATGGCCAGCAGCCCCAACGCCACCAGCAGGCCCTGCCAGGGCCACAGCGCCTGGTTGTGCAACTCGAACAGCCGCCAGTAGCTGCGCGGCGCAAACATCAGGAAGTCGGCCGGCCTGTATGTCCACCACTCGGTCCACCACTCGCTCACAGTGCCGCCACGTCGGCCGCCATGCGCGCGCGCAGTGCGGCGTCGGGCAGCGGGCCGCGCGCCACGCCCAGGTTCTCACGCACATGGGCCACCTGGCTGGTGGCCGGGATGGCACAGGTCACGGCCGGGTGCGACACCACGAACTTCAGCGCCACCTGCGCCCAACTGCTGCAGCCGATCTCGGCCGCCCAGCCGGGCAGACGGTGGCGCTGCAGGCGCTGCAGCAGCGCGCCTTCCTGGAAGGGCCGGTTGGCCAGCACGGCCATGCCGCGTTCGCGCGCCAGCGGCAGCAGACGCTGCTCGGCCTCGCGGTCCAGCAGGTTGTAGCTGAACTGCACGACATCCAGCGGCTGCGTGCGCATCAGCTGCTCGAACTCGGCGTGGCGCCGCCCTTCCGAGGTGGTGATGCCCACGTAGCGCAGGCGCCCGGCGGCCTTCATCTCCAGCAGCCGCGGCAGGTGCTGCTGCCAGGCCAGCAGGTTGTGCACCTGCATCAGGTCGAAGCGCGGCACGCCCCAGAAGGCGCGCGAGGCCTCGATCTGCGCCGCGCCGCGCGCAGCGTCGCCCACCCACACCTTCTCGGCCGAGAACAGCGCCGCCGGGTGGCGCAGGCGCGCCAATGCATGGCCGATGGTGGGTTGCGACGAGCCGTACATCGGTGAGCTGTCGATGAGCCGGCCGCCGCCCTCGAAGAAGGCCTGCACGACCTGGGTGCAGGCCTGCAGCGCCGCCGGGTCGGCGCCCACGTTGAAGGTGATCCAGCTGCCCAGGCCCACCAGCGGCAAAGCTTCGCCCGTGGACGGAATGGGCCGCGTGAGCAGCGGCGCGGCCGCAGCCGCGGTCGCAGCAGGCCATGGCGCCGCGGCCAGGAGCCCGGCCGCGCCGGCACTGCGCAGCCAGCGCCTGCGCGCGGCACGAGCATCGACACCGTTGCGAGGATTGGACGAACCCACCATGGCAAGCCCCCGGACGCCCCAAGAGCCCTCACTGTAGCGACCGGCGGCGCAGTGGGCATCGTCGCGACCGCGATGGCACACTGCCGGCCGCCCGATATCAAGACCATGCCCCACCAGCTCGACATCTTCGACGACAGCCGCGACGTGGGCCTGCGCAACGACCTGGCGCAGGCCCTGCTCGACGGCCAACCGGACGCGGCCCAGGCCGCCGCCCGGACGCTGCAGGCCGAGTTCGGCGGCGACACCGTGCTGGCGCCGGCCGCCCTGCTGATCGAACACCTGGTCTGGCAGCGGTCGATCACGGGCCCGCTGGACGTGGCCGCCTTGCTGGACGCACGCCGCCGCCTGGAAGGCCCGATCGCCGCTGCGGCCGCGGCCGCGCTGGGCGCTCGAGACGCCGCGGCCTGGCTGCAGGGCCAATGGCGCTGGCTGGCCGACAGGGCGGCTGCCGTGGGCTGGCAGCCTGCGCAAGCCGATGCCCATGCCGCCGCCTTGTACCTGCGCGCGCAGGCCTGGCAGGCGGCGGCGCAGGCCGTGGCGCGCATCGAATCCTGGCGGCGCATTCCCGTGCCGCTGCTGTGGATGACGCAGGCGCGCTGGCGCAGCGAAGGTGCCGATGCCGCCTGGCCCCTGCTGGCCGAGGCCTTGTGGCTGGCGCCCGCCCGCGCAGCGGCGCTGCTGCCGCAACTGGCCGACGCGCGGCTGGACAAGCTGGTGGCACGCTTCGAGGCGCAGTTCGACACCACGATGGGGTCGGGCGAAGAGTGGGCCTGGCTGCCGGCCTTTGTGCTGGTCGAGCAACCGCTGCTGGCCGCCGCACTGGCGCCCGCCACCGCGCCCGCGGAAGCGCCGCCGGGCCAGGCCTTCGGTGCGGTGATGGCGCTGCTGCGGCTGGAACGCCAGGGGCGGCACCACGAGATCGTGGCCCAGCGCGCGCGCCTGCGGGCGCTGTCGGCCGCGCTGTTCGCGGCCTACATGGCTCCGCGCTGACGGGCCTTGGAGCTGCCGCGCGTTGGCTGCGCAGGGCTGAAGACGGCCGAGCGCGCGGTGCGGGCCCGCCGAACGTCAGTCGTGCGCGACGCTCAGCTGTGCTTCCACCAGCTGGCCCACGCGGCGGGCCGCGCGGTCGATGGTGACGTGGACGTCCGTGCCGATGTCCACCACGGTTGCCGCCGGTGCGCCGCGCAGTTGAACCTGCATGACGCAGTAGGTTTCCCGATGGCCGAGCCGACCCGCGGTGTCGCCGAACTTCACCCAGACATGCGCGACGCGGTCGCTGAGGTGCTTCAGGCGCAGCTGCAGTCGGCGCCGCGCATGCTCGGCCAATCCCTCGTGGCCAATGCGGCCATCTGCTGCGCGTGCGAAGAATCGGATGTCCATGGCCCGTCTTTCCCGGCGGTTGGGTGGACACCGGGCTTCACACTCTAGGAGCCCGAAGAGTCCGCGTAAACTCGAATAATTGCCGTCATTCGCTCGACTAAATCTGATGACCGCCATGAACTACAAGCATCTTCACTACTTCCTGCAGGTGGCCGAAACCGGCAGCGTGGCCGCGGCCAGCCGCCAGCTGCACCTGACGCCGCAGACCATCAGCGGCCAGATCCAGTTGCTGGCCGATCGCCTGGGGGGCCCCTTGTTCGAGAAGGTCGGGCGGCGCCTGGTGCTCACCGACACGGGGCAGGTCGCCCTGAGCTACGCCCAGGAGATCTTCTCGCTGGGCTCCGAGCTGGAAGCCGCGGTGCGCGAGAAGACACAGCAGGGTCGGACGATGGAGTTCCGCGTCGGGGTGGCCGACGTGGTGCCCAAGTCGATCGCCTTTCACCTGGTGCAGCCAGCCTTGAAGATCGAAGAGCCCTTGCGCATCGTCTGCAGGGAGTGGCGCCTGGACCGCCTGCTGTCCGAGCTGGCGGTGCACTCGCTGGACCTGGTGATCGCCGACGCACCGCTGCCGCCCACGGTCAGCGTGAAGGCCTTCAGCCACCGCCTGGGCAGTTCGCGCATCGCCGTCTTCGCCGCACAGGCCCTGAAGGCGCGCACGCGCAAGCCCTTCCCCGATTGCCTGGATGGCGCACCGCTGCTGATGCCGGGCGAGGATTCGGCGGCCGGGCAGCGCCTGCGCACCTGGTTCAAGTCGCAGGCGCTGCGCCCGCGCATCGTGGCCGAGTTCGACGACAGCGCGCTGGCGCAGGAATTCGGCCGCCAGGGCGTGGGCTACCTGCTGGGCCCAGAGGTCCTGACCCAGGAGATCGAGTCGCGCCTGCAGGTGCAGCACGTGGGCACCATCGACGAGGTCGAGGAGCAGTTCTTTGCCATCTCGATCGAACGGCGCATCACCCACCCCTGCCTGCTGGCCATCACCCGTGCAGCCCGTGACGGGCTGTTCCAGCCCGAAGAACGCGCCCAGCCGGCCCGTGCCGCGCCGCGCCGCAAGGCGGCCTGACACAAGCTCCCGATGCACCGTCGATAAGCCGCGCATGAAGAAGCTGGATGACTGGCTGCCCAGCGCCGAAGCCATCCGGGCCAACCGCTGGCTGCGCTGGCTGGGCCCCGCGCTGCACCACCCGCGGCTGTGGCACATGAGCCGGCGCGGGCTCGCGCTGGGCATGGCGCTGGGCATCTTCTTCGGCCTGCTGGTCCCGCTGGCCCAGATTCCCTTGAGCGCCGCCGCCGCGGTGGTGCTGCGCGCCAACGTCCCGGCCGCGGTGGCCAGCACCCTGGTCACCAACCCGCTGACCTTCGGCCCCGTGTACTACGCCGCCTGGGCCTTGGGCAGCGCCATCCTCGGCGAGTCGGCCCAGGCGCCGGCCCCCGCCATCGCCGCCGCGGAAGTCGACACCGTGGATGAAAGCTGGTGGCAGCAAACCATGCGCCGCATCCTGGGCGTCGGCAAGCCGCTGCTGCTTGGCCTGGCGGTTCTGGCCACGGCCGTGGGCATCGCGACCTACTTCCTGGTCCTGGCGGCCTGGAAGCTGTCCGTGCTGTGGAAGCGGCATCGGCGGCGCTGAAGCACCGCCGCAGGGTCGGCCTTCAGAAGCTTCCGAAAGCGGCTCCCAGCACCACCACGGCCACCAGCGCCATCAGGGGTACGCAAACCGCCACCACCCCCCTGCAAGGCAAGGTCGACGGGAAGCCGGGCCCGAGCCTGGAGTGCTCGTGCGGCCATCCGGTCAGTGCGACATCAGCAGTGGAACCGTCATCGTCTCCAGCATCGTGCGGGTGACGCCCCCCAGCACCAGTTCCCACAGCCGCGGGTGGCCGTAGCCTCCCATCACGATGAAGTCGGCCTGCGTGTCCGCGGCGTGCGACAGCAGGGCCTCGGCCACCGCGACGTCCGGCACCCAACCGCGCTGCATGCGCTCGCCCATGGAAGGTTCGGCCTGGCTCAGCACGGTCATCGTGGTTTGCACCCCATGCCTTGCAAGGTGGTCGGCCACCTGCCGCAGGGATGCCCGGCACGCCGCGACATCGGCACGATCGGCATCCGCAAAACTGACCAGCCCCACTTCGGAGCAGCGCACCAGCAGCGGCAGGGCGTCGCGCAGCGCGCGTCCGCTTTCCCGGGTGTCGGACCAGGCCACCAGCGCGCGCCGCAAGGCCCCCGCGTCGGGCGCCGCGGCGCCGTTGGCGGTCCACCCGACGTAGGGCACCGTCATCACCGGGCAGGCGGCACCGACCAGCAGCCGCGCAGACTGACCCGTCGTCAGCCCGCCCTCGCCGGCCGGATCCCGCTGCGACGTGATCAGCAGATCCGCCGTCCTGGCATGTGCCTGCAAGGCATCGACCGCATCACCTTCGGCGAGCCGCACCTCGACGGCCACGTCGTGGCGTTGGCGTACGCCCGCCGCCAGACGTTCACCGATGCCGAGCAGCGCATCCCGCTGTGCCTGCCCGAGCTGCTGCGCCAGCGATGCGGTCTCCGCGCTGAAGCCCACGCCGGCATTCACCGGGGCAGTGACCAGCAGCGCCGTCAGTCTGGCGCCCGTTTGCGCCGCCAGCGAGGCCGCCAGATCGACCGCATGCCGAGACAGCCACTCGTCCTCGACATGGACCACCAGATCGCGCAGGGTTGTCATGGCTTGCCGCTCCATCAAAGCCGCTCACGCTCGATGCCCAGTGTCCGGCAGGCGCGCAACCGGTCCCGTTCGGCCGCCTGGCGCGCCTCGATGCGTCCGTTGGCAGACAGCACGCTGGCCAGCAGCGCGGCAGCGGCGTCGTGGGCCGTGGGCATGGTCGCAAGCATCGGCACCTCCTGCTTGTGCAGGGCTCGGCATGACTGTAGATCTGGTGACCTGTGTCCGGTGCTCGAATATTCGCTGGCGATTCATCGAGAAAAGGCGGCGCTTCAGGCGCGCTGCCCCGTGCCCGCCCAACCCGGCCGGGCCCGGCGGACGACCGCCCGGCACGGTGATTGATGCACCTCAACGCCGCACCCGGAACCGGGGCCCACGCTGGGGTGTCTGCCAGGTGGCGGCTCCCCCGGGATCTGTTGCCGCGGGGCAGTTGAGCCGGGTCTCGTCCACACCAGGAGATACTGAATGGCGGACAGGCACACCGAAGACATCGCCCCCTTGTGGCACGCCCTGCCACCAGAGCAGGTGATGCAGCACTTCGGGCTGGATGCGCAACGCGGCCTGGACCTCGCTGCGCTGCGGCAGGCCCAGGCACGGCACGGCCCGAACGCACTGCCCCAGCCGCCGCCCAAGCCGCTGTGGCGCACCTTTGCGCGCCAGTTCAAGAGCCCGCTGATCTACATCCTGTTCGTCGCCGCGGTGCTGGCCGTGGCGCTGGGGCACCGCGGCGATGCGATGGTCATCCTGGCCGTGGTGCTGGTCAACGCGCTGATCGGCAGCTTCCAGGAAGGCCGGGCCGAGCGCTCGATGGCAGCCCTGCGCCGGCTGTCGGCGCTGCGCGTGCGGGTGCTGCGCGACGGCGCCGAGCAGGTGATCGAGGCGCGCGAGCTGGTCCCCGGCGACACCGTGCTGCTGGCCGCCGGCGATGCCGTGGCTGCCGACGCCCGCCTGGTCGAAGCGGCGCAGCTGCAACTGGCCGAGGCCGCGCTCACCGGCGAATCGGTGCCGGTGTCCAAGTCCTTGGCGGCGGTGGCCGAGGCCACCGGCCTGGCCGACCGGCACTGCATGGTGTATTCCGGCACGCATGTCACGGCGGGCCGGGCGCGTGCCGTGGTCGTCGCCACCGGGGTGCACACCGAGGTGGGCCGCATCGCCGGTCTGACCGAAGGCGCCCAGGAGCCCAAGACACCGCTGGAGCTGCGGCTCGAGCAGTTCGGCCGCGCCCTGGTGGTGGCGGCGCTGGGCCTGTTCGTGCTGGTGCTGCTGCTGGGCCTGTGGCGCGAACTGCCGCTGTCCGAAGTGCTGATGGTGGCCATCAGCCAGATGGTCTCGATGGTGCCCGAAGGCCTGCCGGTGGCCATGACCATCGCGCTGGCGGTGGGCATGCAGCGCATGGCCGCACGCGGGGCCATCATCCGACGCCTGTCGGCGGTGGAAACGCTGGGCTCCACCACCGTCATCTGCAGCGACAAGACCGGCACCCTCACCCGCAACGAGATGACGGCCGTGACCCTGTGGTTGCCGGGCGGCCGCGAGATCAACGTCGGCGGCATCGGCTACGTGCCCGAAGGGCCGATGACCGAGGGCGGCAACCCGGCAGACGCGGCCGACCCGGCGCTGCGGGACCTGCTGCTGGCCGCCGCACTGTGCAACGACGCGCAGCTGCTGCCCCCCGAGCAGGAGAGCGCCGGCTGGGCCGTTCTGGGCGATCCGACCGAAGGTGCGCTGCTGGTGCTGGCGCACAAGGCCGGCCTCACGCTCGAGGCCCTGCGTCGCGAAGCGCCGCGTGAAGCCGAGCTGCCCTTCGACTCCGACACCAAGCTGATGGCCACGCGCCACCGCATGCCCGGCGCGCCGCGCCGCGTGTGGATCAAGGGCGCACCCGAGGCCGTGCTGCGGCTGTGCGCGGCCGAGGGCGCCGTGGCCCTGCACGCAGCGCGCGAAGCCGCCGAAGCCATGGCCACGCAGGCGCTGCGCGTGCTGGCCTTCGCCACGCTGGACGACGACGCCCTGGATGCGGCGGCCGGCTTCGACGCGCTGGCCGGCCGTGCACGCCTGCTGGGCCTGGTGGGGCAGATCGACCCGCCGCGCGAAGAGGTCAAGCGCTCGGTCGCCGAATGCCGGGTCGCCGGCATCCGGCCGATCATGGTGACGGGTGACCACAAGCTCACCGGCCTGGCGATCGCGCGCGAACTGGGCATGGCGCGCGACGGCGAGCGCGCCGTCGATGGCCCCGAACTCGAACGCATGGGCGAAGCCGACCTGCGCGACGCGCTGCCCGGCATCGCCGTGTTCGCCCGCGTGCAGCCGGCGCAGAAGCTGCGCATCGTCGAGGCACTGCAGGCGCGGGGCGAGGTGGTGGCGATGACCGGTGACGGCGTCAACGACGCGCCGGCGCTGGCGCGGGCCGATGTGGGCGTGGCCATGGGCATCACCGGCACCGAGGTCGCCAAGAGCGCGGCCAAGATCGTGATCACCGACGACAACTTCGCCACCATCGTCGGTGCCGTGGAGGAAGGCCGGGTCGTCTACGGCAACCTGAAGAAGGTGATCCTGTACCTGTTCGCCACCTCGATGGCCGCACTGCTGGTGCTGGTGACCGCGCTGCTGGGCGGCTACCCGCTGCCGCTGGTGGCGGTGCAGATCCTGTGGATCAACATCGTCACCGAGGGCACGGTGACGCTCAACCTGGTGATGGACCCGCCCGACGGCAACGAGATGCAGCGGCCGCCGGTACAGCGCGACGACCCCCTGCTGGGCCGTGAGCTGCTGGCACGCGTGGCGCTGATGACACCCCTGATCGCGGCCGTGACCTTCGGCTGGTTCGCGTGGCGGCTGGGCCAGGGCGCGGCGCTGGAGATGGTGCGCACCGAGACCTTCACCGTGCTGGCCATGTGCTGCTGGTTCAACGTGCTGAACTGCCAGTCGGCCATCGCGTCGGCGCTGGGCCCGCGGCTGCTGCGCAACCGCTGGCTGGCCCTGGGCCTGTCGCTGAGCATCGCGCTGCAGGCGGCCGTGGTCTACGTGCCGGCGCTCAACGCGCTGTTCCATACCGTACCGCTGGCGCTGGCGTCGCTGCTGCCGCTGCTGGGGCTGGCCAGCCTGGTGCTGTGGGTGGAAGAGGCGCGCAAGCTGTGGGTGCGCACGGCGCGCCGGGCGCGGCCATGACGCTGGCCTGGCTGCTGTTCCAGTTTCTCGTCTGCGCCGTGCTGATTGCGCGCGCGGGCTACGTGCTCAGCCGCAGCGCCGACACGCTGGCAGCCGCCTACGGTTGGGGACGCGGCTGGGTCGGCCTGGCGCTGCTGGCCACCGTGACCTCGCTGCCCGAGCTGTCCTCGGGCATCAGTGCGGTGGCCTTCGTGGATGCACCCAACCTGGCGGTGGGCAATGCGCTGGGCGCCTGCGTCGTCAACCTGCTGTTCCTGGTCGTCGTCGACGCCCTGCAGCGCGGGCAGCCGATGTACCGCGAGGCCAGCTCGACGCACCTGCTGTCGGCCGGCTTCGGCGTGGTGATGCTGGGCTTCGTTGCCATGAGCCTGCTCACCGGCAACCGCGCCCCGGCCGTGCTGCACGTCGGTGTCTACAGCCCGATGCTGCTGGTGCTGTACCTGCTGGCGCTCAAGGGGGTGCATGCGCACGAGCGCCAGGCCATGGCTGCCGTCGGCGCCACCCCCGCGCCGGCAGCGGCAGGGCAGACGCGGCACGCATGGCGCCACTTCGGCCTGGCCGCGCTGGTGGTGCTGGCGGCAGGCAGCTGGCTGCCGCAGGTGGGCGACGGCCTGGCGCAGGCCCTGGGCCTGTCCCGGAGCTTCGTCGGCACCGTGCTGATGGCCATCGTGACCACGCTGCCCGAAATGGCCGTGACGCTGGGCGCGCTGCGCCTGGGCGCGCTGGACATGGCCATCGGCAACCTGCTGGGCAGCAACCTGTTCAACGTGCTGATACTGGCCGTGGACGATGCGTTCTACGTGCGCGGGCCGCTGCTCGCCGACGCCGCATCGGTGCATGCCGGCACCGCGGTGACCGCCATGGTGATGACGGGCCTGGTCATCATCGGCCTGGTGATGCGGCCGCGCGGGCGCACGCTGCGGGTGGTCAGCTGGGTCAGCTTGGCGCTGGCCGCCACCTACGTGGTGAACGCGGCGCTGGTATACCTGGGCGGGGTGTGAAAGCGCGCGAGGTCGACAGGAGAAGCAGCGATGTTCCATGTTCACGGGGTCCACGGTCGCATGTTCTCGGGCACGCTGGAGCAGTTGCAGCAGCAGCAACTGGTGACCGGCGTCGCCAGGATGCGGCGCACTGCACCCGTGCTGACCGAGGCAGATCCGCCGATGCCGGCTTCACCGGGCAGTGGCGGCGGCGGGCTGCCCCTCGGACAAGAGGCGGTGCAGGCCTACGGCCAGGGCGGGGCCGCCCGGGCGCGTCAGCCGCTGAGCTGCGCAGCCGATGTGATGCGCAGCCCGGCGCTCACGGTGCCGGCCACGGCGACGCTGCGCGAGGCCTGGCAGATGCTCGGCCGGCTCGGCATCGGGCAGGCGCCGGTGGTCGGCCATGGCGGCGCCCTGGTCGGGCTGGTGAGCCGGGCGCAGCTGATGCCGGCCGCCTTGCTGGAGCCGCACGGTCTGGCGGCGGAATCGGCCCGCCTGGCGCAGCCGGTGACGGCCGTGATGTGGTCGCCGGTGCCCAGCACCGCACCCGGCACCGACTTGCGCCGCGTCGCCGCCTTGCTGCTGCACACCGGGCTGCCCGGCGTGCCGGTGGTCGGCGACAACCAGGACCTGCTGGGCTTCGTCTCGCGCACCGACCTGCTGCGCGCGCTGGCCACCGATCCACCGCTGGACATCTGGGGCTAGCAGCGTGCATCGACGCCGCGCACCGGCACCACCCCACCCGCATGCCCGGGCCCCGCTTGCCTGCAGCGGCGCGGCCGGCGCGCGACCTCCGTGAACAGGGAGATTCCCCATGAGCCATCTGGGCCCCATCCTTGCCGCCACCGACTTCTCGGCCCCTGCCCGGCATGCCGCCGACCGTGCGGCGCGGCTGGCACACGAAGTCGGCGCCCCGCTCACGCTGATGCACGTGCTGCCGGGCGGCGCGCTGCGGGAACTGCGCCAGTGGCTGGGCCCGGGGCACGCGCTGGAGCAGCACGTGCACGACGATGCACAGCGGCAGCTGCAGGCGCTGGCCTTCGAGCTGCAGGAGAGCCGCCGCGTCAGCGCGCGCACGTTCATCGTCGGCGGAACAGCGCTCGAGGAGATCGGCGCCGAGGCCGATGCGCTGCACGCCGCACTGCTGGTCCTGGGCGCGCGCGGCGCCGGCTTCCTGCGTCGGCTGGTGCTGGGCAGCACGTCGGAGCGCCTGCTGCGCCGCAGCGCACGGCCCCTGCTGGTGGTGCGGCAGACGCCGCATGAGCCTTACCGGCGCGCCCTGGTGGCGCTGGACTTTTCACCCTGGTCGGCACACGCCATCACGCTGGCGCGGCAGGTGGCGCCGCATGCCCGGCTGATGCTGTTCAACGCCTACCGGGTGCCGTTCGAGGAAAAGCTGCAGTTCGCGGGCGTCGAAGCCGCGACCATCGAACGCTTCCGGCGACAGGCCCGCGCCGACGCCACTCAGCGCCTGCATGCGCTGGCGGCCGCTGCCGGCCTGAAGCCGGGCGACTGGGAGCCCTGCATCGTGGACGGCGATGCATCCCAGCGCATCATCGAGCACGAGCAGGACAAGGACTGCGACCTGGTGGTGCTGGGCAAGCACGGCCAGTCGGCCGCCGAAGACCTGCTGCTGGGCAGTGTCAGCAAGCACGTGCTGGCCGAAGGCAGCACCGATGTGCTGATCTCCACGTCACGTGCGGCATGACTGCAGCCCGGGCTTCGCGCCCGGGCCTGCAACCGCCACGCGAGCAGTTCAACGCAATCAGGCATGCTGGCGTGCCTGTGACTCGATCATGCAGGCAGGAGGAAACGCACGATGAGCTGGTTCTACCTGGTGCTGGCGGGCCTGTTCGAGATCGGCTGGCCGGTGGGCCTGAAGATGGCGCAGGAGCCCGCCACGCGCGTGGCCGGCATCGCCGTTGCGGTGGTCTTCATGGCCTTCAGCGGCCTGCTGCTGTGGCTGGCCCAGCGGCAGATTCCCATCGGCACGGCCTACGCGGTGTGGACCGGCATCGGCGCATCCGGCACGTTCCTGGTGGGGGTGATGTTCTACGGCGACCCGGCTTCGCTGATGCGCTTTCTGGGCGTGGCGCTCATCGTGCTGGGCGTGGTGGTGCTCAAGCTGGCGCACTGAGCGGCGCAAGCCATGACGGCTTCCAAACCGTAGGTCTTGGGCCAGGACAGCCAGTGCGTCACGGCCTGATCGGCGAGGCTGAAGGCATCACCCGACGATCTGGCCGACTTCATCGACACGATCAGCGCACGGGCCGAGTTGCTGCGCATCGATGCAGCACGGTCGGGTTGCGCGACCCGAACGGCCTGCCCGTCCTGGCCTTGCTCATCGGCCTGGGCGCAGACAACCTTTGCGGTGGGCGGCCGATCCGACCGGCTCGGTACAATGCATCCATGCCTTTTCGGGTGATCGCCCTCGTCCTGTCTTTCGTTCTGCTCTGGTCCGGCCTCAGCACCATCGAGGCACCGCGCGTCCTTGCGCAGCCTTCGCCCGAGCAGGGGCATGCATTCGTCCATGCCGGTGGTCAGGCGGCGGGACATGAAGGCTCGGTGGAGCACCATCACCTGGACGACCTGCCGTCGCTGGCTCAGAGCGATCCCGCGGCCGAATCGCCCGGCTTGCTGCCGACGCCTCTGACGCCCAGCGCCACATCAGTGGTGATGGCCCAGCCGCGCGCCTTCGCATCGGCCGAAGCGGAACTGCCCTTCCTCGCCGGACCTTTGCGTCCACCCTGCGGCGCCGCCCTCGCGGGCTGACGCGCCACGGCCGCGCCGAATTCGACGGCCTTGCAGGCGTGGGCCCTGCCCGCGCAGCCCGCCGCGTTGGGGGCGTCGGGGAATTCCACTTAACGCACATCCGGCCGCGGCCTGCCCCCCTTGTGGCGCAGCCTGCCCGCAGTGCCCGGACTCTCAGTCGACAGGACAACCCATGAACCACACCACCACCCACGACCCGATCACCGCTGGCGTTGCCGGCGTCGGCGAACGCAACCGCGTCCTGCGCAACACGTATTGGCTGCTTGCCCTGCTGGGCATCGCCAGTGGCCGCGACGAGTGAACGACGCTGCGAATAGGCGGCCCATCGCGGGGCCGCGTGATCGGCACTGAATGGGCCGACGCTGCCTTCCTGGGCCTGCTGCGAGGACTGACCGAATTCCTGCCGGTGTCGTCGAGCGCGCAGCACCTGCGCCTCGTCGGTCCGCTGCTGCCGTCGGGCGGCGACCCGGGCGCCGCGTTCACGGCGATCACGGCGATCACGCAGCTACCTGACCTACGTCGCCTACCGCATCGCACCCGGTCTGGGCGTGCTGGCGCTGCTGCACTTCGGCGTGCTGAATCCACTCTGAACGACGCGCCGACCGACCTGAACTCTTCGAGGACCTCATGGAAATTGCCATACTTGTCGCGCTGATCCTGCTCAACGGCCTGTTCGCCATGTCCGAGCTCGCGCTGGTGACTGCGCGCAAGGCGCGGCTGCAGAAGCTGGTCGACGCGGGTGACCGCTCGGCCGCGGCCGCCGTCACGCTGGGTGAGGACCCGACGCGCTTCCTGTCCACCATCCAGATCGGCATCACGTCGATCGGCGTGCTCAACGGCATCGTCGGCGAAGCCGCGCTGGCCGGGCCGCTGGCCGTGTGGCTGCTCTCCTTGGGCGTGCCCGGGGTCTGGGCCAGCTACGGCGCCACGGGCCTGGTGGTGGTGGTCATCACCTACTTCTCCATCGTCGTGGGCGAATTGGTGCCCAAACGACTGGGCCAGACCCACCCCGAGACGCTGGCCCGCCTGGTGGCGCGGCCCATCAACTGGCTGGCCATCGCCACCAAGCCCTTCGTGAAGCTGCTCTCCATCTCCACCCACGCGCTCCTGCGCCTGCTGGGCGTGAAGGACAACGGCGGCAACGCCGTCACGGAAGAGGAGATCCACGCCATGCTGGTAGAAGGCACGACGGCCGGCGTGATCGAGTCGCACGAACACGCCATGGTGCGCAATGTGTTCAGGCTCGATGATCGGCACATCGGGTCGCTGATGGTGCCGCGCGCCGACATCGTGGCGCTCGACATCGACCAGCCCTTCGAAGTGAACCTGGCGCGCATCGAGGCCAGCGACCACGCCCGCTTCCCGGTGGTCAAGGGTGGCCTGGACCACCTGCAGGGCGTCGTCAACGCGCGGCAGTGGTTGTCGCGGGCGATGCGCGACGGCGCCCGCGAATTGCGCGATCAGCCCCTGGAGCAGCCGCTGTACGTGCCCGAAACCCTCACCGGCATGGAACTGCTCGACAACTTCCGCGAGTCCCACGTGCAGATGGCCTTCGTGATCGACGAGTACGGCGAGGTGCAGGGCCTGGTGACGCTGCAAGACTTGGTGGAGGCCATCACCGGCGAGTTCCGACCGCGCGACCCGCAGACCTCCTGGGCCGTGCAGCGCGACGACGGCAGCTGGTTGCTCGACGGACACATCCCGGTGCCCGAGCTCAAGGACCGCCTGGCACTCACGGCTGTGCCCGAGGAGGACCGCGGCCGCTACCAGACGCTCAGCGGCATGATGATGCTGCTGACCGGGCGCCTGCCCAAGGTAGCCGACGCCGTGAACTGGGAGGGTTGGCACTTTGAAATCGTCGACATGGACGGCAAGACGATCGACAAGGTGTTGGCCTGCCGCCGGCCCCCGGCCGATCCGGCCGAGGCTGGTACTGACCCCGCGCGGGCCTGACCGTGGCCCTGCCAGTGACCCATTCCGGTCTCGCTTGGCGCGCTGCAGTGTCAGCGCTGTGCGTGCTGTTGCTGGCGGCGTGTCCCGATGGCTACCCCACCGAGGACGTGCCGCAGATCGAACCCTCGCGCATGACTCAGGCGCAACTGCTGGCGGCGCTCAACGAACTCGGCAAGGAACCGCACCTGGGCAAGCGGTGGCGATATGCGTTGCACGCCAACTGTGAACTGACGGTCTCGGTGCGCAACGGTGACACGGATCGCCGCCGCGTGGTACTGGAAGGTGCGGAGGTCACTGCCCGGTCGGTCGACGGCGTTTCCGAGATCCGGTTGGAGCCGAAGACCGGGGGCGAAACGCAGGCCGTGACCGTACTGGAATCCAGGAGGTGGTCCGACACGGTCAGGGCCAGATCCCTGCTGACCCACCTCGAAGTCCGTTGTGGCAACCCAGAGGCATCCACCACATGACTGAGCCGACCGTAAGCCCGACTGCCAAGGCCACGCTGTCGCTCATGCTGCAAACCCTGGCGGACGACGACAGCCGCGAGCGCATCTCCGTCGGCGACTTGCTGGCGGTACTGGGCGATCGGGCGTTGGCGGCTCTCCTGTTCGTGTTCGCGGTGCCCAACGTGCTGCCGGTGCCGCCGGGTACGTCGACCATCCTGGGTGCACCGCTGGTCTTCCTGGCGGCGCAACTGGCTTTCGGTCGCCGGCCCTGGCTCCCGGCCCTGATCGCACGCCGCACGATGACGCGCTCCGACTTTGCGGCGCTGGTGCGGCGCATCGGCCCGTGGCTGGCACGAGCAGAGCGGCTGCTGCGGCCCCGCGCCATTTGGCTGGCCCTGCCGCCCATGGAGTACCTGGTCGGCTTGGTGTGCCTGCTGCTTGCGATCGTTCTGGTGCTTCCCGTTCCGCTTGGCAACATGCTGCCGGCACTGGCCATCAGCATGCTCGCGCTGGGCATCCTGGAGCGGGACGGCATATGGATCCTGGCCGGTCTTGCGTCGGCCGCCGCTTCGGCAGTCGTGGTGTCCGGCGTGGTGTTCGCCATGTTCAAGGCGGCCATCTACTTTGCGACCGAGGTGCTCCGATGACGCCACGATCGACGCTGGCAGTGGTCGAGGACTGGATGCGCTGTGGATCGGCTTCGACGGTTGCCACCCGTGAGGCCTACCGTGCGCGCACGCGACCTTCCGCGCTGCGACTCACACCCGTCGACGCGATGGCCCTGTCGGCCAAAGTCAGCTTGCGGCGATGCGACGCGGGGTGTCGACATCGGCGGTCAGCGGCATGGCCTCGAGGGTGCGATTGATCCTGCTCAACAAGCACGAACGCGAACGCGATAGCTTGGGAATTGGCTTGGGCGCGGCTTTCGATGTGTGTGTTTCCGCCCGGACAGCCTTCAAAGGGGACAGATGATGCCGACGACACAAGCCAAGAAGCCCGCGTCTTCGAAGACTGCGCCACGCATGACGGCTGCGCCGGTTGACGTGCCACAGGTGTCGGCCCCGCCGGAGTCGGCGGCGAGCGACACCGAGAAACGCGAGGCCTTGGTCCGGATTGCGGCGTTCTCGTTCTACGAGCGCCGGGGCTATGTCTCCGGACACGAGTTGGAGGACTGGCTCCAAGCCGAGATGGAAGTCAACCGCCACTTGGCTGCGGCGCAGGAGCCCAAGCATACCGACTGAAGTCGCTGGTGCCGGCCGGGCAAGCGCCGCGCGCAGGCGATGCGATGGCGGCCTGCATCGATGTGCGCGTCGAGCATACGGAGCATGTGCGTTGCACCTGGGGTGATCCCAGTGCGAACCGACGTCTGCTGCGCGAACCACAGGCCGGCGGGAATCGACCGGCCAAGTCGTTGATTTGGCGGGAAGTTCGGACCGTTATCGGACCGTATGGAGCGAGCGGATGGGGTGGCTGATGGGACTCGAACCCACGACGACCAGAATCACAATCTGGGACTCTACCAACTGAGCTACAGCCACCACCGAACTGCGAAGTATAGCGAAGCCGCCTTCAGCGGGCGGGCGCCGAGGCGCTGTCCGAAGGCACATTGGCCGCAGGCTTGATCTCGGCCTTGAAGCGCTTCTTCAGCGCGCCCAGGTAGGCCTCGCCCTCGGCCACGGCCCAGGCCTGGGTGTACTGGCCGCGCAGGGCGGATTCGCCGCCGGCCTGGGCCGGATCCTTGGGCAGCACCTGGGTGACGCGCAGCACGGCATAGCCTTCGGCACCCAGATCAACCCCAAGCACCTGCGGCAGCTTGGCGGGGTCGACGCGCAGCGCCGCCTCGACCACCGCGCGCGGCACGCCGGGCGCCTGCAGGCGCGAGACCACCGCCGTCTGGGGCAGGGCCAGGGCCGCGTCCTTCTGCGCCTCGGCCAGCCGCGCCTGGCCATCGCTGCTGGCCAGGGCCTGCGCTTGCTCGGCCACGAGTTGCACGCGCACCACGTCATTGACCTCGGCCAGCGTCAGCGTGCGCGCGGGCGTGTGCTGCAGCACGCGTGCCGAGACCAGGCGGTTGGCGCCGATCTCCACCGCGTCGGTGTTGCGCTTGTTGGCAATGGTGTCCTTGCTGAAGATCGCGTCCAGCAGCTTGGCCGATGCCAGCGGGCCGGCCTCGCCCGGCTGCAACTGGCGCCGCACCGTGGCGGTGCGCTTCTCGAGCTTGAGCTTGTCGATCACGGGCTGCAGGCTGTCGGACTGCTCGTACACGGAATTGGTGAACTGCTCGGCCGCCTCGGGCCAGCGCTTCTGCACCGTGGCCTTGAGCAGTTCGAGTTCGATCTCGCCGCGCACTTCGGCAAAGGGCTTCTTCTCGCCGCCACGGGCGCCGGTGACAGTGATGATGTGGTAGCCGAAGTCGGTCTCGACCAGGTTGCTGATCTCGCCGGTCTTCAGCGCGAAGACGGCGTCCTCGAACGGCCCCACCATGGCACCGCGGCCGAAGAAGTCGAGGTCGCCGCCCTGCGCCGCAGAGGCCGCGTCCTGCGAGTTCTTGCGCGCCAGCTCGGCAAAGGCCGCCGGGGTCTTGCGCACTTCGGCCAGCAGCGCCTCGGCGCGCGCACGCGCCTGCTTGCGCTCGGCGTCGGGCTGGTCGGATGCGGCCTTGATCAGGATGTGGCTGGCACGGCGTTCGGCCGGCGCGGTATAGCGCTCGGCGTTGTCGTCGTAGAACTTCTGCAGTTCGGGTTCGGTCAGTGTCAAGCCCTTGGTCAGTGCGTCCAGGTCGAGCTGCACGTATTCGATGGTGGCGCTCTCGGGTGCCTTGAAGCGCGCCTCGTGCTTCTTGAAGAAGGCCTCGAGCTCGGCGTCGCTGGGGTTGACGCGGGCGCGGTAGACGGCCGGATCGAAGCGCTGCCATTGCAGTTCACGCCGCTGCAGCAGCGGGTCCAGCCCGGCCGCGGCCACGGCCGCGGGCGCGAACGAGGTGTTGAGCACGCCGGCCACCACCTGGCGCGTGGCGAAATCCTGGCGCAGCTGCTGCGCGAACAGCTCCGAGCTCATGCCCTGTGCGGCCAGCAGATCACGGTTGACGCTGCCATCGGCGTTGCGCAGCTCGGCGAACTGCGGGTCGCTGACGAACAGGCGCTGCAAGCGCGCGTCGCTGGGCGTGAGGTGCATGGCCTGGGCCGCTGCCAGCAGCACGCGGTCGCGCACGATGCTGTCAAGCGTGTCGCGGCGCGCCTGCGGCGTGTTGAACATCTGGGTGTCCACACCGGGCTGGGCGCGGCGAGCGCGGTCGACCGCGCGGTCGTGCAGGGCGTCCCATTCGGCGCGCGTGATGGAGCGACCGTCGACCTTGGCCACGGTCTCGCTGCTGCCGTCGCCGAAACGCGCATAGCCCTCGACCCCGAAGAAGACGAAGGACGGGATGATCAGCAACAGGATGGCGCCGAGCACCAGGCGGGTGTGATCGCGGATGAAATCGAACATCGAAAGGCACCTCGGGTCGTGGCTGCGGGCAGGTGGTGGGCGCCACGCGGGCTGCCACGACCGGCCCGCGCTCAACAAAAAGGCGAACCACGGTTCGCCTGGAAGATCGTGCCGGCCCTGCCGGCCCGCGCACCGCGCAACACCCGTGCGGGTGACGCAGCGAGCCGCGCATTCTAGCCGACCTGGTGGGTGCTGACGGGTTCGAACCGCCGACCTACGCCTTGTAAGGGCGCCGCTCTACCGGCTGAGCTAAGCACCCGGTCAAATACCTTACATGGCGTCGCGCAGGCCCTTGCCGGG
>JALHPY010000016.1 GCA_022842305.1 Rubrivivax sp.
AGCACCTTCACCCTGGCCGGCGCCAACACCTACACCGGCATCACCACCGTGGCCGAAGGCGTGCTGCAGGTGGGCGACGACGCCACCCAGGGCAGCCTGGCCAGCGCCGGCTTCAGCGTGGTCGGCACGCTGCGCAGCGCGCGCAGCGACGACATAAGCCTGGCCGCGCCGGTCAGCGGCAGCGGCGTGCTCGAACAAGCCGGCAGCGGCCGCCTGACGCTGTCGGGCAGCAACAAGACCTACAGCGGCAATACCCTGGTGACGCGTGGCGAACTGGCCACCGCAGGCAACGAAGAGCTGCCCGACGGCAGCGCCGTGATCGTGGCCGGCGCGGGCCGCCTGACGCTGGGCGGCGTGGAAACGCTGCGCGGCATCGATGCCGACGGCACGCTGGCGCTGAGCGCCAACCTGACGGCCAGCGAAGACCTGCTGCTGCGCGGCCCGGTCATCGTACCGGGCGCTGAAGCGCTGACGCTGGACGCACGCCGCATCGCCGCGGTGAGCGACGACAACCGCTGGGGCAGCAGCCTGGCGCTGAACGCACGTGAGGCGGTCAACCTGTCGGCCGGCAGTGAGGCCGGCGCGCTGCGCGACCTGGTGCTGGGCACGGTGACGCTGGCCGCTGGCGGCCGCGTCGACGCCGGCACGCTGCGCCTGAGCGGCGCCACCACCGTCAACGGCGGCACGCTCGAGCTGACCGTGTCGCAGACGGCCACGCCCACGGCGCCGGACGCCGACGTCGAAAGCCGGCTGGCGCTGGCGCTGCCGATCTCTCTGGCCGCCGCGGCGCTGGAGCAGGACGCGGCCGCCGGCATCACGCTGGCCACCGGGGCCGGGCTTCGCATCCGCGCCAGCGGTGGCGCCTCGGTACAGCTCACCAGCCTGGCCAACCGCTTCGACGGCAATCTGGAAATCCTCAGCGGCCCCGCCTACGGCACGGCCTGGAACCACAACCCGACCAGCGCCAGCTTCAACGGCGGCCCCACGCTCAGCTACGCGCTGCAAGGCAAGGTGACGGTGGTGGGCAGCACCATCAACGTCGGCGGCCAGGGGATCGAGTCCGACATCGTGTCCATCACCGCCGACGTGCTGGCCACTCCGGGCGACAACAGCCGCATCACGGCGCGCCTACCCTTCGACAACACGGTGGGCACGCAGCTCTCGCTGCCGGGGCTGACGCTGGAACTGAGCGACGCCTCGTTCCTGCTGCAGTCGCCCTTCGGCGCCAAGGACAACGAGATCCGCATCGACGTCGGCAGCCGCGCGCTGGGCCCGCGCGACAACGTGCCGCTGGACGCCGGCTACGTGACGGTGCTGCCGCGCGGCGGCGCCAAGGGCAGCACCTCGGTGCTGCTCACCGGCCCGCAGGTCAGCGCCACCGGCTACCGCTTCTTCTTCGACGGCGCGGGGGTGCAGAGCGAGGTGCCGGTCTTCTACAACGGCCTGTTGCCGGTGTCGCCGCAGGTCGAGAACTCGATTTCGGCCACGGTGGCGGTCTCGGAAGGCGCGCGCAAGGAGCGCTTCGACGAGGCCGTGCGCACCGAGAACGTGGCGGTGCGGCTGCGCGCCGGCGTGATCGCCGAGGTCGGCCCGGGGCGCCCGGCCACGGTGGGCAGCGAAGGCCTGCGCGGCACGCCGTCGTGCCCACCGCGCGCCGCGGAACTTGCCTGCGAAGCCCCCAATCCATGATCGCCAAGGCTAAAGGCCGCGCGGAGCCCGCATGAAACCAGCGCAACGTCCCCCCAGCCCCGCCACCCTGCTGCGGCGCAGACGCCTGCTGCAGGGCAGCGGTGCCTGGATCGGCCTGACCGCCCTGGCCGGCGGCGCCCGCGCCCAGGCCCCGGCCGCCGCCGACGGCCCCGAGGGCCCCGAGCCGCCGCGCCTGGCGCTGCTGATCGGCAACCGCGACTACCCCGAGGGCGAAGACCTGCCGCCCATCCACAAGAACGTACGCGACCTGCGCGCAGCGCTCGAGCGGCGTGGCTTCAGCGTCAACGACGGCCTGGACCTCGACCTGGCGCAGGCGCGCGCGGCCATGCTGGCCTTCGGCGAAAAGGTGCGCGCCGCCCCGCCCGACGCCACCGTGCTGTTCTACTTTTCGGGCCACGGCGCGCAGGTGGATGCCGAGAACCTGCTGGTGTCGGCGCGCACCAGCCCCAAGGCGCGGCCCGACAACCTGGCGCGCGCCAGCCTGATGCTCACCACCGGCGTGGTGGGCCAGCTGCCGCTGCGTCCGCAAGGCCTGACCATCGCCATCGTCGACGCCTGCCGCACCTCGCTGCGCGATGTGTCGCGCGGCGACGGTCTCAACCAGGTCGAGGCGCCCCCGGGCTGCCTGATTGCCTTTGCCACCGGCGCCGGCAAGCCGGCCATCGCACCGGCCGACGACACGCGCAACACCTTCTACACGGCATCGCTGGTCAAGCTGCTCGAGTCCTCGTCGGGCGAGATCACCTTCTCGGACCTGTTCCGCCTGGTCAAGTTCGACGTCCAGGAAACCATGCTCAACCACCCGGTGCCGCTGCTGCGCCAGTTTGCGCAGTTCCCGTTCATCGCCGAGAACACCAGGATCCAGCGCCGGCTGGCGCCGCGCATCGCCGCCACGGCCGCCGCCGCGCCGCCGCCGCCGCGCTTCGACGACGGGCGCGAGGAACAGGACTTCAGCCGCCTGCAGTCGGCCATCTGGCCCCCTGAGGTAGCCCGGCTGGCCGCCGAGTACCTGCAGGCCCACCCCAAGAGCCGCCTGGCCGGCAGCGCCCAGGTGGCGCGCGAGGGCGCGGCCGAGGCAGCGCAGATCCTGCGCCGCAACGACGTACGCCTGTTCCACAGCGCCTTCCAACTGCCGGCCGAAACGCCGCAGGAGATGAGCGCCGACCTGGCGAAGGCCGCGCGCGGCGACAAGGATGCGGCGGCACGGCTGGGCCGGCAGTACCGGCGCAGGCAGGCCGATGGCGGCGACCGCGGCCGCTACGAGGGCTGGCTGCAATACGCCGCCGCCCTAGGCAACGGCATCGCCAGCTACGAGCTGGCCCTGCACTACCGCCGCTTTGACCAGCCCCTGCTGGCGGCGCAGTTCGAATCGCGCGCGCGCGACCTGGGCTACACGCCGCCGCCGTCGCTGGACAACACGCGCAAGTAGGCGCGGCCGCGGGCGCTCAGGTGCGCTGGCCGTCGGGCAGCGCCACGCGGCCGGCGGCCAGGAAGCCGTCGACGAAGTGGCGCGTGGCCTCGGCCGTACCGGGCTGTTCGATCAAGGACCGCAAGGCCGCCGACGGGCGCCAGGCCAGGTTGCGCAGCACGTACTGCGCGTTGTATTCGTCAAGCCCGCGCTGGTACTCGTGCATCTCGTACAGCACCCACACGGTGCAGGCAGCGAACAGCGCGAAGCCGGTGTCGGGATCGATCAGGCGCACGACCATCAGGGCAAAGCCCAGCAACACCAGCAGGGGCGCAAAGCCGGCCGCCACTGCGGCGCGCTGGGCATTGGGCGGCGCGTAGTCGGGAAGCGCGATCAGCATGTCGATCACTCCTGACGCTTGCCCGAAGGTATAACCCGCCGCGCCCCGCCGCAACACCTGAAATGCAGGTGCATGCGCCCTGCTGTTCGCGCTCAAGGCGCGAGCGGTTCAGCCGAGCTTGGCCAGATCGGCCAGCAGCCGGGGCCGCGCCGCCTCGGGCACGGCTTCGGCCAGCAGGGCGGACAGGTCTTCGCGCCGCCGCGTGCGCTCGGCCGCGCGCTTGACCACGACGCGGGCGATGGGGCCCAGTTGCTGCGCCAGCAGGCGTTGCGCCTTTTCCAGCCAGGCGTCCGACACCGGCGGGCTGACCGTGGCGGTGGAAAAGCCGCCGGTGGTGGGCGGCGGCGCCGGGCTGACGTTGGTCTGGCGGCTGCCGTGGGTACCGCTGCCGGTGCCGGTGCGCGTGGACGGCCGGCCGAGGAAGGCGTCGCGCGCCGCGGCGTTGGTGATCTGCTCGGCCAGCCGGGCCTGCAGCTGCGGCAGGTCCATGCACTCGCGTGCCGCGCGCCGCACCAGCACCGAGGCCAGCGGGCCGACGTGGCGCGCCAGGCTGGCTTCCACCTGCGCCAGCAAGACCGGGTTCCAGTGCGTGGGCGCAGTGTGGGTGGGCGCACCGTGGCTCAAGCCGCTGCCCTGCGTGGCGGGTGGGCTTATGCGTTCGGTGGGCGCGTACTCGGTAGGCATGGGCAAGGCAAACACGGCCTCGGGCGCCACGGCAGCGGGCGGCTGCGCGCCCATCGCGGCCACCACGGCCTCGCGCAGGGCCGCGGCGCTGGCGTGGCGCTGGGCCGGATCCTTGGCCAGGGCCTTCAGCACCACGGCATCGAAGCGCGGCCCGTGCGGCGCGCCTTCGGCCACCGAAGGCGGCAGCGGCTGCTCGTTCACCACCTTGTACATCAGCGCCTCGGGCGGGCCCACGAAGGGCGTACGCCCGGCCACCAGCTGGTACAGCACCACGCCGCTGGCGTAGAGGTCGACGCGGTGGTCGATAGGCCGGCCCATGAACTGCTCGGGCGCCATGTACATGGGCGTGCCCAGCACGCTGTTGGCCATGGTCAGGCCGGTGTTGTCGGTGCGCGCGATGCCGAAGTCGGCGATCTTGATGCGCCCGGTCTTGGTCATGATGACGTTGGACGGCTTGATGTCGCGGTGGATCACGCCGTGCTCGTGCGCGTGGGCCAGCGCCTCGGCCAGCTGCAGCGCCAGGCTGGCCACGTCGGCCTCGGTGAAGCGCACGCGCTGCGAGATGTACTGGCCGAGCGTGTGGCCCTCGACGTACTCCATCGCGATGTAGGCCACGCGACCGTCGTCGCCGAAATCGTAGACGCCGACGATGCCCGGGTGCATCAGCCGGCCCGCGGCCTGGGCCTCGTTGCGGAAGCGCGCCGCGCTCTGCGCCGCGGCCGGCCCGCCCTCGCCCAGTTGCCGGCGTATGGTCTTGAGGGCCACCACGCGCCGGATATCGGGGTCGAAGCCGCGGTAGACGACGCCCATGGCGCCCTCACCCAGCACGCCGGTGATCTGGTACTTGCCCAGCCGCTCGGGGTGGCTCATCGCGCGTCAGCCGATCAGTTCTCGAGCATCTTCATGGCCTGAGTCACGCTGGTGCGCATGCGCGTGAACGAATCGGCCAGCACGCCGATCTCGTCGCGCTTGCCGATGCTGAACTCGGGCGCATCCAGGTCGCCCTGGCTGACGCGGTCGGCCAGCGCCGAGAGCTGCATCACCGGCCGCACCACCACCAGCCAGATCATCAGGTTGAGCACCAGGCCCACCACCACGAACACGCCCACCAGTGACGCGATGAAGTAGCTGAAGGCCTGATCGGCATGCTTCATGGGTATCGCCATGGGCACCGACACCACCTGCGCCCCGACCACTTCATTGAGCTGCCAGCCGAAGCCGTTGGCCGGCCCGTACTTGGCCACCAGCGTCTGGGGCGCGGCCTCGACCGAGCTGTGGCACTGCAGGCAGGCCGGGTTGGTGATGCGCAGCGGCCGCGCCACGTACAGCGATTGCCCGGTGGGTGTGTCGCGCTGGCCGACGAACTCTTTCAGCTCCGCGTCGGAGCGGAAGGCGTTGACGATGTCCACCTCCCAGCCCACGGCACGGTCGCGCGGATTGGTGGGGTTGAGCGTGGCTTCCTTGTAGGTAAATTCGGGGTACTTGGTGCGCAGCGTGCCCAGCACCTCGGTGGCCGAATAACTGGGCACCGACTGGGGCAGGAACTCGGTCTTGAGCTGCTCGGCCAGCAGCTTGGTGATCTGGCTGGACGTGTAGGCGCGCACCGCCAGCGCCTGCTCCATCAGCAGCCGCGCGCCGCCCAGCACCTCGTCCTGCGCCTGCTGGCGCAGCATGTCGCGGCTGATCCAGCCACTGACGCCGATGCCCAGCGCCATCACGAGCACGAAGATGATGTTGAACTTGACCAGCAGCTTCATCTGGGGGCGCTCCACGTCGGACGCACACCGTGCGCGGCGGGGCGCCGCCCGGCGGCGGGCCCGGATGCAAACATGGTAGCTTGCGAAGGCCCTGCCGCGCCATCGGCAAGAATCCAACTCCCTCGACCGTGGGATACCGCCTTCCAGATGACCCCCCGCGATGCATTCCAAGGCCTGAGCGTGCTGGAGCGCGGCTGGCTCTCGTCCAACAACGTGCTGCTGCGCGGCAGCGAAGGCCAGGCCGCCTTGCTGGTGGACAGCAGCCACGTGGCGCACGCGGCGCAGACCGTGGCCCTGCTGCGCCACACGCTGGCCGGCGCGACGCTGGGGCGCGTGGTCAACACCCACCTGCACTCTGACCACTGCGGCGGCAACGCGGCGCTGCAGCGCGCCTTTGGCTGCGCCATCACCATCCCGCCCGGGCAGTGGCAGGCAGCGCTGGACTGGGACGAGCAGGCCCTGGGCTACGCCCCCGCCGGCCACGACTGCGAGCGCTTCACGCCCGATGCGCGCCTGGCGCCGGGCAGCAGCTTCGAGGTCGGCGGCCGGCGCTGGCAGGCGCTGGCGGCGCCGGGGCACGACCCGCATTCCATCGTGCTGTTCGATGCCCACCACGGCGTGCTGATCAGCGCCGATGCGCTGTGGGAGAACGGCTTCGGCGTGGTCTTCCCCGAACTGGATGGCGAGGCCGGCTTCGACGACGTGGCCCGCACCTTCGACCTGATCGAATCGCTGGATGCGCGCTGGGTCATCCCCGGCCACGGCGCGCCCTTCAGCAGCGTGGCCGGCGCCCTGCAGCGCGCGCGCCGGCGCCTGGCCAGCTTCGTGGTCGAGCCGGCGCGCCACCACCGCCACGCCGCCAAGGTGATGATCAAGTACCGCCTGCTCGAGGCGCAGAGCTGCAGCTGGCCCGAACTGCTGGCCTGGTTTGGCGCCTCTGCGCTGATCGGCGACATCTGGCAGCGCATGGGCCGCCCCGAAGGCAACCTGGCGGCCTTTGCCGAAGGCCTGGTCAAGGAACTGGCGGCCATCGGCGCGCTGCAGCTGCGTGGCGGCCGCGTGCACAACGCCTGAGGCCACCATGGGCCACCACGCCACCCTGGGCGGCGAGCGCTTCCACTTCGCCGACCTGCGCGAGCTGATGGCCAAGGCCACGCCGGCGCGATCGGGCGACCAGCTGGCCGGCCTGGCCGCCAACAGCGCGCGCGAACGCGTGGCCGCGCGCCTGGCCCTGGCTGACCTGCCGCTGCGTACCTTTTTGCAGCAGGCCCTGGTGCCGTATGAGGACGACGCCGTCACGCGGCTGATCATCGACAGCCACGACGCCGCCGCCTTCGCGCCGGTGGCGCACCTCACGGTGGGTGCCTTCCGCGACTGGCTGCTGGCCGACGCCACCACGCCGGCCGTGCTGGCGGCGCTGGCCCCCGGCATCACACCCGAGATGGCAGCTGCGGTGAGCAAGCTCATGCGCAACCAGGACCTCATGGCCGTGGCGCGCCGCTGCCAGGTGGTGACGCGCTTTCGAGGCACGCTGGGCCTGCCCGGGCGGCTGGCGGTGCGGCTGCAGCCCAACCACCCGTCCGACAGCCCGGCCGGCATCCTGGCCAGCGTGCTGGACGGCCTGATGTACGGCGCCGGCGACGCGCTCATCGGCATCAACCCCGCAGCCGACAGCCTGCCCGCGCTGGTGCAGCTGTTGCAATTGCTGGACGAGCTGATCCAGCGCCACCGCATCCCCACCCAAGCCTGCGTGCTGACGCACGTGACCAACACGCTGCAGGCCATGGAACGCGGCGCGCCGGTGGACCTGGTGTTCCAGTCCATCGCCGGCACCGAGGCTGCCAACCGCGGTTTCGGCATCAGCTTGGCGTTGCTGGACGAGGCGCATGCCGCAGCCCAGTCACTGCAACGCGGCACGCTGGGCGACAACTGCATGTACTTCGAGACCGGCCAGGGCAGCGCGCTGTCGGCCGGCGCCCACCACGGCGTGGACCAGCAGACGCTGGAGGCGCGCGCCTACGCCGTGGCGCGGCGCTACCGGCCGCTGCTGGTGAACACCGTGGTCGGCTTCATCGGGCCGGAGTACCTGTACGACGGCAAGCAGATCCTTCGCGCCGGGCTGGAAGACCATTTCTGCGGCAAGCTGCTGGGCCTGCCCATGGGCTGCGACATCTGCTACACCAACCATGCCGAGGCCGACCAGGACGACATGGACAACCTGCTGGTGCTGCTGGCCGCCAGCGGCGTGAACTTCGTGATGGGCGTTCCCGGCGCCGACGACGTGATGCTCAACTACCAGAGCACCTCTTTCCACGACGCGCTGTTCGTGCGCCGCCTGCTGGGCCTGCAGCGCGCGCCCGAGTTCGAGGCGTGGCTGCAGGGCATGGGCATCACCGACGCCGCCGGCCAGTTGCGGGCCGCCGACGCCGCACCTGCGCTGGCCGGCAGCATCGCGCAACTGCTGCCGGGGCCATGACCGTGGTTTCCGTGAGCACCCTGCCCGACACCCCGCCCCCGGCCGACCCCTGGGCCGATCTGCGCCGCCACACGCCGGCCCGCATCGCCCTGGGCCGCAGCGGCGCCGGCATGCCCACGGCCGAGGTGCTGCGGCTAAGCGCCGCGCATGCCCAGGCGCGCGATGCCGTGCACGTGGCGCTGGACACCCAGGCCTTGGAGGCAGCCCTGCAAGCCCAGGGCCTGCGCACGCTGCAGGTGGCCAGCCGCGCCGCCAGCCGCGACGAATACCTGCGCCGCCCCGACTTGGGCCGCCGCCTTGCAGAGGCCGACGCGCAGCGGCTCGAGGCCCTGGCGGCGGCACCTGCGGACCTGGTGGTGGTGCTGGCCGACGGCCTGTCGGCGCTGGCCGCGCAGCGCCATGGCCTGCCCGTGATCGGGGCCCTGCGCCAGGCCTTGGGCGACGGGCTGCGCTGGGCGCCAGTGGTGCTGGCCACGCAGGCGCGGGTGGCGCTGGCCGACGAGATCGGCGCGCTGCTGGGTGCGCGCATCGCGCTCATCCTGCTGGGCGAGCGGCCCGGCCTCAGTTCCCCCGACAGCCTGGGCGCCTACCTCACCTGGGCCCCGGCGCCGGGCCGGATGGACGCCGAGCGCAACTGCGTCAGCAACATCCGCCCCGAAGGTCTGGCGCCGCTGCTGGCGGCGCGGCGCATCGCCTGGCTGCTGCAGCAGGCGTTGCGGCGGCGGCAGAGCGGCATCGCGCTCAAGGACGAGAGCGACACCGATCTGCTGGGGGCCTGAGGCACCCGAACCAAGCACCCGCCTCAGCAGTCGGCAAAGGCCACGGCCAGTCCGCCGCGCGAGGTTTCCTTGTACTTGTCGAGCATGTCGCGGCCGGTGTCGCGCAGCGTGCGGATGGCCTGGTCCAGCGAAATGGCGTGCGCACCGTCACCGCGCAGCGCCAGTTGCGCGGCGTTGATGGCCTTGATCGCGGCCATGGCGTTGCGTTCGATGCAGGGCACCTGCACCAGGCCGCCCACGGGATCACAGGTCAGGCCCAGGTTGTGTTCCAGACCGATCTCGGCGGCGTTTTCCACTTGCTCGGGCGTGCCGCCCAGCACCTCGGTCAGGCCGGCGGCGGCCATGGCGCAGGCCGAGCCCACCTCACCTTGGCAGCCGACCTCGGCGCCGGAGATCGAGGCGTTCTTCTTGAACAGCGTGCCCACCGCGGCCGCGGCCAGCAGAAAGTCGACCACGTCGGCCTGGCTGGCGCCGGACTGGAAGCGCATGTAGTAGTGCAGCACCGCCGGGATGATGCCGGCCGCGCCGTTGGTGGGCGCGGTGACGACGCGGCCGCCGCCGGCGTTTTCTTCGTTCACTGCCAGCGCGAACAGGTTGACCCAGTCGAGCGCGGCAAAGGTGTCGCTGATCAGGTTGGAGCGCTGGCCGCGGCCCTGCAGGGATCGGTGCAGCGCGGCGGCACGGCGGCGCACGTTCAGGCCGCCGGGCAGCACGCCTTCCTGCGCCAGCCCGCGCGCCACGCAGTCGCACATGGCCTGCCAGATCTGCTGCAGCGCGGCGCGCGTCTGGGCTTCGGTGCGCCAGGCGCCTTCATTCGCCAGCATCAGCTGGCTGATGCGCAGGCCCTGGCTGCGGCACAGCGCCAGCAGTTCGGCGCCGCTGTCGAAGCCGTAAGGCAGCGGCCGCTCGACCAGGCCACTGGCACCGGCACGGGCCTGCGCCTCGTCGACGACGAAGCCGCCGCCGACCGAGTAGTAGGTGTTCTCGGCCACCGGCCCGGCAGCACCATGCGCAGCGATGCGCAGCGCGTTGGGGTGGTAGGGCAGCGTCAGCGGCAGCAGGCGCAGGTCGCGATCCCAGACAAAGGGCACGGCGTGCTGGCCGGCGAGCATCAGACTCTGCTGGGCCTGCAGCCGCGCGATGGCCGGGGCGATGTGGTCGGGGTCGATGCGGTCGGGGCGTTCGCCCATCAGACCCATCAGCACCGCGCGGTCGGTGCCATGGCCGATGCCGGTGGCGGCCAGCGAGCCGTACAGGCGCACCTCGATGCGCTGCACCGTTGCCAGTTGCCCGCCGGCCTGCAGACCCGAGACGAAGTCGAACGCCGCGCGCATGGGGCCGACGGTGTGCGAGCTGGACGGGCCGACGCCGATCTTGAAGAGGTCTAGGGCGCTGATGGACATGGGGGACGCTTGGATCTGGCCGCGCTGGCGGCATCAACAGGGCCCGATCATGCGGGTGGGATGCGTGCGAATACAGCCTATTCTTTCGGCAACGACCGCGGCGATCAAACAATGATCGATATCTGCGCCTGCTCAGGCTGCCCGACCAGTGGTTCGGCGCCTACTACCTGCTGCGGCCGCTGCTCTTTGCTGTCCGGTACACGCGCAGTTGAGGCCGTGCTTCACCGGGGGCAGCCACCTCGGCCAGCCAACCCTCGAGTCGATTGACCAGCATGCCGCGGTCGAACTCGCGTTGGCAATAGGCTCGGCCGTTGCGACCCATGGTGTCGCGCTCAGCTGATGACATGCCCACCAAGCGCTCGATACTGCGCGCCAGCGCGGGCCCATTCCCGGCCGGCGCCACGAGTCCGGCACCCGACTCCTCGATCACGCGCGCACCTTCGCCATCGAGCATGCCCAGCAATGGAAGCCCTGCAGCCAAGTAACTCTGGACCTTGCCGGGGATCGTCATCCCGAATATCGGATCGGGCTTCAAGCTGACGAGCAGTGCGCTTGCGGCGCGAAAGAACGAGGGCATGCGTTCGATGGGATGGCGGCCGAGCAGGATGACACTCTTCCCCAGCGCGCGCCGCTCGATCTCGTTGCGCAATGCGTCGGCGGCGCGGCCGTCTCCGACGATGAGCCAACGGATGTCGTCACGATGCCTCAGGCATTCGGCGGCGTCCAGGATGGCCGGAAAGTCCTGTGCTTCGCCGATATTGCCCGCAAACATGACGTTGAAACTGTCGCCGAAGGCTGCCGCTTCGGGCGCCGTCTTGGTCTCCTGCTGTAGGTTTGAGAAGGTACTCTCGGCCCACCCAGGGAAGTAGCGAATGCGCGACGCGTCGCCGGCCCAGTGTTCGATGTTGGCGAAAAAGGCGCGCGACTGCGCCAACACCCGGTCGCAGCGGCGGTAGATGAAGGTGACGAGCCGCCCGACCAGCGCCAACAGTCCGGGCGAACGCACCACCCCCACGGCCGCGAGCGTTTCGGGCCAAAGGTCGAGCACCCAAATCAGCAGAGGCGCGTTCTTCAGACGCCGCAGCAGGACCGCCGGCAGCGCCGATGTGATCGGCGACGTCTGAAAAACGAAAATGGCATCGAAGCCGCGGCCTCGAAGAAGCCAGGGGCCGCAGATGCAGCCGAAGAAGACGAAGCTCAGGTAGTTCAGCACGAGCCTGAGGTTGCCCCGTCCGCGCGGCAGGACGGGCACTCGAAGGATCGCTGCGCCAGCGTGGCTGGAATAGTTGCCGGGGGCGCGCGAGTAATCGCTGTAAACCTTGCCATCGGGGTAGTTGGGCAAACCTGTCAGCACCGTAACCTGGTGTCCGCGCCGCGTCAGCTCGGCCACCAGGTCATTGATGCGAAAGGTCTCGGGCCAGAAGTACTGGCTGACGACAAGTAAGCGCAAACCGGTGGCCCTCGGCGCCTAGTCGTACTTGCGCCACACCACGCGGTTAACGTAGTCGGTGTAGCTGTGGACGATGCGCAGTACCTTGTCCGACACGTTGGGCATGGAGTAGTCGGCCACCTGCCGAAGGCCGCGCTCGGCGCCGCGGGGCTGCGTGGAAAGAATCTGCAGCGCCTGGCGCACGCGGTCGAGTTCCAGCCCCACCATCATCACAGCGGCTTCTTCCATGCCCTCTGGCCGTTCATGGGCTTCGCGCAGGTTAAGCGCCGGGAAGTTGAGGATCGAGGACTCCTCGTTGATGGTGCCGCTGTCGGACAGCACCGCACGCGCCGACAATTGCAGCTTTACGTAGTCGTGGAAGCCCAGCGGCTTGAGCAGCCGAACGTGCGGATGGAACACCGTGCCCGTGCCGTCGATTCGCTTCTGCGTGCGCGGATGGGTCGACACAATCACCGGCAGGCCGTGGTCTTCGGCCACCGCATTAAGAACTGCCACCAGCTTGCCGAAGGTGCGCGGCGATTCGATGTTCTCCTCGCGGTGCGCGCTGACCAAGAAGTAACCCTCTGGCGGCAGCCGGAGTCGGACCAAGACGTCGGACGCGTCGATCGATGGCCGGTAGTGCGTCAGCACCTCAAACATAGGGCTGCCCGTCTTGATGACCAGGTCGGGTGGCAGGCCCTCGCGCAGCAGATACTCGCGCGCAATGGAGCTGTAGGTCAGGTTGACATCCGCCGTGTGGTCGACGATGCGGCGGTTGGTCTCCTCGGGCACACGCTGGTCGAAACAGCGATTGCCCGCCTCCATGTGGAAGATCGGAATGCGTCTGCGCTTGGCCGGGATGACAGCCAGGCAACTGTTGGTGTCGCCCAGCACCAGCATGGCCTCGGGCAGCTCCTGCGCCAACACCTGTTCGACCGCAATAATGATGTTGCCGATCGTCTGCGCCGCGCCTCCGATGGCGCTGTTCAGGAAGTGATCGGGCTTGCGCACCCCCAGGTCGTCGAAGAACACCTGGTTCAGTTCGTAGTCGTAGTTCTGGCCCGTGTGGACCAGGATGTGGTCGCAATGCTCGTCCAAGCGCGCCAGTACGCGTGACAGGCGAATGATCTCGGGACGGGTGCCCACAACAGTGACGATTCGCAGCTTCTTCAAGGCTTTACCTTCATCGCGATGGTGTCCGGGCGTTCGCGGTCAAAGATCTCATTGGCCCACAACATGACGATCATCTCGTCTTCGCCGACATTGGTGATGTTGTGCGTCCAGCCCGGTATTGTCTCGACGATGCGCGCATCGCCGCCGTGGGTGACAATCTCGTGGGTGGCGCCGGTCTCGATGTGGCGGAAGCCGAAATGCGCCTTACCCTTGATGACCAGGAACTTCTCGGTCTTGGTATGGTGGTAGTGCTCGCCACGCGTCACGCCGGGATGGGCCGTGAAGTACGAGAACTGGCCACTGTCGGTCGTCTTGAGCATCTCGACGAACACGCCCCGCGGGTCACCGTGGCGCGGCACTTCGTAGGCGAAGGACTCCGGCGGCAGGTAACTCACAAAGGTGGAGTAAAGAGCCCTCATCAGGCCAGTGCCAACGCGCAGCGTGGTCAGGGTCTGCCGGCTTGCAGCAAACTCAGCCAGGGTTCTAGCCACTTCCCCCACCGTGGTCTCATACACCGGGCCCACTGCGACGTGGCCGCTGGCGGGCGCGGTCTGCGCGAGCAGTTGCAGGAATGCACTAGCCACATCGTCCACGTAGACCAGGCGCAGGGGCGCCGCCGCGTCGTTGACCGTAATTGGTAGGCCGCGGGCGATGTTGTGGCAGAAAGTGGCCACCGCCGAGTTGTAGTTCGGGCGGCACCACTTGCCAAATACATTGGCCAGCCGAAGCAGATAGACGGGGGCGCCCGTTGACTGACCATACTCTTGGAGGTAGTCCTCGGCCACGCGCTTGCTCAGCCCATACGGGTTGTCCTGGGTTGCCTGGATGGACGAAGCAAATGCCACCGGAACGCCGCGCCCTGATTCGCGCAAGGCCTCAACCAGGGTGTGCGTGAAGCCGGAGTTTCCGTGGTGGAATTCTTGCGGATCCTTGGGCCGATTGACCCCTGCCAGATGGAACACGAAATCGGCGCCCTGCAGCGCCGCGACCAACTGTATGGCGCTGGTCGCACGTGTCACGTCCACGACCTCGTGGCCACCCATCTCCTGCAGGCGCACCCGCAAATTTCTGCCGATGAAACCGTCGGCTCCGGTGATGACGACGCGCATGTCTATCAGTCCTCTGCGATGGCGGCTTCGTTGTGCGCAATGCGGCGCATGAACTCGAGCTTCAGCAACAGCTTCTTCATGCCCTCGACATCTAGACGCACCGTGTTGTGCGAGTTGTAGTCCTCACTACGGCTGATGCGCTGCTCGCCTTGCTCGACGAACTTGGCGTAGTTCAAGTCGCGACTGTCGGCAGGAACCCGGAAGTAGTCGCCCAAGTCTTCGGCACAGGCCATCTCCTCGCGGCTGAGCAAGGCTTCGAACAACTTCTCACCGTGGCGTGTACCGATCTCGCGCACCTCGTGGTCGGGCCGCTGCATCAGTTCGAGCAGTGCCTGTGTGAGAACACTCACCGTGGCCGCCGGCGCCTTCTGCACGAAGATATCGCCGTTCTTGCCGTGCTTGAAGGCGTACAGCACCAGTTCCACCGCATCGTCCAGCGTCATCATGAAGCGTGTCATGGCCGGATCGGTCACCGTGATCGGCTTGCCGGCCCGCACCTGGTCCACGAACAGCGGGATGACCGAACCGCGCGAAGCCATGACGTTGCCGTAGCGCGTGCCGCAGATGGTGGTCTGCGTCCCTTCAAGGCTGCGAGAAGCTGCGACCATCACCTTCTCCATCATCGCCTTCGACATGCCCATGGCATTGATGGGATAGACCGCCTTGTCGGTGCTCAGGCACACCACGCGCCGTACACCGGCCGCAATCGCGGCTTCAAGCACGTTCTCGGTGCCCAGCACGTTGGTGCGCACCGCCTCCATTGGATGGAACTCGCAGGAAGGAACCTGCTTAAGTGCGGCAGCGTGAAAGCAGAAGTCCACGCCACGCATCGCGGCGGCAATGCTGCGCGAATCGCGCACGTCGCCCAGGTAGAACTTCAGCTTCGCATGGTTGTACTTCTTGCGCATGTCGTCCTGCTTCTTCTCATCGCGGCTGAAGATGCGGATCTCGCGCAGATCGGAGTTGAGAAAGCGCCTGAGCACGGCATTGCCGAAGGAGCCCGTGCCGCCAGTGATCAAGAGGGTTCGGTTGTCAAACATGTCAACTCACTGTGAATCTGTTCAATGGGCCGCGGCTGGGGTGGGCAGAGCTTGCGCCCTGGCCACGGTCGCGATGAAGTCGAAAGTGTCTCGTGCGCAGCACGTCCAGGAATAGCCTGCCGCCTTGCGCCACGCAGCGGCTGCGAGCCGATCGCGCAGCGCGGATGACTGCATCAGTTCGCGCAGCGCGGAAGCAATCGAATCGGGGCTGTCCGGATCGAAGTAGACCCCGGCATCCCCCAGCACCTCGGGCATCGGGCCGCGGTTCGAACTGGCGATCGGCAAGCCTGCCGCCATTGCCTCGACCATGATGTTGGGCAGATTCTCGCAACTCGAGGCGAACACGAAGGCGTCCGAAGCCTGGTAGATGCCGTGCAGCGCGTCGAACGGCTCGGCACCAGACCAACGCAGGAAGACACGGCCTGGATCCAAGTGGTCGAGCAAGCGCTGGAACGCGACGCCGTAAGCACCCCAGGGCGCACCGACGAATCGCACTTCGAGCGGGTGGCCTTCGGCGCGCAAGCGGCTGGCCGCCAGTGCAAGCTCCACCTGGTGCTTGTACGGCATCAGGATGGACACATAGAGCAGGCGAAACGGTTGCGCCAGGCTGCAGTCCTGGAGGCGGCGCGCCGGTCGTGGCGGCTTCAGAAACCGGGGTTCGATGCCGTGGGGAATCAACGCCCGCGCGCCCTCCATGCCGCCCAGCGCACGCACCACTGTGGACTCGGCATAGCGCGTCAAGAAGATCACCCCTTGGGCGCGCCTGAAAGATCGCCCCTGGGCATGGCGTAGCAGGCGCATCTTGACGCGCATGGGGCTCCACTTGCCGAAGCGGGCCGCCTCTGTGGGCTCGAAAGGCAGCATGTTCTGTGACATCGTCACCGTGGGCGCGGGGCACCGCCGAGGCAAGGTTCCACCAGGGAAAAAGACGACATCACAGCCGTCTTCTTGCATGGCGCGAGGCAGTTGCAATTGCTGGCCGAAGATGCGCCACGGCAAACTTGACTCCATCCATGGCAAGTTACGCACGGTCAGCCACGGACGAATGGGCAGGCTCGCCGAAGTGGCTCGACAGGCCCAAACCGTGACACGGCTGATCCCCGCTGCAATCGGGTCTGCGGCCTGAAGCAGCTGCGACAGGTGCGTGATACCACCGCCCTGTCGGATATTGGTGGCGTCGATGCCCAGACTCAGCAATGTATTCTCTTCATGTTCGGCGTGGGGTTCGACGCTATCGAGTCGCCTCAACGAACAGGGTATCCTCGGGTCGATTGTCCAGTCGCTCGAGATCTGGAGTGCGACCTTCACGATAGGCGCATTGGTGAATGTTCGCGAAGCCGGCATCCCGCAGAGCGGATTCCAGCAGTTCGAAGTCATACATGTACTTGTGCCGCGCGAGGTAGCTGGAAAGGTCGTTCACGAAGAAGTAGTCCTCGAGCATCTTTCTCTTTTGCCCTGCACCATACAGCGTGACAGCGTAAGCCAGATCAGGAACGGCAATACGAATCACGCCTCCTGGCTTCAAGGCAGCGTAAGTCTCCCGCAGCAGGCGGCTCGCATCATTCGGGAAGAGATGCTCGAAAAAGTGCGAGGAATAGAAGACGTCCACCGAGCTATCGTGAAATGGCAGACTTCGCGCGAGGTCGTGAAAGATGAAACTATGGCTCTTCAATAGACCACAGTATTCATCATGACTGTAGTATCGATTTGCACCAGATGCCCTGTAAAGCACGCCAAGAATCGCTTCGGGAGCGCCACCAAACAATGCATTAAGACTGGCGTCAACGTTGATCCAACCGGGGGAAACTGCTAAGCCGCAGCCGAGATTCACGCAAACCCGACCGTCCGCGATCGTGGTTTTGGGAATCACCTTTCGATTCGTTCGGATTGCTCCGAGAACGGTGACGCTCTTGTCAATAACTATTCTTAGAATGCTCATGTTTCGCAGGCACGAGGATAGAGAAGCGGGGCATTGCCCTTTAGGTCATAAGTCGTTCCGCAACCTGCGCAGCGAAGACGCGTCTCGTGCTTTCTGAGATCAGGGTGAAAGCAGGTTGGGCAACGTAGGAGGTTGGTGATGCTCAGCGCGGCGTTGCGCGAGCGTTGTGACATCGCATACCTCAGTATCTTTACCAGCCTGCTCCTGAAGTTGCGCGGCGCCAGTTCCCGATCCTGAGTCGTCGCTGGCGGGAAGGGCCAGGCTGCGTCAACTTGCGGATTGACGATCTCGTAGTCAATCGAGTCCTGCCAGTAGAAGCGAGTGTAGAAAGGAGCTGGGTGCTTCTTCAGGAACTGGATGAACTCTGCGTCCTTCACCTTGCGTTCATACAGGTCAACCCACTCTGAGTGCGGGCGCCAAGACGGCTTCTTATAGATCAACAGTCGACCTTGATGGTCCGTCACTTCAAGTCTATGGAAACGAAAAGGGTTGATACGCTCGAAGAACGCATCGGGCGTTTCGATGTAGCCTGCGCGTCCAACCCGCATGATTTCGTCGAGAAATGCCTTCGGATCGGCGGTATGCTCAAGAACATGTGAAGCAACCACGAAATCGAACGCCTTGTCTCGAAACGGCATTCTCTCGGCTTGGCCGAATACGAGAGGCCGGTCCTTGACAAGGCTGGCGTGATAGCGCTCGAAAGTGTCTTCGTAGGCATCCAGCAATACATTGGCGCGAGGATAAGGGTTTCCACCTGAACCTACATCTAAAACCAACGCTGTTGCGGGCACGGGGCAATGCAATCGGCGCAGGGACCACGCTACACGCTCAAGTCCCACCGCGCCGAAGAACTTCATCACTTGCGATTGATTCTGCGCCTTCATCTATCACCTGCTGATCGAAATGTTATTGGTTAGCTCGATGACATGCATCATTCTGGCCCGCACATCATGTTGGTCTTGAAAGACTCGGCGATGGCCTGCGGCAGCGATGGAATGGCGACGCGCTGGTTCGCGAATGTACTTGCGAATCTTGCCCATCATCTCCTCGCGCGTTCTGAAGAACTCAGCCTCCACACCTTCTGCGAACAACCCCGCCAAATCCTCCGTGTACTCCGAGAGCATCAAAGTACCTGCGGCTGGAATCTCAAAGCATCTTCTCGTATAGGTATCTCTATTCAGCTTTGATAGAAAGCACAGCGCAACCTTGGCTCCGCATAGTGCACGATTGTAGTCTTCGCCCCATACCAACTGAATGGGTGCCAACGAGCTGAGCACAGAAGATCTCTTTATGACGGGATCCCAGTCGTATCCAGGGCCGAAAAGGCGCAAATGAAAGCCCTGTCGCACGATCTCTTCAAGGTATTCGAGCCGCTGATCCGGTTCGTAATGACCGACGAAGACCACATCACATTCGAACTTGGCCTTTTCTGGTTCCGACAGTATAACCGGATGGTTCCTTTCCGGCACGAACCATGACCGAAGAAGTTCTACGCGGCGGGCACCGACCGCTCGGTATTCACTTAGATTGGCATGGCGATACGCTAGCACAAGATCGTACTCAGGTACTGCTTCAAGAAAGCGGCGCCACAGGCACTTTGGCTGCTTCGGTGCAAACGGGTCATCATTGTTATAGCCTATAAGCACGCAACCCGGAGAAGCGTCTCGAACGGCCGCCAGTGCTCTTGCATGGATATGCGTACCACGATAAACAAAGATCATGTCCGGTCGGAAGCGTTCAGCTTCGGCCACGAAGTCATCGTTAATCTGGGAAATCAGCGGTCCGAAGATGTATTTATTCTGCGCCCTGCGCCACGGATGAAGGATCGTAGCTAACAAAGAGGTACGGTGACTGAAATAGCTATGCCACTTAAAGGACTTTACCTCGTGCCCCAATGCCGACAATGCATGTGCCACCACTTCTTCATGCAACTCGGAATGCCAGTCCCCTGCAATGAGAATCCTCATGATTATCGACGATGCGCAGAACCGAAGCGGGGGGTATGGCCAAGTTGCTGCTTGATGGCATTAATTAGTCGATCAGCCCGGTCTGGTCCGACTACGAGCAAGGCCATGAAGTACAGATGAAATAGTGGGTAACGCCACAGCCCCAATCCCGCCAGTTGCCGCACGTACTGCAAGAACTGCCTCAACGGCCGCCTGGCCTGGATCGAGAGAATGGGGTAGGAGTAATGGCCGATGTCGGCGCGGATCATTTCCAGCACCTGCAGGTCGGTGCTCATCTCAACGTGTGCTGCAATCGCCAGCATGCCGCGCATGAAATGGATCGAGGATTCTGGCGTCTGGTCGTGCGGCACGAACTTTCCGCGCTCGGAGGCACTGTTGCCAAAGTCGGGCGGCGTGCCGTCACGACGCAAGGCGATGATTTCTGGTACGAAAACGACACTTCGCCGCGAAAGAATCATGCCCACCAGATACAACTGGTACAGCAAGGTGCCATCGAAGTTCGGGGTCGAGAACTCGAGCGCACTGTCGCGGTGAATCACCATGCCCGAGATCACGACCGAGCGACGATAGGCCGTGAAGATGGCGGGCGCTCCGGCCGGCAGCACGTGCTCGTCAGGGAAGTAGCGATAGACCTGCTTGAAACTGGTGGGATCCTGATCGAACGATGCGTAACTGCGCACCACGACGCCGCAATCAGGATGGCGTGCAATCGCGGCGGCAATGGTGCTCAACGCGCCGGGGCACAGCAGATCGTCGTTGCCCATGAACAGGCAGTAGCTGCCGCTGGCTCTCTCCACCAACCGCCGAATGTTGCCGTCATACCCTAGATTGACCGCGTTTTCCTCGTAGCGGATGCGGCCTGGATGCCGTGCCTGGTACTGACGCACCACCTCAGCGATGCGCGAGCGGTCGGGCGAGCCGTCCTCGCACAGCAGCACCTCGAAGTCAGTGCATTCCTGGCTCAGGATCGAGTCGAGCAGGGGGGAGAGCAGGTCGGCGCGGTTGTAGGCCGGGATACATACGGTAAACAAAGGGCGCATTGTCATTTGGGCAGGTTTCGCATGGCCACGGCCAGCATCAGGAGTGCGAACAGGCGTCCGCCATTGGCGCGCCCGTCCAGGTGACCTTGCACCAAACGGCGAACCTCGTCGAGGTCTATGGCATCGGGCAGGCCCTCCATGCGTGCCATGAGCCCGCGGGCGCCTTCGGCGCGCAGCCACTCATTGACCGGGATGGAGAATCCTTGCTTGCGACTGACATCCAAGCTGGCGGGCAGCCACCGCCTGCCCAGGATGCGCTGCAGCCGGCGAGACTCACCACCCTGAACCTTCCAGCGCGAAGGCACCCGGCCGAAGGCAAACTCTATGAGTCGGTGGTCCAGCAGCGGCGCGCGTACTTCCAGGCTGTGCGCCATGCTGGCGCGATCAACCTTGACCAGGAAGTCGTCAGGTAGGACGCTTCCGAAGTGCGTTCGCGTCATGGCATCGACGGCATCGCCTCCTTGGCTGAAAAGCGCCAACAGAAAGGCCTCTGGCTGCCCCAAGGCGTCGCCAATCAAGGCTTTGGCTGGGTGGCGCAGGATACGGTGACGAAGTGCCTGATCGAAATAGGGCCGGCCCCAGATCATTTGCTGCAGCGCGCCGCCGCGCAAAGAAGCCACGCGATTGCGGCCACGAACTCCCGCCGGCAACGCCGCCGCGGCGGAAGAAAGGGCGCGCAACAGCAGTGGCGGCACGCGGCCCCAATGGGCCTGGTCGGCCAGGCTGGTGGTGTAGTCGGTGTAGCCACCGAACAGTTCGTCGCCCCCATCGCCGCCCAAAGCCACAGTCACGTGCTTGCGCGCCAGCCCGAAGACCAGCCAGGCAGGCAGGATCGAAGAGTCAGCAATGGGCTCGTCGATGAAGGGCGCCAGGCCGTCCAACAGATGCAGGCTGGCCTCCTCTAGCGGCAGCACATGATGGCGCGTACCGAAGTGCGAGGCCACCTTCAAGGCGTGCTCCGCTTCGTCCAGCGGTGAGCCCGGCAGCGTGATCGTGAAGGTCTCCACCGGGCGGTTACTGACATGGGCAGCTGCAGCCACAACCAGGCTTGAGTCCAAGCCCCCCGACAGCAGCACGCCTACGGGCACATCGGCCACGAGGCGCAGGCGTACCGAATCCTCGATCAGCGCCCCGGCTTCATCGGCCAGAGCCTCGCCGTCGAGGTTGGCCGCTGGCCGGTTAGGCGGCAGTGCCCAATAGCTGCGCACGCTCAGCGCTCGTGTCGTCAGGTCCAGCCGCCCGCAATGCGCTGGCGGCAGCTTGTGCACGCCTTCGAACAGGCATTGGTCGAAGGGAACGTACCCAAGCGCCAAGTAGTGATTCAGCGCCTGTAGATTGAGTTCGCGCCCATGGGCGAGGGCCTTGAGTTCAGAGGCGAACGAGAATTCTTCTCGCGAATGCGTGAAATAGAACGGCTTTTCGCCGGCGCGGTCGCGTGCGAAGAAGAGCGATGGCCCCACCGCCGCAGTGCCGCAATCGTGGATCGCAAACGCAAACATGCCGTTGAGTCGCTGCAAGCATTCCTCGCCCCAGGTCGCATAGGCCGCAAGCAGCACCTCCGTGTCGCCGGTGGATGCGAAGCGGCGCCCCTGCGCCTGCAACTGCGCCCGCAGCTCGGCGAAGTTGTAGATCTCGCCGTTGAACACGATGGTGTAGCGGCCATCCGAGCTGGTCATTGGCTGCTGGGACGTGTCGCTCAGGTCGATCACGGATAGTCGGCGGTGGGCGAGGACAACTCGGGCGCAAACGGAGATCCATTGCCCTTCGCCGTCGGGGCCGCGGTGTGCAATCTTGCCTATTGCGGCTCCCGCGCAACTTGCCTCCAGTGGGCGCGCGAAGCTAACTAATCCGACGATTCCGCACACAATGGTTCACTTATAGGCTTATATAGATACTGAGGTGCCAGCGGCCTGGTCGCCCCTCAAGGATCCATTCATGGAATGGGTTGATAGCGGCTTTCTGGCTACCGTAGGCTTGCGATTGAAGTAAAAGGCCACCACAAATAGGATCGCCAAGACGGGCGCTGAATTCATGATTCCCGTAAAGGACATCCAACTTGCAACCGATGTAACTTGAAAGAATAGCGTCGGGCCAAGAAGCATCAGTCTGACAGGATCGGAGCGAACAATGCGCTGCGTCCAACCGAATACCATACCGAGCGGAATAGCCAGAATTATGCCGAACACACCAAAATTGGCAAAGGCTTCGCCCGGCATAGTCACCGCAGATTGGGTGCTCTCAGGCCATCCCATGCCTCGAGTGATATCATCTATTCCATACCACGCTGGTTTGGATGTGTAAATGCTGCGGGGGACAGGCAGGAGAAGCATGTCTATGTAAGTTTTGCCACTCAGATAATTTACCGAGTGGCCATATTCTGCCAGAATGTGACTGACACCAAGCAAGCCATGCCCGGCAGTTAGAAATGTCGGGGTGGCGAGAATAAATTCAACACTTTCATCCTGTTTGGCCGCATCCCGGAATCCGTCTCTGACGGCGCCGTACAAATAAATACTGAAAAAGCCAGCCAAGAGCGCAACTGCGACGGCGCCCAGCGTCTTGCGTGTTCGAATTTTTGATGTGGATGCTTTGGGTGCAACCAATTGCCGCATGAATTCTGCGAAAACAAGTGAAATCAAGCAAAAGAGGACTGTGCCCCGCAAAAAGGTTGCCATGGCGAGCAGTACTGCGATTACAGGAAAAACATATGTAAATAGCCACGTGCTACGCAGATGGCGGCGGTAGAAAAATGCCAATCCAACGCTGGCTTGAAACAACTCGCGTAGTGGAAGAGCAGTCAAAGGTCCCAAGCTGTCTTCGGCTCCGATATTGCTTCCATTGACTGCAAACACCACCTTCGAAAAGATCCACGCGTCGAGTCCGCCACGAGACTGTATTTCAATACCTAGTTTCACAAGGGTTAGGGCGAGCAGTATATACAGTGCGGCTGGAAGTCGCGTGTGGATGGCGACTGACGGTTGCGTACGGCGAAAATTCGGTCTGAGCCTACCTTCGGTCACCAGAAAGCTGGTGATAAAGATGAAGAAAAATATTGAGTAAAACAAGATGGCTGAGTAGACCTTTTCGCTCGTTAGCGGTGTCAACCATTCTGGGTTTCCAACCTGCCCATACTGTTCCCAATACAATGCGGGGAAAAAGACATCAACGCATGCAAAAAGTACAAAGAAAATTGTTGGATGGAAGGGGTTCCGTCGCCATACGAAAGTCAGAATGGTGGTCGACAAGGCCATGCCAATCAGAGCAATCGCCGTTGTCAACATGTTACGATCCGCTACCTGAATCCGCACCTACCGAGCGTGCCTGCGCCGGGGAATGCGAGTTCATCATATATGTTGCAGCATATAGGCCAGCTGCCGCAATGTGAGACACTATCAATGTCAAAACGGCGCCCGAAAGCTGATACTGCCCAACCGCAAAATACCCAACGCAAACGCTCAGTACGCCGGGAAGGGTGTTTGCCAGGAGCAGCGAAGCGACACGGCGCTGTGCATAGACGGCATAGGTAAGGATAGAGCACGTTGCGCTGATGCATGCGGCCGCCATGATGACGGGCAGATACTCTGAATTGCGGCTATAGCCAATACCAGAAAGCAGGATGACGATCTCGCGATGCCACACCGCGGCCATCAGTACAAGCAGCGCGCACAGCGGCAGCAAGCCCAAGGCGACGAGCCAGACGATCCTGCGCGCCGAACCTGGATTGGCGCTTTCGCGTTCATAAAGAATGGGCACGATATAGGTCACCACCAGACCCAGCAACACGGTGACCGGGAAAGTGCCAATAGCCACCAGCACCCCGTATTCGGCCACCACGGTCAGGTCGGCAAAATGGCTCAGCATCCAGCGGTTGGACATGTTCTGCAGCCAACCGAACAGGCCCCAGATGATCATGGGCCAGGCAAAGCGAATCGAATCCGACAGAGTGCCTCGCAGGTCGGCAGCACTGAAGCGCCCCAGCAACCCGCGTTGGCCCCACAGGTAGCTGGCCACGGTGGCCATGCTGGCGGCAGCCAGCACGCTCAGGATGGCGGTGATAGTCACCGTAGCCTGGCTCCAGACGGCCCACAACAAGGTCAGGCGCAGACCGTAGTCCACTCCACTGCCCCAGGCGATCAGGTCGCGAGCGCGCTGGCCGCTTGCCACCGTCATGCTCAGGTTCTTGAGGGCATCGCAAGCCAGCCAGAGAGACAGCGGCAGCAGCACGGGACGCAGCGGTTCGGCCAGGTCCAGGCCCGACATTGCCGCCGCTGCCACGCCCGCGATCAAGACCGCCAGGCCAACGTAGGCTGTGAGCATCGCCGAGTAGCGCCGAGCCAGCGTACCGCGCTGCCGGTATTCCACGACGTTGCGCAGCAGACCTTGGTCCAGCGCCGAGAACGAGACCGTCAGCACAACGGCCAGGAACGACGATGCGAGCAGGTAGGTGCCGACTTGGGCCTTGTCGGCCACGGTGGAAAGCAGTTTAAGGAACAGCAGGCTGCCCAAGGCGTCGATGGCCCGGCCAAGCACGACCACCACCTTCTCGCGGGAGATCTTGGCCAGGGCCCAGTGCATGGCGGTGGGCGGCGCTCGCAGCGCCTGTTCAGGCATGCGTGCCCGTGTCAGGGGCTGCTGGGCCAAGTCCCTTCGTGGCCCTGACCATGTAGCCGAAACACAAAAGCTCGCTACTGCCACGGTCTTGCCTGCTCAGCAGGCGCAGCACAGCGCGCAGCGGCAGCGATGCCACCAACATCAACCAGCCCAAAAGGGGTGATGCGTAGGTACGGCTGACGAAGCGCGCTCGGCTCAGTTCCTGGCCGATGAATTCAAACCAGTTACCGTTTGCAGCGACTTCATCGATGTGGAGGCCAAGAGCAGTTAAATGCTCCCTGTACCAGTAATGGTTCAGTCCGGCAGAGAAATGGTAGGGCGCGAAGTGTGTCAGCGAGTTGAACGGGGCCGTCAACACCAGGGTGCCCCCCGGCTTGAGTACACGGGCCAGTTCGCGGACCGCGGCCAGCGGGTCAGGAATGTGCTCGAGCACTTCAGAGCACAGCACGGCGTCGAATGACGCGTCAGGCACCGGTATGGCGGCGATGTGCGAAACGATGTCGATGCGGGTCGTGTCCCAGGACCCCGTCTGCAGTGCCTGCCCGTCGCCCTTGCCCTCGTACTGGCAGAAATCCTGCGACACGTAGTCAAGATGCGCGCAATAGGGCTTGAGCCGCAATTCTCCGGCGCCGGCATCGAGAATGCGTTGTCCATTCGGAATGGCGCGCAAGGTCTTGGCAAGCCAATCGATGCGTGTTTGGTCGCTGTTGGCACCGGCAAGCGGCATGTCAGATCCTGTCGAGGTAAGGGCGTCAAAGGGAGGTGCTAGAACCGGTCATTGCCGCAACACTTGGCAGGCCCAGAAGCTGCAGGGTGGATTGGAGACGCGCCGTCCAGGTGTCGCGGGCCAGGGCCTTGGCATGGCCGGCTGCGGCCACAGCGGCCAGTTCGACAGGGTGCGCCAGATAGTGGTGGATCTTGCGCGCGGCCTCTTCCGGTGTGGCGTAGCAGGCGATCTCCGCACCCTCCTGATACAGACGCGCCAAGTCGGGTCCGCGGTGCGTAAGGTAGAGCGCGCCGGACATGGGTGCGTCGAAGTCGCGCAGCTTGAGGGTGAAAACGTCGTCGCAGTAGCCCACCGTACCGACGCCAAGCACGATGCGCGCGCGCTTGAACAAGGCAGCCGATTGTTCAGCGGTGGCGGGGCCATTGGGCCAACCGGCACCGTAGCAATCCACCCGCACGCCGTGCCGGGCCAGCGCGCTGACGATGCTCTCGCGGATGCCGTACTTATTGCCGACGAAGAGCACGTCGATGTCGCGCAGGGCGCCAGGCTCGGGCGCAAAGACGTCGGGGTCACTGGCCAGGGGCCAAAAGACTGCTGGGCAGCCTTCGCAGGCGTACCAGAGGCAGGTCTCCGACGATGTAGTCAGCACCAGGTCGCACACGGGTGCAAGGCCTACGGCACCTAGCCTCGTGCCCTGCCGAGTGCTCCAGTTGTCGGGCAACCGGTCGTCCATCGACACGTTGACCACAGGGACGCCCAGGGCACGCACCCGGGCCAAGGCTTCCTTGGAGATGTAGTTGGCCCACATCTGGCCCATCAGCAGGTCCACCGGGCCGTCCTGCAAGGCTGCTGCGAGCTGCTGGAACAAGGACTGGTCGTTCATAGCGACAATGGCCGGGTCATACACACTGACACGACCCTTGCTGTCCCAGTACCACTGGCCATAGTCACCGCGTGCGTTGTAGAGGACGACTACATCGGCCAGTTTGCGCAGCGCCTGCAAAAAGCCAGATTCGTCCTGGTCCCTGTTGGCGCCGACCCAGAAGATGCGGGGCCTGCGGCTGGCAGCGGGCAACCCAGCGGGCCACAAAGCCGCAATGCGCTGTCGGCAGGTTGCCCAGGATTTGGCTTCGTCGTAGGCAATCCCGGATCCAGCGGCCAGTGAGCCGTAGTGATTGCCCAGTTCACGCAGCCCAGCGCGCAACTGCCGCGCCTTGACGGCCCTGTTGGCGGCAGCCAGCGCGGGAAAGCGCCGCGCCGCCGACTTGGCGTGGTGCAAGTATTCCTTCAGGGCAGCGTTGATCATGTCTTGAGGCTGGCGGCAAGCGCTGGTCAGGAACGACTGCAATGGAACCGGGCGGTCCAGCCACGACCACCCGCGCGTGAGGCGGCCGGAATACACATCTCGGTATCGCCCTCTGGCTAGTTCGCTCGCGCACGACCGAACTGGCTGCGCAGGGCTTCCAAGCTGCCGGCGTTGAGCGGGTCATCGCGCAATCGCGGCCAGACGTGCCCCAGCCAAGTCAGCAGCAGCATGGCCGCCGCCGCCGTCAGTGTGGTGGTGATGGCAATAGAAGTACGCCGGGGTGAGCTCTTCCGTTCGGGTACCGAGGCCGCATCCACCACCTGTACGACAGTGCCTTCGCGGCTTTCGTCCAGGCGGGCGTACTCGAACTGCCGGACGAACAACTCGTAGAGCGACTCCTGATACTTGAACTCTCTGTACTTTCCAAGGTAGTCGGGGCCCTTGGTGTCGTTCGAGGTGGACCCCAGCCGCGACAGTTGTTCGCGCAGGGCACCCAGCGTGGTCATCAGGTTGACGACCTCGGGCGCGCTGTCGGTCATGGAACGGCGCAAGGTCTGAAGCCGCACCTCGGTGCCGGTGGCCTCGGCCTTCAGCCGGGCAAAGGCATCTGCGGCGGCGCGCGGCTCCGAGCGCAGAGCTGCTTCGGAATAGCCCGTTGCCTGCAGGTCGGCCTGGGCGGCGGCCAACCGGGCGCGGGTTGCATCAACCTGGCGCTCAAAGAATGCACGCCGTTCCTGGGCTTCAGTGAGTTGCAAGCCTGAGGACAGGCGTATCAGTTGTTTGACATGGGCATTGGCGATGTCTGCTGCGCGCTGGGGCACGGTGTCGTCCACCTCGATCGTCAACAGCCCCTCCTTGCGGCCCACCGCAACTCGCACTCGCTGGGCAAGGTTCACGCGGGCATCGACGCGCAGCTTGGACTCATAGACCTCCATCAAGCCAAACTCGTCGATCAGGCGATCACGCAACGTGGCGCTCTGCAGAAAGGCGGCGTACTGGTCTGCCGGCGAGCGCAGTCCTGCACCGGCTGCCAGGCCGCCGAGGGCACTGACCGATGCAAGGGCAGCCGCCGCACCCAAGCTCTGCTGCGACTGCGGCGGCACGATAACGGTCTTGGCGGTGTAGACGGGTGCAACGGCGTAGGTGAGTGCGAGAGCGATGGCGCCAAGCCCGATAGGTACGAGCACCAGCCTGCGCCACTTGGGCAAGAGCACGGCCAACACAGCCAGCAGAACCGAGCCCGACGCCGGATCCTCGGGCGGTTCGGTTTGCAATGCGATCTTTGTCTCTTCTGACATTTTCTTTAAGTCAAGGCCCAAGCGGGCACTAAATCATCGGCTCAGGGTGTGTATTGCAGCCGCCGTCAATCCGAAACTGGAGAGAATCCCCGTCCAATCCTTCAGACCCCGAACAAATGCACTCCAAGGCGTCTCAAGATCAAGCTTTTCGGGAACCACCACGGTGTCGCCCTGCGCAAGCGTCATTGATTCGAAGCTGTTGGAGAGCCAACCCTCGTCGCGCCGGTGAACGATGCTGCCGTCGGCGCGCAGCACAAAGACATTATCTTCATCTGCACTGGGCTCCACGCCCGCAGCCAAAAGGTATTGCTTGACCGTACGACCGGGCCGCCACAGCAGAGCATTGCTGTTGAGCACGGCTCCTACGGTGTAGACGAAGCCAGACGCGGCTGGGATGAAGATGCGGTCACCGTCTTCCAGCGGCAAATCCGGCAGGTCCTCCAAGCTGATGATGTCCGGGGTCAGCTCGAGCGCGATACGCCCGTTGGGCTCCATCGCGCGCAAGCGGGCCAGCTGGCTACTGCGAATCTGCTCCTGGGAGATTTGCAGGCGCTGCGCCGCAGCCGCATCGGTGGTTGCAACCAAGTTGGCCGCCTGCCGGCTTGCCGAACGAGACAGACTGGCTTCGAGCCGAAGCAAGGCCTGATCAAGGGCCTCGCGCTGCTTGATGCGCGTCGCCTCGCGCGAAAACTCGGTACCAAACATATAGGCCTGGGGCGTAGGTCCGCCCGCACGCTTGAGAATCGAACGCATCGTTTCAGCCGCCGCGATCTGGTACACACCTGCCACATTAACTTCGCCCGAAACCCGCACCAGCCGAGTCGACTTTTCGCGCGGCACCGCGATGTCTTTGACGCCGAACACCGTCACCACGTCACCTGGTATCAGTTCAAGGTTGTCCTCTGGCGCGCGCATAAGCACGGCGCGCCCCAGATTGAAGGGCAGCAGAACGGTGCGCAACTGCTGCTTGTCCAGGCGCTCGATAACCGCATAGTCCCAATTGATTTCGGACAGCAGATTCTTCACGTCTCCAAGAGTGCGATCCAGGCTGATACGGGTGCCCTGTTCGAACTGAACCAGCATGTTCTTGCGGGTGTAGTAATCACCCATGATCAGTGCCTCGCGCTCGGGGATCAGATCGGAGATGCGCATGCCTGGCGTGTGCGCATAGCGCAGTGGCTCAGCCACGTTGCCGCGCAGCGTCACTGCGTTCGCGAACTGAGGGCCGATCTTGAACAGCGTGATGACGTCGCCATCGCGCACCAGCGTGGCAAGACCAGAACTGTCCAGAACCTTTTCTTCTACCGAACGCGGTGTCTTTGAATTGGCCGGATTCACGCGCTCAAGCAGCACCTTGTGCAGACTGGTCAGGGCGCGCAGGCTCCCGGCATAGGACAAAGCCTTGGAAAGAGGCTCTTGCGCGCCTGCCAACTCATAGATCGCCGGAGTGTCAATGCTGCCCAGCAGTGCGACGCGTGCGCCAGACGGCGGAATCACGATGACGTCACCGGGCATCAACCTTGCGTCTGTCGACTTGTCACCTTCGGCGATGAATCGGTAAAGATCCATCGTGGTCACCAACTGACCGTTGCGACGCAACTGGATGGAGCGCAGCGTGCCATTGGCCGAAGGCCCGCCGGTCTCGAACAAGGCCCCCAGCAAAGTGGACATGCTGGATACCGTGTGCGCTCCAGGGCGACTGGCTTGGCCCACCACGAAGACCTGCATAGAGCGCAACTGCCCCAGCGTCGCGCTGAGTTCGAAGTTCTTGTAGACCTTGGCCACCTGCCTGCGCAAGGCCGGTTCAAGATCCGCGGCTCGAATGCCAGCCAACGCAAACGTGCCGACGCGGGGTAGCGACACCTGGCCGTTGCGGTCCACTTGCAAGCGCAGGTCGGCATCCACAGCGCCCCACAAGCGAAGTAGAACTTCATCGCCAGGCCCTAGAACATAGTCACTTGCCACTGGCACATTGGTGATCGCCTGGAAGTCCGAGGTACCGAACAAGTCGTACCCGAACAGGGGCAATTGCCGCCCGCTGCCTTCGAACACGAAGCGCTGAAACTCGGTAACCGGAGAACCCGTTTCGTTCGGCCGCAAACGGGACCTGGAAGGTTCCTTTGCGGCATCGTTGCTGCCTTTCGAATCGTTGCCAGGGCTATCCGTCCGATCAGGGCCTCGACCCGTACCTGAGCGCGGGGCCGCCGAATCTGCCGTCGGCAGCGCTAGGGGTCCGCCGACGCCGGGCTGGGCCATCGGACCAAGAGCAGGCACCGAACTGGTCACCGCCGAGGTTGCTGTCGAGGAACCGCTCAAGGTGGGGACTACCTGAGCGGAAGCAGCCCAGCCAGTCAATAGCAGGAGGCCCATGGCCCATCGAGAAGGTTTCGGCATGCTGATGCGTGCGAAGTGGCGTAGCGCCATACGAAAGAGGCTCGGAAATTGAACATCACCACATGCAAGCCCTGCAGCGCAGGCGGCACTGGAACAGCACCTGTTGGTGAAGTTCAACAAGTAAACCGCGGATTGTAGGTGAACCCCTAGACCACCTTCTCCGCTGCTTCGAAGCGCACGCAAAAATGTTAGCGGTCACCCTCAAGCGGCCCGAAGTCCTGAAAAGCGCACCTTCCGAATTGCGATATCACAACAGTTCCGCACTGACCGACAGATAAACTCCCGCCCCGTGCCAACCCTCATCCTGGCCTTCTTCGTCTCGGTGCTGCTGACCGCCCTGGTGGTCAACGCCCTGGGCCGCGGCAATTGCCGCACGCTGGATCACGACGTCAGCGGGCCGCAGAAGTTCCACGTGCGCGCCGTGCCGCGCGTGGGCGGGCTGGGCATCCTGGGCGGGCTGCTGGCCGCGGTCGGCTTGCTGTACTGGGTGAACCCCGGCGCACTGAAGATCGGCGCGCTGCTGCTGCTTTGCGCCATCCCGGCCTTCGCGGCCGGCCTGATCGAGGACCTGACCAAGGGTGTCAGCCCCCTGCAGCGCCTGCTGGCCACGGCGGTATCGGCGGCGCTGGCCTTCTGGCTGCTGGGTGCGCAGATCACGCGCAGCGACATCCCCGGCCTGGACCCCCTGCTGGCGCTGACCGTCGGCGCCTTGGTCGTCACCCTGGTCGCGGTGGCCGGCATCGCCAACTCGGTGAACATCATCGACGGCTTCAACGGTCTGGCCTCGATGTGCGTGGTCATCATGCTGGCGGCCATCGCCTACGTGGCCTTCCAGGTCGACGACACCGTGGTCGGCACGCTGGCCCTGGCCGGCATCGGCGCCGTGCTCGGCTTCTTCGTCTGGAACTTCCCCGCGGGCCTGATCTTCCTGGGCGACGGCGGCGCCTATTTCCTGGGCTTTTACGTCGCCGAGCTGTCGATACTGTTGCTGGCACGCAACCCCGATGTCTCGCCGCTGTTCCCGCTGCTGGTGTGCATCTACCCGGTGTTCGAGACCCTGTTCTCCATCTACCGGCGGCGCTTCATCCGTGCCGTGCCGCCCAGCATGCCCGACGGCATCCACCTGCATTCACTCATCTACCGGCGCCTGCTGCGCTGGGCCGTGGGCGACCGCAGCGCCAAGGCGCTGACGCGGCGCAATTCGATGACCTCGCCCTTCCTGTGGGCCCTGTGCATGATCTCGGTGGTGCCGGCCGTGTTGTTCTGGGACAACTCGGCCATCATGGCGGTTTCGCTGGCGATCTTCGCCCTGGCCTACGTGGTCTTGTACTGGCGCATCGTCCGCTTCCGCTCGCCCTGGTGGCTGCGCCGGCTGGCCAGCCGGCCCATGCCGCTGCCGCAGGGCGATAATCACGGCACATGACCGACAACACCCCTGACGCCGAAACGGCGCCCACCGAGCAGCCCGCACCGCTGTTCAACACCCTCGCACTGGATCCCAAGCTGCTGCGCGCCGTGGCCGAAAGCGGCTACATGGCGATGACGCCCATCCAGGCCAAGGCCATCCCCCTGGTGCTGGATGGCCGCGACATCATGGGCGCCGCGCAGACCGGCACCGGCAAGACCGCGGCCTTCACGCTGCCGCTGCTGCAGAAGATGCTGCGGCATGAAAACGCCAGCATGTCGCCGGCCCGCCACCCGGTGCGCGCGCTGGTGCTGGCGCCCACGCGTGAACTGGCCGACCAGGTGGCCGACAACGTGGCCAAGTACGCCAAGTACACGCAGTTGCGCTCCACCGTGGTCTTTGGCGGCATCGACATGAAGCCGCAGACGCTGCAGCTCAAGGCCGGGGTCGAGGTGTTGATCGCCACGCCGGGCCGCTTGCTTGACCACATCGAGGCCAAGAACGCAGTGCTCAACCAGGTCGAGTACGTGGTGCTCGACGAAGCCGACCGCATGCTCGACATCGGCTTTCTGCCCGACCTGCAGCGCATCCTGTCCTTCCTGCCCAAGGACCGCCAGACGCTGCTGTTCAGTGCCACCTTCTCGCCCGAGATCAAGCGCCTGGCCAACAGCTACCTGCAGAACCCGCTGCTGGTGGAGGTAGCGCGACCCAACGCCACGGCCACCAATGTCGAGCAGCGCTTCTACAGCGTCGTCGACGACGACAAGCGTGCCGTGGTGCGGCAGCTGCTGCGCACGCGTTCGCTGTCGCAGGCGCTGGTGTTCGTCAATTCCAAGCTGGGCGCGGCGCGCCTGGCGCGCAGTTTCGAGCGCGACGGCCTCAAGACGCAGGCGCTGCATGGCGACAAGAGCCAGGACGAGCGGCTCAAGGCGCTGGCCGCCTTCAAGGCCGGTGAGGTAGACCTGCTGGTGGCCACCGACGTGGCCGCGCGCGGGCTGGACATCACCGACCTGCCGGCGGTCTTCAACTTTGACGTGCCTTTCCACGCCGAAGACTACGTGCACCGCATCGGCCGCACCGGCCGCGCGGGCGCCTCGGGCCTGGCGGTGACGCTGGTCACGCGCGACGACGCGCGCATGGTGGGCGACATCGAACGCCTGATCAAGAAGAAGATCGAGCTCGAGCCCTTCGAGCTGGAAGACGACCGCCCGCTGCGCCGTCCGCCGCGCCGGCGCGACGACGAAGAAGGCGAACGCCCGGCACCCATGGTGCGCGAGGCGCCGGTGTACGTGGCCGAGCGCCCGGCGCGCCGTTCTGCGCCGGCCTCGGACCCCTTCTTCGACAAGCCCTACGAGCCGCCCGCGGCCGACCGCGACGCGCCCTCCTGGGAAGCCGCCGCACGCGGCCCCGCGACAGCCCCGACGCGCGGCCTGACGCCCAACATCCGCGTCAAGAAGAAAGTCGCGTCGCTGTTGGGCGGCGGGCGCTGAACTGCGGCCCGATCGGGCCGGCTCAGCTGGCCAGCAGACAAAACACCGCCGGCAGCCGATCCGGCATGGCCTGCGGCCTTACGCGCCAGGTGGCCACTGGGCCGCTGCGCGTCCAGCCCTCCGCCAGCGTCAGGCCACAGCTCACCGACAGGCGCGTAGCCGGCGCCAGCGCCTCCAACGCCGTGGCCAGCAGCGCGGCGTTGCGGTAGGGCGTCTCGATCAGGATCTGCGTCTGGCCCTGCCGGCGCGACAGCGCTTCCAGCTCGCGCAGGCGCGCCGCGCGCGCGGCGGGGTCTTGCGGCGGATAGCCGACGAAGGCAAAGCTCTGCCCGTTCAGGCCGCTGGCGGCCAGGGCCAGCAGCAACGCGCTCGGCCCGGGCAGGGCCAGCACGGGGATGCCGGCTGCGTGCGCCGCGGCCACCAGCAGCGCGCCGGGGTCGGCCACCGCCGGCAGGCCGGCCTCGGAGATGAGCCCGATGTCCCGCCCATCCAGCGCTGGCTGCAGCAGCGCGCTCCAGGCGGCGGCCGGTACGGGCTCACGGCTGCCCTTGCGCGAGCGCGGCAGCTCTTCGATGGCGATGGCCTGCAGCGGCAGGGCCAGCGGAAAGTGCAGCGCCACGCGCTTGAGGAAGGCGCGAGCGCTGCGTGCGTCCTCGGCCACCCAGTGCGTCAGCGCCGCCGCGCGCTGCAGCACCCCGGCCGGCAACACATCGACGATGGGCACCTCGGCCGCGCCCAGGTCCAGCGCGTTGGGAATCAGCAGCAGGGTGCCGGTCATGCGCTCAAAGGGTCGAGCCCGGCTTCGCGCAGCAGGCGGCAGGTGCGGATCAGCGGCAGGCCCACCAGCGCCGTGGGGTCGTCGCTGTGGATGGCGTCCAGCAGTGCGATGCCCAGGGTCTCGCACTTGGCGCTGCCGGCGCAGTCATAGGGCTGTTCCAGGCGCAGGTAGCGTTCGATCTCGGCGTCCTGCAGCGCGCGAAAGCGCACGGCTACGGGCGCCAGCAGCACCTGCTCGTAAGCCTTGTCGATGCGCACCACGGCCACGGCAGTCTGGAACACAACCTCGCGCCCGCTCATCAGGCGCAACTGGGCCGTGGCGCGCTCGTGCGTGCCGGGCTTGCCGATGGCCTGGCCGTCCAGATCGGCCACCTGGTCCGAGCCGATCACCACGGCGCCCGGCCACTGCTGCGCCACCGCTTGCGCCTTGGCCAGCGCCAACCGCGTGGCCAGCACGGCCGGTGTCTCGCCCGGCAGCGGCGTCTCGTCGACCTGGGGCGAAACCACTTCGAAGGGCAGGCGCAGGCGCTCGAGCAGTTCGCGCCGGTAACGCGAGGTCGAGGCCAGGATCAGGGGCGGCGGCAGCGGCATGCCGGCGATTGTCGCCGCGGTGCATCGCTACACTGCGGCGCATGGGGACCTTGTTCGGATCGGCCGGTTCGGGATCGGCGGCAGTGGAGACGGCGTTGGCGCGCTGCGGCGTGGCTTGGCGCGTGCCGCGCGTCTCGACCTGGGAACCAGACTCGACGCGCGGCGCACCAGGATGAGCGGCATGCGTGACCGACGCGACCCTCGTTCGCTGGACATCGCCGCGCTGTGCCGCGAAGGTGAATCGCTGGCCGGCCAGTTGCAACTGGCACAGCTCGGGCGCCTGGCCGACAGCCTGTTCGGCGCGCCGGCCCCCGACGCTGCGGCCGGCTGGTCGGCGCAGGCCAGCCTGAAGCCCGTGCCCGGCGGCGAGGCCGAGCGCTGGCTGCACCTTCAGGCACAAGCCGAGGTCAGCCTGCAGTGCCAGCGATGCCTGGAAGCCCTGCGCCAGCCGCTGCGGGTGCAGCGCAGCTACCGCTTCGTGCAGCACGAGCAAGAGGCCGAGCGCCTGGACGAAGAGCTGGAAGAAGACGTGCTGGCCCTGCCGCCGCGGCTGGACCTGGCTGAGCTGATCGAGGACGAGCTGATCCTGGCCCTGCCCCTGGTGCCGCGGCACGAAGGCGCCTGCCCCAGCCCCTTGCCGCGGCCGGCCGAGCCCGAGCAAGAGCCCGCACCCAACCCCTTTGCCAAGCTGGCCGGGCTGCGGCGCACGCCGCCGCCGGACGATTCAGGCTCGGCCTGAGCCTGCAGTGCGCGCTGACCGCGGTGATATACTGGCGGGCTTTGCAGCAGATGCGGCCTTGGGCCCAGCAGCCTGCGCCAACAGCGTTGAGTCCGCGCGTAGAGCCGCCGCGGCACGTACCGGCAAGTACCGACACGAACGGGCAGCCGCCGGTGCGCCCCGTCAGCGCGTCCAGACTCCAGGAGATTTTCATGGCCGTCCAGCAGAACAAGAAGTCGCCGTCCAAGCGTGGCATGCACCGCTCGCACAATGCCGTGGCCGCGCCCGGCACCGCCGTCGAGCCGACCACCGGCGAAGTGCATCTGCGCCACCACATCAGCCCCACCGGCTTCTACCGCGGCCGCAAGGTCCTGAAGACCAAGGTCGACGCCTGAGCGGGCCGGACATCGGCGCCGCCTGTGCGCTGGTGACCGTCGGCGGACGGACATGCACCCGCCAACACGGGCTGCAGGGCCCGAGCACGATCCCGGCCACGCCTGTCCGCTTGCCGCCTTGCGCCTGCTGAGCCACCGTGGCCCCTGACGCTTCGATCGCGCCGCTGTCCGTCGTGCGCATCGCCGTCGACTGCATGGGCGGCGACCATGGCGCGTCGGTCACGCTGCCGGCCTGCCACAGCTTCCTGGCCAAGCACCCGCAGGCCGAACTGCTGCTGGTGGGCAGCGCCGAAGCGCTGGCGCCCGCCCAAGGCTGGGCGCGCTGCACCCCCGTCATCGCCACCGAGGTGGTGACCATGGACGACCCGATCGAGGTGGCGCTGCGCAAGAAGCGCGACTCCTCGATGCGCGTGGCCATCAACCAGCTCAAGAGCGGCGCGCACGCCTGTATTTCGGCCGGCAACACCGGCGCGCTGATGGCGCTGTCGCGCTTCCTGCTCAAGACCCTGGACGGCATCGATCGCCCGGCCATCGCCACGGTGCTGCCCAACCGCCTGGACGGCTACACCACGGTGCTGGACCTGGGCGCCAACGTCGACTGCACGCCCGAACACCTGCTGCAGTTCGCCATCATGGGCAGCGCGCTGGTGGCCGCCGTGGAAGGCCGCGACGAGCCCAGCGTAGGCCTGCTCAACATCGGTGAAGAAGCGATCAAGGGCAGCGACACCATCAAGCGCGCCGGTGAACTGCTGCGCGAGGCCGGTGATGCCGGGCGCATCCGCTTCTACGGCAACGTCGAGGGCAACGACATCTTCAAGGGCACGGTGGACATCGTGGTCTGCGACGGCTTCGTCGGCAACGTGCTGCTCAAGACCTCTGAAGGCCTGGCTTCGATGCTCAGCGACTTCATCAAACAGGAATTCACGCGCAGCCTGCTGTCCAAGGCAGCGGCGCTGGTGGCGTTGCCCGTGCTCAATCGCTTCAAGCGCCGCGTCGACCCGCGCCGCTACAACGGCGCCGCGCTGCTGGGCCTGCGCGGACTGGTCTTCAAGAGCCACGGTTCGGCCGACGCCTTTGCCTTCGAACAGGCACTGGCGCGGGCGTATGATGCCGCGCGCAACCGGCTGCTGGACCGCGTGCACGAGCGCCTGGGCGCGGCGGCACTGAGCCAGCCGTCGGACACGCAGCCGGACACCCAGCCAGGCGGAGCCGGCGCGGAACAAGCCGCATGACCAATCCATCGCCCACCGCACCCCGCTACTCGCGCATCACCGGCACCGGCAGTTACCTGCCGCCGCGGCGCTTGTCCAATGCAGACATGACCGCGTTGCTGGCCGAGCGCGGCGTGGAGACCAGCGACGACTGGATCGTCGAGCGCACCGGCATCCGCGCGCGCCACTTCGCCGCGCCAGGGGTGACCAGCAGCGATCTGGCCCTGCACGCCTGCCGCCACGCGCTCGAGTCCGCCGGGCGCAGCGCCGACGATGTCGACCTGATCATCGTGGCCACGTCCACGCCGGACATGGTGTTCCCGTCCACCGCCTGCTTCCTGCAGCACAAGCTGGGCATCAGCGGCTGCCCGGCCTTCGACCTGCAGGCGGTGTGCGCCGGCTTCGTCTACGCGCTGGCGGTGGCCGACGCCATGGTGCGCGCCGGCAGTGCGCGCTGCGCGCTGGTGGTGGGCGCCGAGGTCTTCTCGCGCATCCTCGACTTCAGCGACCGCGGCACCTGCGTGCTGTTTGGCGACGGCGCCGGCGCCGTGCTGCTGGAAGCCAGCGACGAGCCCGGCATCCTGGCCACCGACCTGCACGCCGACGGCCGCCACAGCGGCATCCTGTGCGTGCCCGGCACGGTCTCGGGCGGCCAGGTGCTGGGCGACCCGCTGCTCAAGATGGACGGCCAGGCGGTGTTCAAGCTGGCCGTGGGCGTGCTCGAAAGCGCAGCGCGCGCGGTGCTCGAGAAGGCCGGCCGCAGAGAGACCGACGTCGACTGGCTGATCCCGCACCAGGCCAACATCCGCATCATGCAGGGCACGGCGCGCAAGCTGAAGCTGCCGCTGGAAAAGCTGGTCGTCACCGTGCACGAGCACGGCAACACCTCGGCCGCGTCGGTGCCGCTGGCGCTGGACGCGGCGGTGAAGAGCGGCCGCGTCAAGAAGGGTGACACCCTCATGCTCGAAGGCGTGGGCGGCGGTTTCACCTGGGGCGCCGTGCTGCTCGACTTCTGATCGCCACCCCAACCATGCATCCATTCGCTTTCGTCTTCCCGGGCCAGGGCTCGCAATCCGTCGGCATGCTCGACGCCTGGGGCGACCACCCCGCCGTGGCGCAGACCCTGGCAGAAGCCTCGGCCGCGCTGGGCGAGGACATCGCCCGCCTCATCCATGAAGGCCCGAAAGAGGCACTCGAGCTCACCACCAACACGCAGCCGGTGATGCTGACCGCGGCCATCGCCTGCTGGCGCGCCTGGCTGGCCGAAGGCGGCCCCGAGCCCGTGGCCGTGGCCGGCCATTCGCTGGGCGAGTACAGCGCCCTGGTGGCCGCCGGTGCGCTGACGCTGGCCGACGCGCTGCCGCTGGTGCGCCTGCGCGCGCAGGCCATGCAGCAGGCCGTGCCCGTGGGCGCCGGCGCCATGGCCGCCATCCTGGGCCTGGACGCGGCCGCGGTGCGCGAAGCCTGCGCCGCCGTGGCGGCGGCCAGTGGCGAGGTGGTGGAGCCGGCCAACTTCAACGATCCCAAGCAGACCGTTATCGCCGGCAGCAAGGCCGGCGTCGACCTGGCCTGCGAAAAGCTCAAGGCCATGGGCGCCAAGCGCGCACTGCTGCTGGCTGTGTCTGCACCCTTCCACTCGTCGCTGATGAAGCCGGCGGCCGAGGTGCTGCGCCAGCGCCTGGTGGACGTGGCCATCGCCCCGCCGCGCATCGCCGTGGTCAACAACATCGACGTGGCCGTGCAGACCGAGCCCGATGCCATCCGCGACGCGCTCTACCGCCAGTCCTTCGGGCCGGTGCGCTGGGTCGAACTGACGCAGGCGCTGCGCGCGCGTGGCCTGACGCACATCTTCGAGTGCGGGCCGGGCAAGGTGCTGGCCGGCCTGGTCAAGCGCGTGGATGCCGGCATCGTCTCTGCCACCGTGCTCGACCCGGCCAGCTTGCAGCAGGCCAAGGAAATGCTGGCATGAGCCAAGCCCCCGCTACACCCCAGGTCGCGCTGGTCACCGGCGCGTCGCGCGGCATCGGCCGCGCCATCGCCCTGGCCCTGGCCGACGCCGGCTTTCGCGTGGTCGGCACCGCCACCACTGAAAGCGGCGCCGCCGGCATCGGCGAGGCCCTGGCCGGCCACGCCGGCTGCCGCGGCATCGTGCTCAACGTCACCGACGCCGCGGCGCTGGACGCCACGATCGACGGCATCGCCAAAGAGATGGGCGGCCTGCACGTGCTGGTCAACAACGCCGGCATCACGCGCGACACGCTGTCGATGCGCATGAAGGACGAGGACTGGGACGCGGTGCTGGACACCAACCTCAAGGCCGTGTTCCGCGCCTGCCGCGCCGCCACCAAGCCCATGATGCGCCAGCGCTACGGGCGCATCGTCAACATCACCTCGGTGGTGGGCGTCAGCGGCAACGCCGGCCAGGCCAACTACGCCGCGGCCAAGGCCGGCGTGGCCGGCTTGACGCGCTCGCTGGCGCGCGAACTGGGCGGCCGCAACATCACCGTCAACTGCGTGGCGCCCGGCTTCATCGCCACCGACATGACCGAGGGTCTGCCCGAGGCCGCCAAGACCGCGATGCTGGCCAGCATCCCGCTGGGCCGCCTGGGCACGGCCGCGGAGGTGGCGCATGCGGTAGCCTTCCTGGTATCGGCCCAGGCCGGCTACATCACCGGCACCGAGCTGCACGTCAACGGCGGCATGGTCATGTGCTGAGCGCCATCCTGGCGCGACAATTTCCGGTGCCCGCCCGGCCGGTAGAATCCCGGGCTGTTTTTCCGATCCCACTCCTGGAGGAGTCATGAGCGATATCGAAGCGCGAGTCAAGAAGATCATTGCCGAACAACTCGGCGTACCCGAATCCGACGTCACGAACGAGAAGGCCTTCGTCGCCGACCTCGGCGCCGACTCGCTGGACACTGTTGAACTGGTGATGGCGCTGGAGGACGAGTTCGGCATCGAGATCCCCGACGAAGAGGCCGAGAAGATCACCACCGTGCAGTTGGCGATCGATTACGCGGTCAACAACCAGAAGGCTTGATCCCGCGATGACCAGGCGGCGCGTCGTCGTCACCGGCCTGGGCCTCGTCAGCCCGGTCGGCAATTCCGTGGCCGAGGGCTGGGGCAACCTGCTCGCCGGGCGCAGCGGCATTGACCTCATCACCAAGTTCGATGCGGCGGCCTTTTCCTGCCGCTTCGCGGGTGAGGTCAAGGGCTTCAACATCGAGGACTACATCCCGGGCAAGGAAGCCCGCCACATGGATGCCTTCATCCATTTCGGCATGGCCGCGGCCATCCAGGCGGTGCAGGATGCCGGGCTGCCCACGGGCGATGCCCTGAACGAGGAAAGCGCCGAACGCATCGGCGTGATCGTCGGTTCGGGCATCGGCGGCCTGCCGATGATCGAGCAGACCCAGGACGAATACCGCGCACGCGGGCCACGGCGCATTTCGCCCTTCTTCGTGCCCGCCTCGATCATCAACATGATCTCGGGCCACATCTCGATCAAGTACGGCTTCACCGGCCCCAACCTGGCGGTGGTGACGGCCTGCACGACGGGCCTGCACTGCATCGGGCAGGCCGGCCGGCTGATCGAGTACGGCGACGCTGACGTCATGGTGGCCGGCGGCGCCGAAAGCACGGTCTCGCCGCTGGGCCTGGGCGGCTTCGCGGCGGCGCGCGCGCTGTCCACGCGCAACGACGACCCCAAGACCGCGTCGCGGCCCTGGGACAAGGCGCGCGACGGCTTCGTGCTAGGTGAAGGCGCGGGCGTGCTGGTGCTCGAGGAATACGAGCACGCCAAGCGGCGTGGCGCCAGGATCTACGCCGAACTGGCCGGCTTCGGCATGGGCGCCGACGCCTTCCACATGACCGCGCCCAACGTCGACGGCCCCAAGCGCTCGATGAAGGCGGCACTGCGCAGCGCCGGCGTCGACCCGTCCGCAGTGCAGTACCTCAACGCGCACGGCACGAGCACGCCGCTGGGCGACGTGAACGAGACCAACGCCATCAAGCTGGCCTTCGGCGACCACGCCAAGTCGCTGGTGGTCAATTCCACCAAGTCGATGACCGGCCACCTGCTGGGCGGCGCCGGTGGCATCGAGTCGCTGTTCACCGTGCTGGCCATCCACCACCAGGTGTCGCCGCCCACGATCAACATCTTTGACCAGGATCCCGAGTGCGACCTGGACTACTGCGCCAACCAGGCGCGCGAGATGAAGATCGAATACGGCATGAAGAACAACTTCGGCTTCGGCGGCACCAACGGCACGCTGATCTTCAGGCGCGTCTGAGCCGTGCACCCTGCGCCCCCGGTGAGCGTGCGCGGCACGGGCGGGCGTGGCTGGCGGGCCGTGCAGGTGCTGTTGCCGGCACTGGCCGCAGGGGTGTTTTCCGCCTGGTTGATGGCGCATGCCCAGGCTTCCCTGTTCCCAGCGGTGCTGCCGGCGCTGGCGGTCGGCGCCTGGGCGCTGCGCAGCACGCAGCCCCGGTCGCGCACGCTGGCCTGGGACGGCCAGCAGTGGCTCTGCGACGACGTGGCCGGTGAACTGCAAGTGATGATCGATCTCGACCGCTGGGTGCTGTTGCGCTGGCGAGGCGCGGGCGCGCGCTGGCTGTGGACGGCTCAGTCCGCGGCCGAGTCGGGCCCCGTCTGGCCCCTGCTGCGGGCCGCGCTGCACGCCCGCCGGCCGGCCCCCGCGCTGCCGGCCCCGCATGTCTGACTCGGATGCCGACGCCCTGCTGGTCGAGCGCGTCAAGCTCGGCGACGTGCGGGCCTTCGAGATGCTGGTGGTCAAGTACCAGCGCCGGATCGAGCGTCTGATCGGCCGCATGGTGCGCGACGTCGACCTGGTGCAGGACATCGCACAGGAGAGCTTCATCCGCGCCTACCGCGCGCTGCCGCAGTTCCGCGGCGAGAGCGCCTTCTACACTTGGCTTTACCGCATCGCCGTCAACACCGCCAAGAAGGCGCTGATGGACATGAAGCGCGACCCGCTGGTGTCGGAGTCGGCGCTGCGCGGCGGCGGCGGCGACGAGAACGATGAAACTTCGCGTGTCGAGAATGAACTAACCGACGGCGAAACACCCGAAGCCCTGCTCGCCAGCAAAGAGGTCGCGGCCGCCGTCAACGCCGCCATCGAGGCCTTGTCGGAAGACCTTCGACAGGCCATCACGCTGCGCGAGATCGAAGGCCTCAGCTACGAAGAGATTGCCGAACTGATGAACTGCCCGATCGGAACCGTGCGTTCGCGCATCTTCCGCGCCCGAGAAGCCATCGCCGCGCGCCTGCGGCCCTTGCTCGACACGCGCGACGGTGAACGCTGGTAAGCCCGCCCTGCCCTGCCAAGGATTCCACTGACCGCCCATCGCCCATGATGTCCCAAGCCCCGAGTCAACAGGCCGCAGCCGGCGCGCCGCATGACGAAGTCTCCGCCGGCGAGGATCGTTTGTGGCTGTCGGCACTGGCCGACGGCGATGCCGAGGCCGTGCACAAGGCCTGCGCGCTGTGGCGCAGCGACGCCGAGGCGCGGCGCAGCTGGCACAGCTACCACCTGATAGGCGACGTGCTGCGCAGCGACGAACTGGCCGGCAGCCCGGCACGTGACGCCGCCTTCCTGCAAGGCCTGCGCACACGCCTGGCGCAAGAACCCGTGATCGTGCTGCCGGCCGAGGCCGGCACGCTGTTGCAGGGCACGCGCAAGCCGGCGCCGCAGCGCCAGCGCTGGCTGCTGCCCATGGCGGCGGCCGCGGGCTTCGTGGTGGTGGCCGGTGTGCTGGTGGTACTGCGCATGGGCGGTGGCGAGACGCAGGCCGGTTGGGCGTCCCTGCGTGGCACGTTGAGCGGCACGCCCTCCCCGAACGTCACGCTCGTCGGCAACGGCACGCCGCACAGCGCCAGCCCGCTGGCCGGCACGGCCGGCGCCGTGGTCATCCGCGACCCGCGCCTGGACGAGTTCCTGCGCGCGCACCAGTCGGCACGGGGCGGCATGGCGGTGGCGGCGCCCGGCGGCGCACTGCGCCGCGTGGAGCCCGTCGGCAACCCCGTCGCCGAGCGGTGAGGGCGCGGCCCGTTCTTCGCGGGCTGGCGGGGCTGATCTGCGCCGCCTGCGCGGCTTGTCTCGGGCCTGCCGCGCTGGCGCAATCGGGCGGGGCGGCAGCAACTGCGCAGCAGCCCGCCACGCAGTCGGCCTCGGAAGCGCGCGCCTGGCTGGCGCGCATGCAGGCCGCCGCCACGCGCGCCAACTACCAGGGCACGATGGTCTTCATCAACGGCAGCCACCTGTCGAGTTCGCGCGTCTGGCACTTCTGGCTGGGTGACCAGACCTACGAGCGCCTGGAATCGCTGGACGGGCGCCAGCAGAACGTGATCCGCCACAACGACATGGTGCAGACCATCTGGCCGCAGTCGCGCGTGACCGTGCTCGAAAAGCGCGAAACCCTGGCCGCCTGGACGACCACGCCGCAGGCGGTGGATCCGCTGGCGCTGGAGCAATACGAACTGCGGCGCGAAGGCCAGGCGCGCATCGCCGGCCGCCAGGCCGCGGTGCTGCTGCTCGAACCGCGCGACGGCCTGCGCTACGCCCAGCGCCTGTGGGCCGACCAGACCACCGGGCTGATGCTGCGCGCAGACGTGCTGGGCCAGGGCGCGCCGCGCCCGGTGCTCGAGTCCACGGCCTATTCCGAGGTCGAGATCGGCGTGCGGCCGCAGCCCGAACTGGTGCTGGGGGTGGCGCGCAAGCTCGAGGGCTACCGTCTGTTGCGGCCGCAGCTGGAGCGCACCTCGCTGGACGCGGAAGGCTGGGCTGTGGCGCGGCCCGTGGCGGGCTTCCAGCTCTCGGGCTGCGTGCGCCGCGGCATGGCCCACGCCAGCGAGGACGAATCGGTGCTGCAGGCCGTGTTCACCGACGGCTTGACGCATGTATCGCTGTTCATCGAACCTTACCGTCCGCAGCAGCACCGGGGCGAATCGCAGGCGCAGCAGGGCGCCACCGCCACCATCGCCGCGCGCCGCGGCGAGCACTGGTTCACCGCCGTCGGCGACGTGCCGCCGGCCACCCTCAAACTGTTTGCCGACGCCATCGAGCGGCGGCGCCCCTGAGTCCGGTCCTTTTCCATAACGCCTCCGCCTCGAACGAGCCCACCCGATGAAATCTACTGCCTTGCCCTCGTACCGCCCCTGGGCCCGCCGCACCGCGCTGATGCTGGCAGGCCTGTTGCTGGCGGCCACCGCGCTGCTGTCGCTGCCGGGGCATGCACAGACCGTGCAACTGCCCGACTTCACCGAACTGGTCGAACGCGTCGGGCCTTCGGTGGTCAACATCCGCACCACCGAGAAGCGCTCGACCGCGGCCATGCCCCCGGGCCATGGCGGCTCCGAGGTCGACCCCAGCATCGAAGAATTCTTCCGCCGCTTCGGCATCCCCATGCCCGGCCGGCCCGACCCGCGCCGCGGCGGCCCGCGCAACAACGACGACGAGCCACAGCAGCGCGGCGTGGGCTCGGGCTTCATCCTCAGCGCCGACGGTTTCATCATGACCAACGCGCACGTGGTCGACGGCGCCGATGAAGTCATCGTCACGCTCACCGACAAGCGCGAGCTCAAGGCGCGCATCATTGGCGCCGACAAGCGCTCGGACGTGGCCGTTGTCAAGGTCGACGCCAGCGGCCTGCCCTTCGTGCGCATCGGCGACGTCAACCGCCTGAAGGTGGGCGAATGGGTCATGGCCATCGGCTCGCCCTTCGGCCTGGACAACACCGTCACCGCGGGCATCGTCAGCGCCAAGCAGCGCGACACCGGCGACTTTTTGCCGCTGATCCAGACCGACGTGGCCATCAACCCGGGCAATTCGGGCGGCCCGCTGCTCAACCTGCGCGGCGAGGTCGTGGGCATCAACTCGCAGATCTACAGCCGCTCGGGCGGCTTCATGGGCATCAGCTTCGCCATCCCCATCGACGAGGCGCAGCGCGTGTCCGAGCAACTGCGCGCCAACGGCCGCGTCATCCGCGGCCGCATCGGTGTGCAGATCGGCCCCGTCAGCAAGGAAGTGGCCGAATCGATAGGCCTGGGCCAGCCGCGCGGCGCGCTGGTCAACGGTGTCGAGAAGGACGGCCCGGCCGACAAGGCGGGCGTCGAGGCCGGCGACATCATCGTCAAGGTCGACGGCAAGGCGGTCGAGAAGTCGGGCGACCTGCCGCGCATCATCGGCGGCATCAAGCCCGGCGCCAAGGCCACGCTGCAGGTCTTCCGCCGCGGCAGCAGCAAGGACCTGAGCGTCAACGTGGCCGAATTCGAGGCCGACCGACCGACGCGCCGCGCCGCTGCCGAGCCGGGCACGCCGCCGCCCACGGCCACAGCCAAGAGCGTGCTGGGCCTGACCGTGTCCGACCTGACCGAGGCGCAGAAGAAAGAGCTGCGCGTGCGTGGCGGCGTGCGCGTCGACGCGGTCGAGGGTGCGGCAGCGCGCGCCGGGCTGCGCGAAGGCGACGTCATCCTGTCGCTGGAAAACGCCGACGTGGTGGACAGCAAGCAGTTCGCCGCGGCCACCGCCAAGGTCGAGAAGGCCAAGTCGGTGAGCGTGCTGGTGCGGCGCGGCGAGTGGACCAACTACTTCGTCATCAAGCCCGGCAAGTAGGCCGGGGCCGACCCGGCGCGCTAGTTGACTGCGCCGCCGGGTCTTTCCACACCGTGGAATCGCGGGCCGCCGATTTTGTTGCATTGCAACAAGATCGGCGGCCTTGGCAAGTTAGTGATCGCCAGCTTCAATCCTGCACGCCGGTCGATTAGCCGCCATGGCGTCTAGAATCGGCGCGTGCATGGCCTGATTGACCCTCTTGAGCCATGTTTTACGGCCGGCCATGGCATGCACGCAACACCCGCCAGAGCCTGTTGATAATCTGTTGACAACTTAGGCCTGTCAGATTGCTGCAACGGCCGGAAATCCAGCAATGACGCGGCTTCCCGCCCGATGCTTTTGGCTACAATGGGCTCCCAACAAGCAGTTGCCAAACGTTCTGTTGGAAGGCGCGTCACCCTTTTGGACGCGCCTTTTTTTTGGTGCCCGCCCGGCCCATCAGTCCTTCGCACCGCAACGCGGTGTGAGAGCGCTCGAGGCAGCGCTCCGGCCGCTGCAGCACGCCCTTCCGTGATCGCATGAACCACATCCGCAACTTCTCCATCATTGCCCACATCGACCACGGCAAGAGCACGCTGGCCGATCGCATCATCCAGCGCTGCGGCGGCCTGAGCGACCGCGAGATGGAAGAGCAGGTGCTCGACTCGATGGACATCGAACGCGAGCGCGGCATCACCATCAAGGCGCAAACCGCGGCCCTGACCTACACCGCGCGTGACGGCCAGACCTACCAGCTCAACCTCATCGACACGCCCGGCCACGTGGACTTCAGCTACGAGGTGAGCCGCTCACTGTCGGCCTGCGAAGGCGCGCTGCTGGTGGTGGACGCGTCGCAGGGCGTCGAGGCGCAGACCGTGGCCAACTGCTACACCGCGCTGGAACTGGGCGTCGAGGTCGTGCCGGTGCTCAACAAGATGGACCTGCCGCAGGCCGACCCCGAGAACGCCAAGAGCGAGATCGAGGACGTCATCGGCATCGATGCCGAGCACGCCATTCCCTGCTCGGCCAAGACCGGCATGGGCCTGGACGAGATCATCGAGGCGGTGATCACGCGCATGCCGCCGCCACGCGGCAACCCCATCGGGCCGCCGCGGGCCATGATCATCGACAGCTGGTTCGACAATTACGTGGGCGTGGTGATGCTGGTGCGCGTGGTCGACGGTTCGCTGTCCAAGGGCGAGCGCATCCGCATGATGGCCACCAACACCGTCTACGGCATCGAGCAGATGGGCGTGTTCACGCCCAAGAGCGTGCCGCGCGACACGCTCAAGGCGGGCGAGGTGGGCTTCATCATCTGCGGCATCAAGGAGCTGCAGGCGGCCAAGGTGGGCGACACGCTCACGCTGGACAAGAAACTGCCCAACAACGCCGGCCCGGCCACCGAGGCCCTGCCCGGCTTCAAGGAGATCCAGCCGCAGGTGTTTGCCGGCCTGTACCCCACCGAGGCCAGCGAATACGACCAGCTGCGCGACGCGCTCGAGAAGCTCAAGCTCAACGACAGCAGCCTGCGCTACGAGCCCGAGGTGAGCCAGGCGCTGGGCTTCGGCTTCCGCTGCGGCTTTCTCGGCCTGCTGCACATGGAGATCGTGCAGGAGCGGCTGGAGCGCGAGTTCGACCAGGACCTGATCACCACCGCGCCCAGCGTGGTGTATGAGGTCGAGCTGAACGACGGCACCGTGCTGCTGGTCGAGAACCCCAGCAAGATGCCCGACCTGGGCCGCATCAAGGAGATCCGCGAGCCCATCGTCACGGTGCACCTGTACATGCCGCAGGACAGCGTGGGCCCGGTGATGACGCTGGCCAACCAGAAGCGCGGCGTGCAGCTCAACATGAGCTACCACGGCCGTCAGGTGCACCTGACCTACGAGCTGCCGCTGGCCGAGATCGTGCTGGACTTCTTCGACAAGTTGAAGAGCGTGTCGCGCGGCTACGCCAGCATGGACTACGAGTTCAAGGAGTTCCGCGCCGCCGACGTGGTGAAGGTCGACCTGCTGATCAACGGCGACCGCGTCGACGCGCTGAGCATCATCGTGCACAAGGCGCAGAGCGTGTACCGCGGCCGCGCCGTGGCCGCCAAGATGCGCCAGCAGATCCCGCGGCAGATGTACGACGTGGCCATCCAGGCCTCGATCGGCGCCAACATCATCGCGCGCGAAGACATCAAGGCGCTGCGCAAGAACGTGCTGGCAAAATGCTACGGAGGCGACATCACCCGCAAGAAGAAGCTGCTCGAGAAGCAGAAGGCGGGCAAGAAGCGCATGAAACAGATCGGCGCCGTCGAGGTGCCCCAGGAAGCATTCCTGGCCATTCTCCAGGTGGACGATTGAACCCCGCAATGAGCACCCTTACCGCAGCGCTGTACGGCGCCCTGGCCGTCTACCTGGGCGGCTGGTTCCTGAACTACTGGACCGGCAACTTCTCGCTGCTGCTGTTCATGCTGACCGTGGTCACCAGCTTCTTCTGGCTGGCCGAGCGCTACCGCTTCCGGCCCGCGCGGCAAGAGGCCGCCACGCAGCTCGAGCGCAATGACGCCGCACGCCGCGCCGAACTGGCCAGGATGGGCATCGAGAAGGTCGACGGCGACGTCGCCCAGGCGCGCGAGCGGTTGCTGATGCAGCCCTGGTGGCTGGACTGGACGGCCGGCTTGTTCCCGGTGATCCTGGTGGTCTTCATCCTGCGCTCGTTCCTGTTCGAGCCCTTCAAGATCCCCTCGGGCTCGATGGTGCCCACGCTGCTGGTGGGCGACCTCATCCTGGTCAACAAGTTCCACTACGGTGTGCGCCTGCCGGTGATCAACAAGAAGATCATCGACAACAACCCGGTCAAGCGCGGCGACGTGATGGTCTTCCGCTACCCGGTGGACAAGCGGCTGGACTACATCAAGCGCGTGGTCGGCCTGCCCGGCGACGAAGTGGCCTACCTCAACCAGAAGCTCAGCATCAACGGCCAGCCGGTGCCCACCGAAGCCCAGGGCGAGCACTACGACGACGACAGCCTGAGCTACAGCCCCATGTTCCTCGAGAAGCTGGGCGATGCACAGCACAAGATGCGTGTCGACCCGCAGCGCAGCGCCTACTACGGGCCCGATCCCAAGCGCTTCCCCATGGCCGAGAACTGCCGTTACTCGCCCGAGGGCATGGTCTGCAAGGTGCCGCCCGGCCATTACTTCATGATGGGTGACAACCGCGACAATTCGCAGGACTCGCGCTTCTGGGGCTTCGTGCCGGACGAGAATATCGTCGGCCGCGCCTTCCTCGTGTGGATGAACTTCAGCAATCCCGGGCGCATCGGACCCTTCCACTGACCAGAACCCGGCCTCAGCAACCCCGACGTCCATGAAACGCACAACTATGGCCAGGCAACCGCGACCCGCGCCCCGCAGTCAGCGCGGCATCACGCTCTTCGGCCTGCTGTTCTGGGCCTTCATGGCCGTGTTCACCGCCTACTTGCTGATGCGCACGCTGCCCACGATCAACGAATACGTCACCATCCAGCGCACGATCGAGAAGATCGCCGCCGCCCAGCCGCCCACCGTGGCCGAGGCGCGCTCGCAGTTCGAGAAGCAGAAGGAAATCGAGTACTCGATCACCGCCATCTCCGGCAAGGATCTCGAGATCACCAAAGAGAACGACCGCGTCGTCATCGGCTTTGCCTACAACAAGGAAATCCCGATCTACGGCCCCGTGTTCCTGCTCATCAAGTACGAAGGGCGGTCCAAGTAGCCGCGATGGACAAGCGCCTCGACGCCCTGCAGCAGCGCCTGGGCCACCGCTTCGCGCAGCCGGCGCTGCTGCAGCGCGCGCTGACCCACCGAAGCTGGGGCGCCGAGCACAACGAGCGTCTCGAATTCCTGGGCGATGCGGTGCTCAGCCTGGCGGTGTCGGATCTGCTGTACCAGCGCTTCTCGGGCAGCGACGAAGGCGACCTGACGCGCGTGCGCGCCCACCTGGTGCGCGAGGACAGCCTGCACCGTGCCGCGCTGGTGCTGGGCCTGCCCGAGGTGCTGCGCCTGTCCGAGGGCGAAGCCCGCGGCGGCGGCGCGCAGCGGCCGTCCATCCTGGCCGACGCGCTGGAAGCCATCATCGGCGCAGTGCACCTCGACGGCGGCTGGCAGCCGGCGCTGGCGCTGGTGCAGCGCGTCTTTGGCGAGATCATCCAGGCCACCGAGGCCGAGAGCTGGACCAAGGACGCCAAGACCGAACTGCAAGAGTGGCTGCAGGCGCGCCGCATCGCGGTGCCGGCCTACCGCATCGCCGCCACGCGCGGCCAGGCGCACGCGCAGACCTTCGAGGTCGAATGCGCCGTGGCAGCGCTGGGCCTCACCGAAACCGGCGAAGGCCGTTCGCGCCGCGCCGCCGAGCAAGAGGCCGCGCGCCGCATGCTGGATGCGCTCAAGGCCAGCGACCGCCCCGGTGGCCCGCTGCGGGCCTGAACATGAGCGACGACAACACCCCCGCCGCCGACGCGCGGCCGCAGCGTTGCGGCCTGGTGGCCATCGTCGGCCGGCCCAACGTGGGCAAGAGCACGCTGATGAACGCGCTGGTCGGCCAGAAGATCAGCATCACCTCGGCCAAGGCCCAGACCACGCGCCACCGCATCACCGGCATCCGCACGCTGGGCGACACGCAGTTCGTCTTCGTGGACACACCCGGCTTCCAGGACAAGCACGTGGCGGCGCTCAACCGCACGCTCAACCGCACCGTGCTGTCGTCGCTGGGTGACGTGGACGCGGTGCTGTTCGTGGTCGAGGCCGGCCGCTTCGGCGCACCCGACGCCAAGGTGCTGGCGTTGCTGCAGTCCGAGGCCATCAAGGACAAGCCGGCGCTGCTGGTGGCCAACAAGCTCGACACCCTGCAGCGCCGCCAGGACGTGCTGCCCTGGCTGCAGCAGATGCAGCAGCGCCACGCCTTCGCCGAGTACGTGCCCATGTCGGCCACGCGCGACGCCGACGTGCAGCGCCTGCTGGGCATCGTCGAGCCCTACCTGCCGCAGCAGCCCTGGCTGTACGAGGAAGACGCGCTCACCGACCGCAGCGACCGCTTCCTGGCCAGCGAACTGATCCGCGAGAAGCTGTTCCGCCTGACCGGTGACGAGCTGCCCTACAGCTGCACCGTGGTCATCGACAAGTTCGAGGAAGAAGGCAACCTGCGCCGCATCGCCGCCAGCATCGTGGTCGAGCGCGACGCGCACAAGGGCATGGTCATCGGCGACGGCGGCGAACGCCTCAAGCGCATCGGCAGCGAGGCGCGGCAGGAGCTCGAGCGGCTGTGGGACGCCAAGGTCTTCCTCGAGCTGTGGGTCAAGGTGCGCTCGGGCTGGGCCGACGACGAGGCCCACCTGCGCAGCTATGGCTACGAGTAGGGCTGGCACCGCGCTGCTGGCCTATGTGCTGCATCAGCACGACTGGAGCGAATCCAGCCTGATCGTCGAGCTGTTCACGCGCGAACGTGGCCGCGTGGTGGTCGCAGCCAAGGGTGCCAAGCGGCCGACTTCCAACTTCCGCGCGGTGCTGCTGCCCTTCCAGCCGCTGCACGCGCTGCTGGGCCGCACACCGGCCGACGAGCAGGGCGAGGTGCACACCCTGCGTGGCGCCGAATGGGCCGGCGGACGGCCGCTGCTGGGCGCGGCCGCGATGTTTCCGGGCTTCTACCTCAACGAACTGCTGCTCAAGTTGCTGCCACGGCAGGACCCGCACCCCGTGCTCTTCGACGCTTATGCCGACACCCTGGCGGCGCTGGCGCAGCGCGCCGAAAGCGGCGAAGAGCCGGCGGTGCTGCGCGCCTTCGAGCTGCTGCTGCTGCGCGAACTGGGCTGGCTGCCCGAGCTGAGCCTGGACACGCAGACCGCGGCGCCGCTGCGCGCAGATGCCGCCTACGCGCTGCACCCCGAGGCCGGCCTCAGCGCCGCTGCCGCCGGCCTGAGCGGCGCCGACTGGGTGGCGCTGGAGGCCGCGCTGGCACACGGCAGCACCGAGGCGCTGCGCCAGGCCTGCGGCCCGGTGGCCGGCGCGCTGCGCGGGCCGCTGCGCGAACTGCTGCACTACCATCTGGGCCACGACAAACTGCGCACGCGCCAGGTCTGGCGCGGCGTGCAGCGCCTGGCCCAAGCCACTCCCCGATGAACCCCCTCGTCGCCCAAGCATCCACCGCCGCACGCCACGCCGGCCCCACCGCGCTGTCGGTCAACGTCAACAAGGTGGCGCTGCTGCGCAACACGCGCCACCTGGGCATCCCCAGCGTGATGCGCGCCGCCACGCTGTGCCTGGAAGCGGGCGCCGACGGCATCACCGTGCACCCGCGGCCCGACGAGCGCCACATCCGCGCCGCCGACGTGCACGAGCTGGCCGCGTTGCTGCGCCAGTGGCCGCAGGCCGAATACAACATCGAGGGCAACCCCTTCCACAACCTGATGGGCTTCGTGCGCGAACTGCGGCCGCAGCAGTGCACCTTCGTGCCCGACAGCGAAGGCCAGTTCACCAGCGACCACGGCTGGGACCTGGTCGCCGACGGCGAACGCCTGCGCCCGCTGCTGGACGAATGCCGGGCCCTGGGCGTGCGCGTGAGCCTGTTCATGGACCCGCAGCCAGAGGCCATGCCGCTGGCCCGCGCCCTGGGCGCCCAGCGCGTGGAGCTGTACACCGAGCCCTACGCCGCCGCGCACGGCCAGCCCGGCCAGGCGGCGCAACTGGAGCGCTTTGCCGCGGCCGCCGCAGCGGCGCAGGCCGCCGGCCTGGGCGTCAACGCCGGGCACGACCTGAACCGCGACAACCTGGCCGATTTCCTGCGCGCCGTGCCCGGCGTGCTGGAGGTCTCCATCGGCCACGCGCTGGTCGCCGACGCGCTGGAACTGGGTCTGACCGAGACCGTGCGCGCCTACCAGCGCTGCGTCCGCGCCGGGCAGCCGCAGCCATGATCTACGGAATCGGCACCGACCTGTGCGACGTGCGCCGCATCCAGGCCACGTTCGAGCGCCGCGGTCAGCGCTTTGCCGAGCGCGTGCTGGGCCCGGCCGAACTGCAGGTGTTCCAGGCACGCAGTGAGCGCACACCGGCACGCGGCCTGCGCTTCCTGGCCACGCGCTTCTCGGCGAAAGAGGCCTTCTCCAAGGCCATAGGCATGGGCATACGCCACCCCATGAGCTGGCGCGCCTGCGAGATCCTGAACGAGCCCAGCGGCAAGCCCTTCATCCGCCTGAACGGCGCGCTGGCCGAATGGTTCGACGCGCGCGGCCTGCAGGCCCATGTCACCGTCACCGACGAGAGCGACTACGCCGCCTCCTTCGTCGTCGTCTCGCACCGGAACATAAGCACATGACCGACCATGCCCCCGTGGTGCTCGACATCGCCGGCACCACCCTCACCCCGGCCGACCGTAAGCGCCTGCGCCACCCGCTCACCGGCGGGCTGATCCTGTTCGCGCGCAACTGGCAAAGCCGGCTGCAGCTGACCGAGCTCACCGCGGCCATCAAGGACGAGCGGCCCGACGTGCTGATCTGCGTGGACCATGAGGGCGGCCGCGTGCAGCGCTTTCGCAGCGACGGCTTCACCACCCTGCCGGCCATGCGCGCCCTGGGTGAGCTGTGGATGCGTGACGCCCTGACCGCCACCGACGCCGCCACTGCGGCCGGCCACGTGCTGGCGTCCGAGCTGCGCGCCTGCGGCGTGGACCTGAGCTTCACCCCGGTGCTGGACCTGGACCACGGCGGCAGCAGCGTCATCGGCGACCGCGCCTTCCACCGCGACGCGCGCGTGGCCGCGCTGCTGGCCAAGAGCCTGATGCACGGCCTTTTGCGCGCCGGCATGGGCAACTGCGGCAAGCATTTCCCCGGCCACGGCTTCGTCAAGGCCGACAGCCATGTGGCCGTGCCGGTGGACCGGCGCAGCCTGAAAGCCATCCTGGCCGACGACGCCCGGCCCTACGAGTGGCTCAGCACCAGCCTCACCGCGGTGATGCCGGCGCATGTGATCTATCCCAAGGTCGACGGCCACCCGGCCGGCTTTTCCGAGCGCTGGCTCAAGGAGATCCTGCGCGGCCGGCTGGGCTTCACCGGCGCGGTGTTCAGCGACGACCTGAGCATGGAAGGCGCGCGCCACCTGGGCGCCGGCGGCGGCATGCTCAGCTACCCCGAGGCGGCCACGGTGGCGCTGAACGCCGGCTGCGACATGGTGCTGCTGTGCAACCAGTCACTGGACGGCGGCGCCGCGGTGGACGAGTTGCTGGCCGGCCTGGAACAGGCCGAAGCCCTGGGCCACTGGCAGCCCGACCCGGACAGCGAACAGCGCCGCCTGGCGCTGCTGCCGCAGACCCCGCCACTGGGCTGGGACGACTTGATGCACGACCCGGTGTACCAGCACGCGCTGGAACGCCTGCCCTGAATGAGATGAGGCCCCGCGAGCGGGGCCTCTTTGCATCAGCTCTGGCAGAGCGTCAGCGGGCGGCCGACTCGAAAGGCAGCTTGAGCTGCGACAAGTCCTTGCGCGTCTCCACCAGCACCAGCGGGCCTTCGTCGACCAGCACCGTGCGGCGCGGTTCACGCGGCACGCGGATCTGCGGCGCCTCGGCGGCCATGGCCGCGCGCACGGCGCTGATCTTCTCGGTGTCGGACTGCACCCACTCCAGCCCGGCCGATGCGGCCAGCGCATCCAGTTCGGTGGTGGGCAGGGCATAGGGCTCGATGCGCACCGGGGCGGGTGCGGCCACCGGTGCGGCCGGTGCGGCGCGCATCACGGGCAGGGGCAGCGGCGCAGGTGCTGCGGCCTGGACCACCATCGGCTGGATTGGCGGCGCCACGGTCACGGAGACGGGCTGGAAGGCCTCTTCCTGCAGCGCGACAGGCGCGCGCTCGAAGGCCTCGCGGGCGTCACCGCCCTCGCCACCTTCACGCACACCGTCGCGCTCGCGGTCACGCCCGCGGCCACGGCCACGACGGCCGCGTTCGCGTTCGCCACCTTCGGCCGGTGCGGCCTGGGGCTCGGTCACGCCATCGATCGGCAGGGCTGGTGCGGTGGCATCGACCTCGCCTTCGACAGCGCCTTGCAGCGGCTGGCCTTCTTCGCTGCGGCCTTCACCGCGGTCGCGACCACCGCGCCGGCGGCGGCGGCGGCCGTCGCGCGCTTCGCCTTCGGCCGCAGGGGCATCGCCGCCCTGGGCGCTGTCGACAAAGGCCTGCTGCGCCGGCTGTTGCTGCTCGGCGCCCTCTTCGGGGCGCGGCGTGCGCTCGGGGCGCGGGCCGCGGCGGCTGTCGTCGCGCGGCGGGCGGTCCTCACGCGGAGGACGGTCCTCACGCGGGGCGGCGGCCGTCGCGTCACTGGTCGTCGCGTCGGGACGCGGACCACGGCCGCGGTTGTCGCGGCCTTCGCCGCGGTTCTCGCCGCCTCGGCTCTCACCGCCGCGGCCTTCACTGCCACGGTTGTCACCACGCGCTTCGCCACGGCCTTCGCCGCGTCCTTCAGCACTGCGGCCATCGCGGTCGCGGCCGCCACGGCCACCACGGCCGCCGCGTTCGCCGCGCTCACCACCGCGTTCACTGCGTTCGCCACGCCGGCCTTCGCGCTTGTCACCAGCGGCCGGGGCCACTTCGGGTGCGGGCGCAGGGGCGGTCACCACCGGGGTGGCCACGGGCGCCGGGGCGGGCTCACCCACCAGCAAGCGCTTGACCCAGCCGAAGAAGCCCGAACCGGCCGCGGGCACCGCGGCAGGCGCCGGGGCCGGTGCAGGCACGGGCGCCGGGGCGGGCG
>JALHPY010000017.1 GCA_022842305.1 Rubrivivax sp.
GCCGCTGGCCGGCCGCGGCGCGGTGGCGCTGCGGCCCGAGGCCGAGGCGCTGGCGCGCGGCGCACGCATCTACGCGCTGGGCAACCCGCTGGACGTGGGCTTTGCCGTGGCCGAGGGCAGCTTCAACGGCCCGGTGGAGCGCAGCTTCCTGCCCACGCTGTTCTTCGGCGGGTCGCTCAGCGCCGGCATGAGCGGCGGCCCGGCGCTGGACGAGCAGGGCCGGCTGGTGGGCGTGAACGTGGCCGCGCGGCGCGACGGCGAACAGGTCAGCTTTCTGGTGCCGGCCGAACCGGTGCGCGCGCTCATCGCCCGCGGCCGTGGCGCCAAGCCGCTGCTGACGCCGTCCTGGCCCGAGATCACGCGCCAGTTGCTGGCGCACGAGGCCCTGCTGACGCAGCGCTTCACCGCCCTGCCCTGGCGCGGCGCCGGCCACGCGCGCTACGCCATTCCCGTGCCGCAGGAGAGCTTCATGCGCTGCTGGGGCCGCGGCTCGCCGCAGGCGTCGCGCGGGCTGCAGTTCGAGCGCTCCGACTGCGAGATGGACAGCCGCATCTTCGTCAGCGGCGCGCTGCTCACCGGCTTCCTGACCGTGCGCCACGAGGCCTACGACGGCACCGGCATCGGCATGCTGCGCTTTGCCGAGCGCTACAGCAGCAGCTTCCGCAACGAATTCGTCGGCCGGGACGACCGCCTGCGCACCGCGCCGCGCTGCACCGAGCGGCGCCTGCTCGCCGCCACCGGCCTGCCGCTGCGCGCCGTGGTCTGCCTGCGCGCCTACAAGAAGCTCGAAGGCCTGCTCGACCTGACCGTGCTAGTGGCCACGCTGGACGCCACCACCGGCGGCGTGCAGGGCCGGCTGGACGCGCTGGGCGTGAGCCTGGCCAGCGCGCAGCGCCTGACGCGCCATTACCTGGACGGCTTCGCATGGATCGCGCCACCGAACGCCTCGCGCTGATCGAGCTGCTCGACCGCGACGGCCGCTGTGTGCGCGCCGTGGACGTGACGCAGTGGCCCTTCAGCATCGGCCGCGCGCTCGACAACGACCTGGTGCTCGACGACCCCTTCGTCGCTGCCGCCCACGCCACGCTAGGCCTGGACGAGCAAGGCGCCCTGCGGCTGCAGGTGGGCGACAGCGTCAACGGCGTGGCCTGGCAGGGCCGACGCCTGCACCGCGGCGAGGCCGCCGCGCTGCCCTTTGGCGGTGCGCTGCTGCAACTGGGTGGCTGCCGCCTGCGCCTGCGCCTGCCGGGCGAGAACCTGGCCGCCGAACGCCCGCTGCCGGTGATGCTGCCGGGCTTCGACCGCCGCCTGGCAGTCATCGCCGCTGCGGTGCTGGGCGTGGCCTTGCTGGGCCACGGCCTGGTGCTGGACCCCGGCGTCGATGCCACGGCCTGGCTGCCGCCGCTGGTGGGCGTGCCGTTGGCGCTGGCCGGCTGGTGCGGCCTGTGGGCCCTGCTGTCCAAGCTGTTCCAGCATCGCTTCGACTTCGCCGGCCACCTGCGCGTGGCCCTGCCCTGGCTGCTGGCCATCGAGCTGGTCGAGGCCCTGCTGCCACCGCTGGCCGCCAGCCTGGGCTGGCCCTGGCTGTGGCGGCTGGTGCCGCCGGCGCTGGCGCTGCTGCTGCTGTTGCTGGTGCGCGCCCACCTGGCCCACCTGCTGCCGCAGCACCGCCGCGCCGTGAGCGTCGCGCTGGCCAGCCTGGCGCTGGTGGGGGGATCGGTGTCGCTGGCGCTGAACCAGCGCGTCAGCGACAGCTTCAGTCGCGCCGCCTACATGAGCACGCTGCCGCTGCCGGCGCTGGACTTCGCGCCGACCTCCAGCACCGAGGACGTGCTGGCCGACATGGCCGAGATCTCGCAGCGCCTGGCCGGGCGCGCGCGGCAGGCCCGCGAAGCCGAGGCTGGGGACGAAGGCACCGATTGAGGCTCAGCGCCTGCGTCGTGCCTTGCGCTCCGGGCTGACCACGGCCAAGGCCAGTTCCAGGGCCGGCGCCGAGACGTTGACGCTGCAGTTGGGCGTGCCGTAGCAGAGCGTGGCGTTGGCCAGTTGACGCAGCCGGTCCATGTCGGAGGCCGGCGCCCAGAAGTCCACCGTCCAGCGGCGTGCCTTGTCCAGCGGGAACTGCGTGCCCTTCACGTTGACCGTCTGGGCCGGGGGCGCCTCGTCGACCACGTCGACCTCGGCATCGGCCACGCAGATCAGCTGCGTCAGTTCTTCGGACAGCCCGCAGAGCCAGTGCGCCGAGGCCAACGCGGCCACGGGCTGCAGGATGAGGGCGGCGACGATGAGGGTTTTGCGAGCGTCCATGCCCCCTGTATCGGGGGTGGAATCAAAGGTATCAGCCGACCGACGCGCGTGCAGGCAGGCGCCGTGATGTCGTGCACACCCCCCTTAAACAGGGGGGTCCAAACGCCCTTCCAGCGCCGCCGTGTGCTGCCGCCGGCCCTGCTGGTCGATCACCAGCACCGCGTCCACGCCCATCGCCTGCGCCAGCGGGCGCCAAGCTTCGGGGCCGGCCACCAGCAAGGCGGTGGCGGCGGCGTCGGCCAGCGCGGCCGAGGGGTGGACCACGGTCACGCTCACCAGCCCCGGCGCCGGGCGGCCGCTGCGCGGGTCGAGGATGTGGCAGCAGCGTTGACCGTCGAGCACGCGGAAGCGCTCGTAACTGCCCGAGGTGACCACGGCCTCGCGTCCCTGCGTCAGCAGCGTGGCGGCCAGGCCCGGCCCCTGCGGGTCACGCACGCCCACGCGCCAGGGCCGCTGCCCCGGCCGCCCCATGGCCGCCAGGTTGCCCCCCAGGTTGAGCAGCGCGTCGTGCACGCCGCCGCGCTGCAGCCGGTCCAGCGCCCAGTCGAGTGCCACGCCCTTGGCGTAGCCGCCGAAATCCAGGCGCAGCAGCGGGTTGCGGCTGCGCAGCTCCAGCCCGCGCCATTCGATCTGCGCCAGGCTGGGCGGCGCCGTCAACCAGGCCGCAATCTCGGCCGCGGCCGGGCGCGGGCCGGGCCGCATCACGTCGTCATGGAAGCCCCACTGCCCCACCAGCCCGCCGATGCCGGGGTTGAAGTGGCCCTGCGACAGGCGCTCCATTGCCGCTGCGCCCTGGATCAGCGAGCGCAGGGCGGGCGTTGCGCGCGCCGGGCGGCCGGCGGCAAAGGCCTGGTTCAGCAGGTGCACATCGCCCGGTTTCCAGGCGTTCCAGCGCTCGTTCATGGCCTGCAGGCCGCGCCAGATGTCGTCGGCCAGGCTTGCCGGGGTGGCCTCGGGCAGCAGCAGGTCGGCGGTTGAGCCGAAGAGCACGCGGCGCTCGTGGCGCGCGCTGGCCAATGGCATCAGGCACAGGCCGGCGGCCAGCGCCAGCCACTGGCGCCGCTGCACGCGCAGGGTGGGCAGGGTGGTCATCATCAGTAGCGGATGCGCGCCGACAGCAGCGCGGCGTGCACGCGGTCGCGCTCGATCGCCAGGTCGGCCAGCAGCGCCGAGGCTGAACCGAGCTGGCCGCCCTTGGCCAGGCGCTCGAGCTCGGCGCACAGGCGCGACAGGCGCGTGGCGCCGATGTTCTGCGTGGCCGACAGAAAGCGGTGCGCCAGCGCGCGCAGGGCCGCGGCGTCGCCCGCGGCATGGGCTTCTTCCAGCCGGTGCACGTGGCCGGGCGAATCAACCAGGAACAGGTCGATCAGTTCGCGCACCAGGCTGGGCTGGCTGTCGTCCTGCATGGCGCGCAGGTGTTCCAGCCGGCTGGGATCGATCACGCCGTCGTTCACGGCCACGTTGCGGTCGCGCAGCATGGTGCCGGCCTGCTCGAGCACGGCCGAGAGGTCGCCCAGCTCGATGGGCTTGGGCAGGTAGCCGTCCATGCCCGCGGCGATGTACATCTCGCGGTCGCCGGGCATGGCGTTGGCGGTCATGGCGATGATGCGCGGCAGGCCGTGCGGGCCGCGCTGGCGCACGATCTCGCTGGCCGCCTGCAGGCCGTCGAGCTCGGGCATCTGGATGTCCATCAGCACCACGTCGTAGGTCTTGCGCGCCACCGCCTCGAGCGCTTGGCGGCCATCGCCGGCCAGGTCGGGCTCGTAGCCCAGGTGCTGCAGCAGGCGCAGCGCCACGCGCTGGTTGATGGGGTTGTCCTCGGCCACCAGCACGCGCAGGCTCTTGCGCGTGGCGCGCGGCTGCGGCTGCTCGGGCGCCGGGGCCTTGATCAGGCTGCCGTCGAGCACCGCCACCAGCGTGCTGAACAGCTGGCTGGCCTTGATCGGCTTGGACAGGCAGGCCGCCAGGTTGAGCGCCTGCCCGGCCAGCATGGTCTGGCGCTGGCCCAGCGACGTGAGCATGACGATGGGCAGCTGCTCGGGCCCGCGCTGGCGCCGGATCTCGTTGGCCAGGTCCATGCCGTCGATCTCGGGCATGCTCATGTCCAGCACCGCCAGATCGAACTGTTCGCCGTGGCGCACGCGGTCCAGCGCCTCGAGTGCCGACGGGAAGGTCGAGGGCAGCATGCCCCACAGCAGCGCCAGCTTGGTCAGGATGCGCCGGTTGGTGAGGTTGTCGTCGACCACCAGGATGCGCTTGCCCGCCAGCGCCGGCGCATTGCGCTGCAGGAACTCGGCCGGCTGCGCGCTGGACGCCGCACGCACCAGCACATGGAAACTGAACAGCGAACCGTGGCCCGGCTCGCTTTGCACTTCGACGCCGCCGCCCATCAGCTCGGACAGGCGCTTGCTGATGGCCAGGCCCAGGCCGGTGCCGCCGTACTTGCGCGTGGTGGATGCGTCGACCTGGGTGAACGACTGGAACAGCCGCGGCAGCTGCTCGGCGGCGATGCCGATGCCGGTGTCCTTGACGGCGAAGCGTATGCGCCAATCGCCGTCGGCGGCCGGCTCGCCGTCGACCGAGACGAAGACCTCGCCCTGGTGCGTGAACTTGACGGCGTTGGACAGCAGGTTCACCAGCACCTGGCGCACGCGCGCGGCGTCGCCGCTCAGCGCCTCGGGCGTGCCGTCTTCGATCAGGTAGGCCAGGTTCAGGCCTTTTTCCAGCGCGCGCGGGGTCACCAGGTCCAGCGACTCCTCGACGCAGCGGCGCAGGTCGAAGGGCCGGTCCTCGATCTCGAGCTTGCCGACGTCGGCCTTGGAGTAGTCGAGGATGTCGTTGATGATTTCCAGCAGCGTCTCGCCGCTGGAGCGAATGGTGCGGGCGAAATCGCGCTGGTCTTCGGACATGGGCGTGTCCAGCAGCAGCGTGGTCATGCCGATCACCGCGTTCAGCGGCGTGCGGATCTCGTGGCTCATGTTGGCCAGGAACAGGCTCTTGGCCCGCGCCGCGGCCTCGGCCTCGGACTTGGCGCGCTCCAGCGCCAGGCTCTGGTGGTGGCTGTCGGTGATGTCGGTGATGGTGCCGATGTAGCCGCTGACCTGGCCGTCCGCGCTCTGGCTGGCGACGGCGTTGCCCATGACCCAGGTCTCGTTGCCGTCGGGCCGCAGGTAGCGGAAGCGCAGTTCGAAGGCGGCGCCGCGGGCCAGCACCTCGCGCCAGGCGCTGCGCACGCGCGGGCCGTCGGCCGGGTGGATGGCGCGCAGCCAGCCGCTGCCCAGGGCCTCGTCGGCGGCCATGCCGGCGATCTGGCTCCAGCGCTCGTTGACGTAGCTGCAGCGGCCCTCGGCGTCGGTCTGGAAGATGCCCACGGGCGCCGCCGCCGCCAGGCCGCGAAAGCGCGCTTCGCTTTCGGCCAGCAGGCGCTGCGCGCGCCGCGTCTCGGACACGTCGCGCAGGATGGCGGTGTAGTAGATGCGGCCTTCGATCTCGACGTGCGAAATGGAAGCCTCGGCATCGAACAGGCTGCCGTCGGCACGCCGGCCGTGGATGTCGCTGCGCTCGCCCATGCGGCGTGCGGCGCGCGTCGAGCGGCCGAAGGCGCGCACATGGGACTCGTGGCCGCCGCGTGCGCGTTCGGGCAGCAGGCGGGCCAGCGGTGAGCCCAGCACGTCGGCCATGCGCAGACCGAACACGCGCTCGGCGCCTTCGTTGAACAGCACGATGCGCTGCTCGGCGTCGGCCACGATCACCGCATCGTCGGCGATCGCCAGCAGGCGCGACAGCAGGGTGCCCGAGCTGTGGGCGTCAAGTCCGTGCAGGAGAGACAGGTTCGACCCGTTCATGCACCCCCCGGCAATCGCTCAGGAGGGCTTGATCTTGGCGACCCCGCCGAAACTGCCTATCCACAGCGTGCCGTCGCGCGCCGTGGCCATCGAGAACACGGTGTTGGCGAACAGGCCCTCGTTGGTGGTCATGACCTCGTAGCCACCGCCGGCCTTCATCCTGGCCAGGCCGTTGTTGGTGCCAATCCACAGCACGCCCTTGGGATCGACGTGCAACATGAACACATGGTTGCCCGGCAGGCCCTCGGTCACCGTGATGTGGGACCAGGTCTTGCCATCGAAGCGCGACAGGCCGGCGCCCCAGGTGCCGGCCCAGACCACGCCTTCGTGGTCGACCGCCATCGAGACGATGTAGTTGGGGTTGTAGGCGACGTTGATGTCCTGCAGCCCCATCTCCTGCTTCTGCCGGGCGTGGTGCTCGGACACCTTGGACGGGTCATTGGTGAAGGCGATGTCGTTCTTGACCTTCTCGTACGGCGCGCCCAGGCCCTTGGCATGGTTCCAGGCCTGCCACTGGCCTTCCTTGTAGCGCGACAGGCCGCCTTCGGTGGCCAGCCACATCTCGCCGTCCTTGCCCTCGGCCAGGCCGTAGACCCAGTCGTTGGGCAGGCCGCCCTTGGTGCTTTCGACCGTGTGCAGTTCCCACTTGGAGCGGTCCTTCAGGTCGCCGCCGCGCACGCGGTTCACGCCCGACCAGGTGGCGATCCAGACGTCTCCGTTGCGCGCCTTGACCACGTCGTAGACGAAGGCGTCGCCCAGGCCCTCGGGCACGTTGTAGGTTTCCCACTTCTCGGTCTTGGGGTCGAGCAGCGACAGACCACCGCCGTAGGTGCCCACCACGATCTGCTCACCCAGCCGGCCGACGTAGAAGACGCCGTTGGACAGCAGCCCGCTCTTGGTGTCGAACAGCTTGTATTCGTCGGTGCGGGTGTCGTAGCGCACCGCGCCGCCCGAGGTGCCCACCCAGACGGTGTCACCGTCGACGAAGATGCGCTTGACGTTCTTGTTGCCCACGCGGAAGTGCGTGAACTTCTGCGTCGCGTCGGCGCCCACCTTGCCCGAGGTCTGAGGCGCCGCGGGTGCCTGCTGCACCTGCGCCTGCGCCACGGTGGTGGCCGGCGCGGGCACGCTGGCCGCCACGCTGTTGCGGCCCAGGTGATAGGTGCCGGCCAGCGCCGCGCCCAGGCCGATGACCGCCAGCCCGACGATCGGGAGCTTGAAGCCCATGAATTGAATCTCCGTTGAATGTGTTCAGCGCCCGATGCGGGCGACACCCTTCTTGGTGCCGGCCCAGACATCGCCGTCGGGGCTCATGGCCAGGGCGTAGACGTTGTTGCCGAGCAGTCCCTCGGCAATGCCGAAGTTCTTGAAGCTCTTGCCGTCCCAGCGCGACACGCCGCGGTTGGTGCCGAACCAGAACACACCCTGCTTGTCCTGCAGCAGACTGTAGACGATGTTGCCGGCCAGTCCGTTCTTGGTGGTGAGATTGGTCCAGGTCTTGCCGTCCCAGCGGGCCACGCCGCCGCCCCAGGTGCCGACCCAGACACTGCCGTCGGCCGCCGACAGGATCGAGAAGCAGTAGTTGGGGTTGTAAGTGGCCGGGCCGTCGGCACCCACCGACAGGTCGTGGCGCGAGCGCGTGCCCAGGCCGGTGTTGGTTGAGAAAGGCAGGTTCTCGTCGTTGGCTGCGCCCAGGCCGTCCTTGTGCGTCCACGACACCCATTTCTTGCCGTCGAACATCGACACGCCGCCCTCGGTGCCGAACCAGACGCGGTCTTGGGCATCGACGGCGATGCCGTAGACCCACTCGTTGACCAGTTCCTTCACGTAGGTGCTGAACTTGCCGGTCTTGCCGTCGATCTTGTTGACGCCGGCCCAGGTGCCGATCCAGAAGTCGCCGTTCTTCTGCTGGCCGAAGGAATAGATCCAGTAGTCGGCCAGGCCGTGCATGGGGAAGAAGGTCTTCCACTTGCCGTCCTTGTAGCGCGATACGCCACCGGCATTGGTGCCGAACCACTTGTTGCCGTCGCGATCCAGGCCGATGGCAAAGACGTACTCGTTGGCCAGGCCTTCCTTGCGCGTGAAGGTGTTGCGCAGCTTGCCGCTGGCCAGGTCGACCTCGTGCACGCCGGTCGAGGTGCCCACCCACAGCGCCATGCGCTTGGTCTCGACGGTGAGCGCGCGCACGTAGACCGTGGGGCCGACCTCGAATGCGTCCTTGACACGCTGTGCCAGCGCGGGGCCGGCAGAGGCGAGGGCAAGCGCCATCAGGGCGGCGCGGGAAAGAAAGCTCATCGAAGGGTCCTCAGGTGGGCCACGACGTCCAGGATGTCGCGGTCACGCAATTGTCCGGCGAACGCCGGCATGCCACCCCGCCCGGCGCGGATGGTGGCCAGCAGGGAAAGATCGGAGCGCATCAGCGCCGTGGGGCGGGTGAAGTCGGGAGCGCCGGGCAGCACCGGGCGGCCGTCGTTGCCGTGGCAGGCCGAGCAATGGCGCCGGTAGATTTCGGCGCCCTCTTCCGGGTTGGCCGCATGCGCTGCGGCCGACCCGGCCAACAGCACCAGCCAGGCCAGGTGCCGCGGGTTCACTTGCGCTTCACCGGCGCAGGGCTGCGCTCTTTGCGCCAGGCGGCCGCCTTGGCCTGCCACTGCGCCGCCTGCGCTTCATCGACGGCAAGGCCCCAGCGGCCGCCGCGGTAACCCTCGACCAGGGCGTCGGCCGAGGGCAGATGCCCCTGGCCAGCGGCGCGCAGCAGCGCCTGCTGCGCGGCCTGCGGGTCGGCGGCGGCATCGGCGCCCATCTGCCGCTGCAGGTACGCCGCGGCCACCACGTTGATGGAAAGGGCATGGCCCAGGGCTGCCGCTTTCGAGAAATGCAGCAGTGCCTGCTTCTCATCTTTGGCAACACCGCGCCCAGTGAGGTAGCAGTTACCCAGACCGTAATGTCCCTCGGGGTCGCCCTGGGCAGCCGCCAGCTGGAACAGACTGGTGGACTCGTCGACGAAGCCGGCGTTCTCCAGGATGAAGGCCAGCAGGCTTTGCGACGGCCCATGGCCGGCCTTGGCCAGCGGCCGCAGCACCGTCATGGCGGTGGTGACGTCGCCAGCGCGGTAAGCCTGCAGGCCACGGTCGTAGTCATCGGCGGGCGCGGCTTGCGCCAGCGACACGACCAGGATCAGGACCCCCGCACGCACAATTCGAAGCATCACCGTTGCATCCAACACCAGGCCGAGTATCAGGCCTGGGCAGCGATTTCCATGCCAGTGCCTGTGCAATCCCGCAGGCGCCGGCGGCCCTTGCCCGGCGCTTCAGCCCGGGCCCGGCGCTTCCTCGAGCTTGCGGTACAGGCTGGACAGGCCTATGCCCAGGCGCTGCGCCGCCACGCGGCGGTCGCCGCCGGCTTCTTCTATCGCGCGGCGGATCAGCGCCACCTCGAAGCGCCGCACGCGCTCGCGCAGCGAACCTTCGCCGCCCTCGACCGGCGCACTGGCCGTGCCGCCCAGGATGGGCGAAACCTCGGGCGGCAGATCCGCCACGCGGATGCAGCCACCGTCAGCCAGGATGGCGGCGCGGTGCAGCACGTTCTCGAGCTGGCGCACATTGCCCGGCCAGGAGAAATTGACCAGCAGGTCCTCGGCCTCGGGGTCGATGCTCAGCGTCTGCTGCGAGCCCGGCGGCACCACGCGCTGGGCGATGATGTGGCGCAGCAGCGCCGGGATGTCGGCGCGGCGGTCGCGCAGCGGCGGCATCAGGATCTGGAACACCGACAGGCGGAAGAACAGGTCTTCGCGGAAGCGGCCCTGCGCCACCATGGCGTTGAGATCGCGGTTGGTGGCCGCGACGATGCGCACGTCGATCTTGCGGCTTTGCTCCGAGCCCAGCGGCCGCACTTCCTTGGCCTCGAGCACGTGCAGCAGCTTGGTCTGCAGGCCTATGGGCAGCTCGCCGATCTCGTCGAGGAAGATGGTGCCGCGGTCGGCCTGAAGGAACAGGCCCTTGCGCGCCCGGTCGGCGCTCGTGAAGGCGCCCTTGGTGTGGCCGAAGAGCTCGCTCTCGATCAGGTTCTCGGGGATGGCGCCGCAGTTGACCGAGACGAAGGGGCCGTCGCGCCGCGCCGAGATCTCGTGGATGCGGCGTGCCGTCACGCCCTTGCCGGTGCCGCTCTCGCCGGTGATCAGCACCGTGCTGTCGGTGGGCGCCACGCGCGTGGCCAGGCGCTCCACCGCCTGCATCGCCGGCGAAACGAAGTTGAACGTGCCTTCGCCGCCGCCCATCACCAGCGTGCGCAGCGCCTTGTTCTCTTCGCGCAGGCCGCGCAGCGCGTCGATCTGCTCGAGGCGGTGCAGGATCTCCTCGTTGCGCACGGGCTTGGTGATGTAGTCCCAGGCGCCGGCACGGATGGCGTCGATGGCCGAATCGACCGAGGCGAAGGCCGTGACCATGATGAAGGTGGCCGCGTGGCCGCGCGCGCGCGCCTGACGCAGCAGCTCGATGCCGTCGGTCACCGGCATGAAGACGTCGCTGAGCACCACGTCGTAGGCGGTGAGGTCCAGGCGCCCCAGCGCCTCGGAGGCCGAGGCCGCCGTGTCCACGGCATAGCCGGCCTTGGAAATGGCCGACGACAGCACCTGGCGAATGGCCGGCTCGTCGTCGACGACCAGCACATTCAACTCGGGCATCGCGTTCATCCTGGTTCGCTGCCGCTGTCGGCAGGGAGGACGAGCTTAATGCGTTGCAGCGCGCCTTCCACTTGACCGAACGCAAGCTGCCCGCGCAGCGGCTCTATGGTGGCGCGGCACAGCAACAGGCTGCGCTGGACTTCGGGCCGCGCGAAATCGATCACCGGAGGAAACAGGAACTGGACCGCCACGCCACCCTCGACCTGCATGGTTTCGACGCGCAGGATAACGTCCGAGCCGGGCATCGCGACCAGCGCGTCGCAGGCCAGGGCCATGACCTGCATCAGCGCCTGCTGGATGGCGTTGGCCGAGCTGCGCACCGCCGGCAGGTTGCCGTCGGTCGTGACGTCGCACTTCACGCGGCGGTAGCGGCGGTCGTAGCCGGTGAGCTGCAGCATGCGGCCGACCAGGGCGTTGAGGTCCAGCCAATCCATTTCGGCCGGCTGCGGCGCGGCCATGTCGGCCAGACGCCGGGCCACCAGCGCCGCGCGCTCCACCTGGCCCAGGATCAGCCGCGTGGCCTGCTCCAGCTGTTCGGGCGTCAGCGCCGCGCCCGTGGCCTGCAGTTCCTGGGCCACACCGCCGATCACCGCCAGCGGGTTGTTGACCTCGTGCGCCACGCCCGAGGCCAGCGCGCCGACGGTGAGCATCTTGTCCTCGTGCGATCGCCGCTGCACATCCAGGCGGATGCGCTGTTCGCGCTCGTCCAGGTCGGCCGACATGCGGTTCACGGCCTGCATCAAGCGCCCCAGCTCGTCGTCGCGCTGCACCTCCAGCGCCACGCCGCGCAGCCCGGCCACGATGCGCCGCGCGTGCGCTTCCAGCCGCCCGATGTCGTGCGCCAGCTGCGCGAAGAACCATGCCGCCAATGAACCAAAGCTCACCAGCCCCACCGCCGCCAGCAGCAGGGACTCGACCGTGACGGCGTCGTAGCGGCGCTTGTAGTCGGCGTCGAGGAACTGGCGCCGGTCCAGCAGGCGCTGGTGGCGGATGTCCAGGTCGTCGGCGGCGCGCTGCAGCGCATCCTGCAGCTCGATCCAGTTGGCACGCACCGGCTGCGCCTCGAGCGAGCCGTGGCTGCGCAGGATGGCTCGCTGCAGCAGCACGTAGCCGGGGTCATGGACCTCGAGCTCGGCAAAGCGCCGGGAGCAGGACTCGATGTGCATGCGCAGCTCTTCCGGCACCGGCGTCTGTTCGTCGACGGGCCGCACCGCCGTGCTCACATCCACCAGCGCGGTGCTCACGGCCACTTCGGTGAGCTCGAGCGCCCGTTCGTGCCGCCCCAGCTGGTCCAGCGCGATGGTGACTTCGTTGATGTGCAGGCGCTCGCTCGAGATGTACATGCCGGCGCACAGCACGTAAGCCAGCAGGGCCAGGGTCGCGGCCCAGCCTCGGGCACGCAGCGACCGGTGCAGCGGCAGCGGCGCCTGCGATTCCACTAGCGCAAGCCCCGGTGCGCCCGCGGAACAGCGCTAGCATTCCGGGCAATGGCCGGATGGAGCCCACCCATGAAGTACCTCAGAACCATCGTCGCCCTCGCCCTTTCAACGGCGCTGCTGTCGGCCCAGGCCGAACCGATGCAGGACGCCCTGGACGCCCTGAAGCGCCAGGACTACGCCGCAGCCGCGCAACTGCTGGAGCCACTGGCACGTGCCGGACAGGCCCAGGCCCAGCTGCGGCTGGGTTCGCTCTACTACCATGGCCACGGCGTGCGCGAGAGCAATGAGCTCGCGCTGCAGTGGTACGAACGGGCCGCACGCCAGGGCCTGGCGGAAGCCCAGTTCCACGTAGGCAACATGTATGCCTACGGCCACGCCCCGGTGGCGCCCGACCAGGACCCCAACCGCCTGGCGGCGCAGTGGTACTTCGAGGCCGCCAGCCAGAACCATCCCGAAGCCCAGTACAGCCTGGGCATCCTGTTCCTCACCGGCAGCGGCGTGCTGCAGTCAGACGCCGAAGCGCGCAAGTGGATCGACCGCGCCGCCGCCGGGGGCCACGCCGACGCCAAGCGCTTCTTGCAGGGGCGCTAAGGGCGAGGGCGAAGCAACGCCAGGCCCGCGCGCCTAGGAGCCCGCGGCCGCGGGCTGGATTGCGTCGATGCGCACCTGCACACCGGCGCTACCGGGCTTCACGGGCGCACTCTGGCCGATCAGGTCACCGGGCTGCGGCATCGCGTTGCCGCTGACCGAGATGCGGGCGCCGATCACGACTTCGGGGAAGCCCGAGATCTTGAGCTGCGGCTGCATGGCCATGCTGTCGTCCAGGCTGAAGTCGAAGGGCTTGCCGTCGGCCGGGCGGCGCAGGATCGCCAGCGGCATGCGTGGCCCCTGCGCGGCGCGCGCAAAGACGAACAGCGTCGCGCCGGGCGGCAGACGCGCCACGAGTTCGGGGCTGAGCGTGACGCGGCCGCTGACGCTGGCCTTGCCCGCGGCCGCCACTGGCGCCGCCGGTACAGGCGCCGCCGGCTCGGGCGCGCCCGCAGCCAGGCGCGTGGCCTCGGCGATGTTGGTCTGCACCGAGCGCACCATCTCTGACTGCGGCGGCAGCACGGCGAGCAGGCGTTCCCAGTAGCCGCGCGCCGCAGCGAAGTCGCGCACTTCGAAGGACACGCTGCCGGCCAGCGCCAGCGCCTTGGGGTGGCGCGGGTCGGCGTCCAGCGCCAGCTGGATGTAGCGCGCCGGCTCACCGGCCAGGCGCTTGCCCTGGGTCATGGCGCTGAGGTCGGCCAGGTCGGCCAGCAGCGTGGCGTTGCCTGGGGTCAGTTCGTTGGCACGGCGAAAGGCCGCGGTGGCATCGCCGAAGCGCGACAGCGCGGTGTACAGCCGGCCCAGCGTGAGCCAGCCCTCGGCGTTGGTCGGTTCGGCCTTGAGCCGCTCGTTCAGGGCGGCAATGCGCTGCTGGATCTGCTCGGGACCGTTGTTCGCCTGCGCCGCCTGCGGTGGCGGCATCTGCGGCGGCGTGGCCAGCTGCGGCGATCCCAACACCAGGTAGGCCAGCATGCTGCCCAGCGGGACGAGCACGGCCAGCACCAGCGCCGTGGTACGCGCCGGCTGCGCCAGGGCCGGGGCGGCAGCGGTGGCCGGGACCGCGTCTTCGATGACGCGTGCGCGCGTTTCGGCGCGCGCCTGCTCGAGCGTCTCGGGGCTCAGCAGTCCGGCGGCCAGATCCTGCTCGACCTCACGCAGGTGGTCGCGGTGCACGGCCAGGTTGGCGCCACCGCTGTTCACCGCCGCAGGGCCGGGCGCCAGCAAGGGCGGCAACAGGAACAGCAATGCGCCGATGAGGAACAGCGCCAGCACGATCCACAGGACGGTCATGACGCGCTTCTCTCCGGGTTCGGGAATGGCTTCCCGGAAACGGGAAGCAAAGGTTCACGCTGGCGCAACGTCGTCGTCATGTTCCTGGGCATGCAATTCCGCGGCCATGTGGGGGTCAGCGGCGGCCGCCGCGACTTTCCCATTCCCACAGCGCGGCGCGGGCGCGGCTGAGATGCTCGGGCCTCTCGTCGCGGGCCAGGTGCAGGTAGGTGCGCATGGCACCGGTGGCCATGGCGATGTCGCCCTCGGCTTCCCAGGCCAGCGCCAGGCCGTAGTAGGCGTTGGCCAGTTGCGGGCGCAAGTCGATGGCGCCTTCGAAGAACCGGCGCGCCTGGGCGTTGCGGCCCAGGCCGTGCATCGCGAAGCCCATGTTGACATGGGCCTCGGGCAGCTTGGGATCCAGGGTCAGCACGCGATCGAGCGCGGTGGCCGCGTGCTCGTACTGCTTGGCGTGCAGCATCACCACGGCCTGCTGGAAGCGCTCTGTCACCTCGTCCTGGCGCGGCTCGGCCGGCGCCGCCGCGGCGGCTTCGGGTTCGGCCGGCGGAGCGGGCAGCACCGGGCGCTGGTCCAGCCAGACGCCGCCCAGCAGCACCAGCCCCAAGGTGAGCAAGGCCCCGGCGCGGCGGCGGTCGCGGCGCGCCTTCACACGGCCCCCTTGTGCGGCGACACACTGATGAACGGCACGCCGAAGAAGGTGAGAAAGGCCACGACGAAGACACCGGCCAGCGCCAGCCCGAAGGTCGCCGGCGTCAGGCGCAAGGCCACGCGTGCGTGCAGCGCGGCGGCCAGCGCCAGCCAGGTGGCGAAGGCCCAGCTCTCCAGTGGGTCCCAGGCCCAGTAGCGGCCCCAGGCGTCCTGCGCCCAGACGGCGCCCACGACCAGCATCAGCGACTCGAAGACGAAGGCCATGCCGGCAAAGTAGTGCGCCAACTCGTCGCAGCGGCGGTCGGTGGGCGCATCGGCAAACAGTCGGTGGCCCCAGGCCCAGCGGCGCAAGCCCGGCACCGCGCCCAGTGCCACCGCCACCAGCAGCAGCCCCAGGAAGATCTTGCCCACCAGCGTGTGCAGGTATAGCAGCACCGTGTCGTAGGTGGCCGGGAAGTGCCCCGGCCCGTCGTCCACCACCAGCAACCAGGTCGCCAGCACCAGCAGCACCGGCGCTGCCGCCGGCACGGCGGCGCGCACCTCTCGCACCGCCCAGGCCGAGAGGGCCAGCACCAGGGCCAGGCTCCAGAGGTTGGAGCTGAGGATCTCGTACATCGTCGTGAAGGGCCCGTGGCCCAGCAACTGCCAGCGCTCCGACAACGACAGCGTGTGCAGCAGCAGCGCCGCGCCCAGCGCTGCGCCGGCCCAGCGGCGCCAGCGTGCAGTGACCAGCGCCGTCAGGTAGCAGGCCAGAGCCGCGCGCAGGAACAGCGTCTCATCCATCGGCCAGCCCCGCCCGTGGCAGGTCGGCAGCCTCGCGTCGCGCGAGCATGCGCTGCAGGTAGTGCACGGCCAGGGCCAGCGGCGACAGCAGGCTGGCCACCAGCAACCAGGGCAGCGCCGGGTCATAGGCCACGCGGTAACCCATCCAGGTGCGCAACTCCTCGAACACCAGGCGGCCGCCGGGCAGGGCCAAGGCCTCGCCCGGGCGCAGTTCGGCACGCTGCTCGGCCACGCGCACGATCAGCCGGTACTGCTGCGGCATTCGGAAGCGCGCCGCCGCCTCGGGGTCGATCAGCTTCTCGTCGATCCGCAGCATCACCCAGGCCTCGCGGCCGTCGGGCAGCAGCCAGGTGCGCGACTGGCTCAGCTCGTACAGAGGGTAGCTGGGCAGGTGCACGACGCCGAGTTGCGGCTCACCGGCCACAGGCTCCCAGCGCAGCAAAGGCGCAAAGCCCTTGTTGGAACTGGTGTAGAAGCGGTGGCCATCGAGCACCAGCGGCCGGTGGTCGCCGATCACGCCGCGCTGCGGCCGGCCTTCATCGTCCTGCCAGGTGACCGTGTTGCGCGTGGCGCCGCGCCTCAGGCCGGGCGCGTAGTCGATCTCGAAGCCTTCGTGGCGGAAGGACAGGCGCTCCAGACGGTCGACGTGCAGGCGTCCGGCCGCGCGGTCGAGCAAGGTGCCGTCGAAGGGCTCGCCCTGGGTCAGCTCGAAGCGGCCGTCCAGCGACAGCAGCCGCCCCGCCGCCACGGCCACCACCAGCACCAGCAAGGCCAGGTGCGCCACCAACAGCGGCAGCTGACGCCGGAAGGCCGGGTGCAGGGCCACCGCCACCAGCAGGTTGATCGACAGCAGCGCGATGATCACGGCCAGCGGCCAATACGCCGGCTTGATCATCACCACTGCTGCCATCAGCGCGATCAGCACCAGGGTGCTGCGCGTCGACCCGAAATGGGCCGTCAGGGCCTTCCACATCACGGCGGGGTCTCGCAGACCGCCCTCATCCAGTCCCTGCCGTTCTGCGTGTTGTTGGTGTTGGTGCCGAACGGCAGCGCCGAATTGTTGCTGCCACAGTTGGTTTCGGTCCAGTTACCGCTGTTGGCGAAGGTGCGTATCTTGAGCTTGGCGTTCATGTAGTAGGGCTGCTGGGTGAAGGCCTGGGCCGCGGCGTTCATGCGCCATTCGCGGTTGCCGCCAACGGGCTGGCCGGCTTCCTCGCCCACGTCATTCAGGTTGACCAGCAGCGCCCTGTTCTTCCAGCCGTGCGGCACGGCCACGTGGCACCAGTTGCAGCGGATGCGGCCGATCTTGTCGGTGTGGTAGGCATGCAGGTTGCCCCTGCCGCCGCCGGTGAAGCCAGTGGTGCCGCCACCGTTGCCAGAGGCGTAGGTGTTCTGGTCGTGGCACTTGAAGCACAGCGTGTTGGCCGTGCCCGAGCCCGCGGCGGTGTTCCACACGCCCTTGAGCAGGAAGTTGTTCTGCGAGCCGTGCGGGCCCCAGGGCGCGCCGTCCTCGCCGCCCGGCGGTACCACGCTGGTGGCGGCGGTGTTCTCGCCGTGGCAGTCGCTGCAGTACATGGTCTGCGTGCCCCTTGCGTTGCTCCATGGCAGGCGGAAGGCGTTGGCACCGGCGTTGGTACGGCCGGTCGGGCCTATCACCGGGTGCCAGCTGCGGCCGTTGTTGTTGGCGAAGTTCGAGCCGGCGCCCGACAGCGGCTTGGTGCCCGTGCCCTGGTGCGTGACGGGCGCCTGGAATTCCTTGGCCTGGTTGGTGTACATGGTCAGGCCATTGGTGCCCGAGGGCGTGCCACCGGTGCGCCCCAGCGTCGGCCGGTTGCCCAGCGGATAGATGTTGTTGTCGGCGAAGCCGTAGTCGCTGTGGCACTTCAGGCACAGCTGGTACTCACGCGTGAGGTAGGGCTCCGTCACCGCGGTGCTGGCGTTGGTGCCGGGGTCGCCGCGCTTGACGGTGTAGCCGCTGGGCAGGGTCTGGAACGAGGTGCTACCGTAGATGGGCTCCACACCCCAGGCGCCGCGCAGCACGCCCGAAGCGATGTTGGTGTGGGTGTAGCCGGCGACCTCGTCGTGGCGGTGCGTGCCCGCGGCCTCGGGCGTGATCGGGTTGGCGTTGAACAGCCGGTTCTTGATCACGCGGTGCGGGTTGTGGCAGTCGGTGCACTCGGCATGGCGCGCGGCCAGCGCCGACCTGGGCTCCATGCCGTCGGCGCCGCAGCGGTTGTTGGGCGTGGTGCAGTCGACGGCGCCGATGTCGTTGAAGTTGGCCGAGACGTCGTGCTGTTCGGTGGCTGCGCCCTGCTCGGCCGTGGTGATGGGCATGCGGATGGCCAGGCCGAAGGCGCTCTCGATGTTGGGCACCTGGGTTACGCTGGCCAGGGCCGAGCGCGCCGCGGTGGTGTGGCACTGGTAGCAGTTGTTCTCGAGCGCCGGGTTGCCACCCTGGCGTGCGGCCAGCGGATTGGCGCCGACAAAGGCCCCGTCGGTGCCTTCGCGCGTGAGGCGGCGCGCGCCCTGCACCGTGTGCGTGTCGTGGCAGTTCAGGCAGCTGGCCTTCCACACCGGCAGCGCCGCCGGAAACTCGCGCAGCGTGGCCGAGGCATCGCGGTAGGTCTCGTCGGCGACGTTGGGGTGCGCGTGCGCCGAGAACGACCAGATGCCCATGGCGCCGTTCTTGTCATGGCAGCCCAGGCAGACGATGTCGGTGGCGGAGTTGAAGACGGCCGTGGGCGCGGCTTCCTGGAAACGCTGTGCACGCAGGAACTTCTGGTTGCCCTTGGCCGGGTCGAGTTCGCGGATGTGCGGGTCGTGGCAGGTAGCGCACTGCACCTGGCCGACGCCGGCATTGCCCGTGGCTTCCAGCGGCAGCAGCGGCTTGAGCGCGGGCGTGCGCACGCCGATGACGCTGCCGGTGCCGGCGGGAAAGCGCTGTTGCGCGTCGACCGCACGCAATTCGCCGTCGCGCGTGGCCAGCGCGCTGGTGAAGCTGACCGAGATCGGGTGGTCATTGCGCAGGTCGGTGCCCAGGAAGCGCGTGAAGCCGGTGGTCGTGCCCTGCCCCGGCGGCATGACCCCGCCCGGCCCGGTGCCATCCATGGGGATGGTGGGGTTGGCCTGGCCATTGAGCACGTTGACGTTGCCGAGGGCCAGCGTGCCATCGTGGCAGGACAGGCACAGCTTGGAGCTGCCACCGGGCTGGTTGTTGAAGCCGTCGGCGATGACCTGCGCGTCCATCGAACTGGACGCATAGGGCGTGTAGGTGGTGCCGGCCGGCACGCGCCGGTTCCACAAGGGCGAGCGCAAGGCCACGCCGGCCAGGTCGGCCTGCGTCGCGGCGTGCGGCGTGTGGCAGAAGACGCAGACCTCGCTGGTGCCGCCGACGGCCGAGGCGTGGGTGTCGCCCGGGCCGCCGGTGGACAGGTTGTGGCGCGTCCCGCGCACGTCGGAGACGCGCTGCGCCTCGGCCAGGGGGGCCGGCAAGCAGGCCGCGACGACGATGAAGGCGGCCAGAAGCCGCAGCGGCGCAAACATCAACCACCCCCCAGGAACTGGAACAGCACGATGCGGCCGTTGAACATGTCGGCCACGTGCACGCGGTTGCGCGCATCCACCCACACGCCCGCGGGCAGGTAGAAGCGTCCGGTGGCCGTGCCCGTGCCACCGATGGGCAGCAGGAAGTCGCCCGTGGACGAGAACACCAGCAGACTGTCGTAATAGGACTCGATCACGTAGACATTGCCTTCGGCGTCGACCGATACACCCTTGGGCCGCACCAGGTTGCCAAGGAACAGGCCGCGGCTGCCGAGCTTGCGCTGCAACAGCTGGCCATCGGCCGAAAAAATCTGGATGCGGTTGTTGAGTGTGTCCGTCACATAGAGTTCACCCTGGGCCCAGGCCAGGTAGGTGGGAAAGTTGAACTCGCCGTCGGATTCGCCACGCTTCCCGATCACCTGCAGCAGTTCGCCAGCGTCGCTGAAGACCTTGACGTCGTGCGCATAGGTGTCGGCCACGTAGAGCCGGCCCTGGGCCGCGTCGCGCGCCAGACCGGTGGGCCGCTGCAGCAGCCCGGCACCGATGCGTCCGATCGGGTTGCCCTGCAGGTCGAGCACGAAGACCGCGCCCAGTTCGGCATCGGACACGAACAGTCGGTCGGCGGCCACCGCCAGACCGCTGGGCGAGACGAAGCGCCGCACCGCATCGGCCTGCTCCCAGACCTGCAACTCGCCCGCTTTCTCGTCGAACACGAACACCGCCTGGCGGCTGGTGTCGCTGACGTACAGGCGGCCGGCGTCGTCGCCCACCACCGCGGCCGGGCGTTGCAACACCGTGGGCGCCTCACCGCGCTCGCCCAGCCCGACGATCCAGCGGCCCAGTTCGACCAGCGCCCCGCCCGCCACGCTCTCGCTGCGGAAGTTGGGTTCGCCGGTGAGCGTGCCGGTGTAGGCGTAGCGCGGCACCTCGGGCGCGGCCGGCCACAGCAGTTGCTTGCCCTCGGGCGCGTCGTCCATGCCGTAGTGAAGGCGGCCGCGCACCGGCCCGCCGCTGGCGCATCCGGCCAGCAGGGCGACCAGCAGGCAGCCGAGCCAGAACTTCATGGCTCGCGGTCGTGCATGAAGGAGTGCACCACCACCTGCGCGCCGACGGCGTCGCTGACGGCCAGCATCAGGCCGTCGACGGCGATGGCGGCGACTTGCTGCACACCCAGCTGGGCCGACGACCAGCGCAGCGCCGGGGCGTTTTCGCGCAGGCGCAGCACGCTGTGGTCATGGCCGTCGAGCACGTACACGCGCTCCAACCGGTCCACCGCCAGCGCCCGTGGCTGGCGCAGGTCGCCCAGGCCCAGGGTCTGCAGCACCAGGCCATCGCGCGACACGCGGTGCACCGCGCCGGCGTGGCGGTCGAGCACGTACAGACCGCGCCGCCCCTGCGCCATGCCGTCGACACCGGTGATGCGCCGGCCATCGTTGCCCTGGGGCGCCACCACGCGCAGCAGCGCGCCGGCACCGCGCTGCTCGGACCACTGCGCGCCCAGCGCGTCGGCCAGCAGCAGGGTCAGGCCGCCGTCGGCCAACGCCATGGCGGCTGGCACCTGGTTGGCCGAGGCGATGTGGTGAGTCTGCAGCAACCGGCCTTCGCGGCTGAAGCGCAGCACCTCGCGCGCGGCCGGGTCCAGCACCCAGGCCGACAGGTCGGCGCCGATGGCCAGCTGCGTGCCCGGGCCGAGCGCGGCGCCGGCGATGCCGCTCATGGTCTGCGCCGACAGGTCGACGCGCCACAGGCGGCCCATGCCCAGGTCGGCCACCAGCAGTTCGGTGCCGCGCAGGGCCAGCGCGCCGGTGCGCGTCCAGCGCACGAAGGCGCCACTGGGCAGGCGCAGGGGCGAGCCCGGCGGCGGCGGCTCGGGCGAGAGGTAGGCCCCCTGCAGCGTGCGCCACAGCTGCGGCTGGCCAGGGAGCGCCCTGATCTCGGTGCGCTCGCCACCCGGGCCGCTGGCGCAGCCGGCCAGGAGGCTTGCCGACAGGAACAGACGTCGGTCCATGGCCTACCAGCGCCCCGGGCCGGAGGTCTGCGGCCCGCCCACGATGCCGGACGGCGTGCCCGGGATGGCCGAGTGGCACAGGTCGCAGCGGTCGGCACCCCAGGCGATCTGCTCGTTGTGGCACATGCCGCAGAACTTGCCGTCGATGATGTCGGCCATCATCACGTCGTTGGCGCCGGCGCGCATCTTGAAGCCCAATTCATGGTGGCATACCTTGCAGCGGAAACGGATGCGGTGGAACCAGTGCGGAAACACCACCGGCCGCACGCCGTTGGCGTCGGAGCGCTTGTTGATGACGACATCGCCGTACTCGGCGTGCACCGCGTCCGGCAGCAGGACCAGGGCCAGGGCCAGCAGCCAGGCGGCCGCCCTCACGGCGGCGGGCGTCGCGGCAGCGACGCGTTGGGCACGCTGTGACAGCGGTTGCACTCGGTCAGCGGAAACGCCACCGCGCCATGGCACAGGCCGCATTGCTCGCCGTTGAGGATGGCCGTCATGCTGAAGCGGTTGGCGCCGGCCTTGGACTTGAAGAGTTGCTCGTGACAGTTGGCGCAATCCAGCCACAGCGTGTGCTGGCGATGGGGAAACTTCACTGCCGGCATGGAACCGTTGCGCGAGACGATGATGTCGTCCTCGCGCAACCGTACCTCGGTTTCCGGCAGCAGGTTGGTGCGCGGATTGATGGTACCGCTCTCGATGGCCTTGACCCAGCTGACCATATTTCCCGCGGTGTCTCGGGGCAGCGCGGCCAGCGCATCGCCCGGCTGCTGCAGTTGGACCAGACCGGGGTTGCGCGGGTCGTGCACACCGTTTTTCTCGAGCCGGACCCAGGGCGATGCGGGCTGCGCGGCCAGCGCCACGCCCACTGCCAGCAGCAACAGGGCCGCCAGGAAGCGCAGGAACTGGGTCGAAGCGGCCATCAGCCACGGTCATCCGGGAATGTAGATGCCGCCGGCACGGATGGCCCGCACCAGTTCGCGCGTCGAATCCTCCAGCGTCTTGATGGCCGCCGGATGCTCGCCGCGGCGCGCCTGCGCCTCGGCGTCGCCGCGCAAGGTGGCGGCGCGGTCGATGAAGCCCTGCATGCTCGGCATCTTGTCCTTGCGATCGGCCAGCAGCACCTGGATCAGCATGCGGTGCGTGTCGTTGCGGTCGATCTCATAGTCGTATTCCTCGCGTGGCGTGGCGAAATTGAGCGAACGTACCAGCGTGTCGCCACGGCGCATGGCCTCGATCGACACCCGCGCCGTGAGGTAGGCGCGATCGACCAGCGGCCGCGCCTCGTCGATGCGGCCGGCGGCGGCGCGCTTGTCGGCGTCGGCGATCAGGCCCTCGATGCGGCGCGTGGCCTCGGAGGCTTCGGCTGCGTTGCCCTTCTCCTGGGTGATGCGCTGCTGCGCCACCAGCAGCGCCTTGGCGCTTTCCATGCGCGCGGTGAAATCGCGTTTGGCCTGCTCCCCCGCCACTTGCTCGGGCTTGGCCAGGCGCACTCCGTTCATCATCTCGCGCGCCGCCTGGTCGAGCAGCTTGGCCGCGGCCGGCACTTCACCGCGCTGCAGCGTGAGCACCGCCTCGCGGTGGATGAGGCGCGCGTTGTCGCGCTTCTCGCGCGCACTGGCGTCGCCGCTGGCTTCGATCTGGCGCGCGGCAGACGATGATTCGATGAGCGTGGCCACCGATTGCATGCGGCGCTCGAGCTGTTCACGATCCTGCGCCCAGGCGGGTGCGGAAAGCAGCAGGGTGGCAAGCAGCCAGGCGAGGGGGTTCATTGAAGGCTCCCGGTGGCCGTTGGGGTGATCACGCCGGCCGCCCCCAATGCCCGTTGAAGAAAGAGACTGGCGCTGCGCACATGGGCCAGCGCCTGTCGGACATCGCCGCCCTGGAAGGCCGCTTCGGCCTGCGCGCGCGCGGCGCGGCTGTTTTCCCCGTAGCGCTCCATCAGGGCCAGGGCTTCGCCCTTGGGGCGCATCTCGGTCATGGCCAGCGGCACCAGTTCGGTCAGCGATTGCAGGCGCTGCAGCTCGAGCTGGTACTCCTCGGCCGGGGTGCTGGCGCGCATCGTGTAGTCGATCTCGCGCGCGTGCAGCACACGTGTCATGCCCGTCAGCACATGGGCCTGGGCCGTGGTGAGCGCGCGCACCGATTCCTCGTAGCGCGCCGAATCGCCCATGGATCGCGCCGTGCCGACCAGGCCGATGGCGGAAACCAGGTCGCTGTCGCTCGCGTGCTCAGGGCCGGCGCGGCTGCGCCACGAATCGATCAGGCGCTCGACGCTGGCCAGCATCTCGTTGTGTCGTTGCCGTGCGGCCGCCTGGCGCGCCGGCGCATCGGGCGCCAGGCGCCGCGCCAGACCCAGGTGGCGCAGCGCTTCGTCGACCTGCTTGCGCGCGCTGGCCAGATCGCCGGCCTTGAACGCTTCTTCGGCCATGTTGAAGTGCAGCCGGCCTTCGTCGAAGTGCGCCACCGCCTGCGGGTTGCCGCTGGCCGTGATGCGCTCGGAGGTGCGCGAATCGGCCATCAGGCGCGAGGTGAGCTGCATGCGCTGCTCGACCTGGATGCGCCCCTCGTCGGCCAGGGCCGTACCACCGACCAGCGCCAGCATCAGCACCAGCGGAGTCGGTTTCACGGCTTGGCCTCGCCAGCGATCGTGGCCACGGCCTTCTTGCGCGAATGGCACAGCCGGCACTCGGACACCGGGAAGGCCACCTTGCCATGGCACACACCGCACTTCTGGCCCAGCAGGATGGACGCCATGCTGATCTGGTTGGCGCCCTTCTGCGGGATGAAGATGGCCGGGTGGCAGTTGGAGCAATCCAGCCACTCGGTGTGCTGCTTGTGCGGGTAGACGACGTCGGGCATCGAGCCCTTGACCTCGCGCACGATGTTCAGGTCCATGACGATGGGAACGGCTGCCGGGTCGGCTTTGTCGGCGCGCGGAGCGATCGCCTTGGAGTCCAGCGCCTTGACCCAGTTGACGTGGTTGCCGGCAGTGGACTTGGGGAAGTTGGCGAAGGCAGCGGCCGGGGACTGCAGTTGCAGCGTCATGTCGTTCTCGGGATCGTGGATGCCCGACTCCGGCGCCGGCCGGTTGAAGCGGCCCATGGGGCGCAGCAGGCGGTTGAAGGTGTTCACCTCGGCTGCCGCCGCGGCCGTGCGCGGGGCCGCAGCAACTGGTGCGGCTGCCGGTGCGGGGGCCGGCGCTGCAGCGGTCGCAGGCGCAGGTGCAGGCGCAGCTGCGGTTGCAGGTGCGGGCGTGGCTGCCGCAGCCACCACCGCAACAGCCGGTGCCGGCCTGGCCGGTGTTGCCGCGGCGGCCTTGGCCGGCGCCGCGGCCTCGGCGGTGGCCTTGCCACCGCTCATCATGTATTCGATGGCAGCGCGCAGTTGCGCGTCGGCCAGATCGGCGCGGCCACCCTTGGGCGGCATGCCCTTGTCGGTGCCGGCGATGGCGCTCTTCAACAGGCCGGCCATCCCGCCCTTGGCCTTGCTGCGCGCGGCCCAGGCGGCGGCGTCGCCAAGCTTGGGGGCGCCCAGCACACCGGCCGAGTGGCAGGCGGCGCAGGCCGACTCATAGGTGGTCTTGCCGGCCGACTTGTCCTGGGCCAGGGCGCCGCCCGCCAGCAGCAGTGCGGCCAGGGTGGTGACGATGGTCTTCATAGCCGTGCTCCTCATGGTCGCGCCGCGGTGCTGACTGCCGAAGCCGGCGGTGCGGGCGGAGTCAGCCGCTGCAGCGTGCTCTCGTGCACCTGCGTGGGCAGGTTGGGCTTGCCGCTGTGGCAGATGTTGCAGTTCTCCACCGACCAGGCGATTTCGCCGTTGTGGCAGGCACCGCAGAACTGCCCGTCGATGATCTTGAGCATGTTGATGTCGTTGCCACCCGCCTTGAACTGGAAACCCAGATCTCCATGGCACACCTTGCAGCGGAAACGCACGCGGTGGAACCAGTGCGGGAAGACCACGGGCCGCATCCCGGCGGCGTCGGAGTAGTTGTTGATGACGACATCACCGTACTCGGCCGAAGCCGGTGCGGCCGCGAAGAGCATCAGCACGAACATCAACAGGGACGAAAGCTTCATGGCTGTTCTCGGCGGAAAATTGACTCTAGAAGCGACGCTGGGCGCGCGCCTGGATGCCCGAAACGACCCTACCTTCGACGCGGGCCGCACGGGCGCTGAAACGGGTTTCGAGGCGACCCACGGCGTAGTCGAGACGGCCTTCGATCGATTCGGTGATGCGTTCGCGCGGCGCTTCGATGTCGCCCAGCGCACGCCGATCGAGCGGTTGGCTGTTGGCGCTGAACAGCACCGAGCCGCGCAGGCGGGGTATGCCGAAGACGCGCTGCTGATCGTAGCTGACGCTGGCGCTGTAGAAGCGCTGCCAGCCGGGGTCTGTCTCCAGGCGCTGGCCGCTGAAGACATCGACTTCGCTGGAGCGGTTGCGTGAGGCCTGGAAGGTGACGTAGGCCGACCAGCTGGCAAAGCGCGACAAGGGGTTGCGGCTGCTGAGCTGCAGATTGACGAGCTGGAAGTGTCCGCTGGTTTCGGACTCGGTGTGCGAGTCGCTCAGCGACAGACCGCCGAAGACCTGGCCGCCGCTCTCGGCGGTGCGCTGCCACGACAGGCTGGCGCCGTGGGCCAGTGCGCGCGCCGAGTCGGCCCCCGATTCCTCGAGCACGCCCGCGCTCTGCGTGAGCGTCAAGGCCAGCAGGTTGGCTTCGTTGAGCTTGTAGTCGCGCGACACGCCATGCGACAGTTGCACGCCGGCCACCTGCCGATCCTCCTGGCCCGTGGACTTGTTGAAACCGACGTTGGCGCTGGCCGAGGGTGAGTAGCGCCAGCCCAGCAACTGCGTCGACATCGGCGACCAGCTCAGCACGGCCTGCGTGCCCAGGCCCTTGCGTGCGCTCTGGCTGGGGGTCTGCACGTGACTCAAGGTGCCCGAAAGTGTCAGACGCCAGGCTGCTGCCAGCTGGTGATTGACGCCAAGCGAGCCGTTGAAGGCCTGGACGCCAGGGTTGCCCTGCTCGCCGATGGTCTTGGACTCGATCCAGCGCAGCGTGCCGACGAACTGGGGGCCGCCGATGCCGGGCAGCCAGCCCGGCGACTGTGGGCTCCAGCTGGCGAAGGTGGACAGCTGCAGCACCTCGCTGCCGACCTCTGGGGCCAGGCCACCCACGCGCACGTCGTTCCAGCTGGCAATGGTCTCCAGCCGCAGGTCGGCTTCGGCCAGGTAGCTGTGGCGGGCGTTGAGCGACGACAACCGGGTGCGCTCCTGGGTGTCGCTGCGGTGGTTGTCCGAGTGGTTGAGCCCGAGGTCCACGGCGTGCTCATCGAAGTCGAGCACGGCGGTAGCGCCCAGCGTCGTGAGCTTGTCCGTCGCGATGCCGCTGTCGAGCACGCTGTGGTCGATCTGCAGCTGGTAGCTGTCGCTGCCCAGGAGCGGGCGATAGCTTTGCGTCAGCGACACGCGTTGCGTCCGGTAGTCCCCCGCCAGCGTCAGGCCTCCGCTGCGGCTGTCACTGACATCGGCGCGCAGCTCGAAGGGGAAGCGGCTGGCAGGAAAGACCGAGATCCCGGCGCGCCCGGTCCAGCTGGAACTGGTGTTGCCGTCGATGCCGGACTGCGCGTTGGCGCTCGCGCGCGAGGCCACCAGGCCCAGACCGCCGCGCAACTGGATGAACCAGGGCTGCCAGACGTAGCTGATGAAGTCGACGTTGGACATCAGCAGCAGCTGCTGGTTGCTCTGGCCGTCTTCCATGCGCAGAGCGCGGTAGTCCAGCGCCAGGGTACCCCCCCAGCGCCAGGGCGCCACACGCCACACGATACCGTTGCCGCGCAGTGGTTCGGCGGCAACCGGAGTCGTCGCCGCCGCCACGGCCACGTCTCCGGTGGGCGGATCGGGTTCGACGCCGGGCTGAAAAGCCGCGCCGAAGACGCCCGACGACAACAGCGCCAAGGTCAATGGTGCCAGCAGGAAAAGCGGTCCGCGCGGGCGTCTGGTATGCACGCGTCGTCCTGGAAGCCGGCGCCAAGGCAGGAAGGAGCAGTCAGCCGGCGTGCGGCTTCTCGCTCGACCCGCCGCGCAGGGGCGCGTAGTGGGTCTCGTCGACGATGATCGTGGCGGCCTGACGCAGCTCGGCAATCAGCTTCTTCCAGCGCGCCTCGCCTTCATCGCGCTGCCACAGGTCGCCGGCGCGCTCGCGCACCTGCTCGAAGCTGCGCTGCTGCGAGACGCGGCGCCCGTCCAGGCGCATGATGGCCACGCCCTCGAGCAGTTGCACCGGTTCGGAAAGCCCGCCTACGGCCAGCTTGTCGACCACGCCATGCACCGCCTCGGGCAGCATGCCACGGTGCGTGTAGTCCATCTCGCCGCCCTGCGCCGCCGACTTGTCGCCCGAGTGCAGCTTGGCGAGGTCGCCGAAGTTGGCGCCGGCCACCAGCTTGGCGTGCAGTTGCTTGGCTTCCTCTCGTGCGCTGTTCCAGACCACCTGCCTGGAGCTGGGGTCGACACGCAACAGGATGACGCTGAGCTTGACCTGTTCGGGTTCGACGAACAGCTCCTTGCGGCTTTCGTAGAACGCGCGGGCCTCGGCCTCGGTGGGCTCGGGCACGGTGCGGATGATCTTCTCGAGGCGCTCGAGCATGCTTTCCAGCTCAAGCTGGGGCACGACGTTGGCCAGCATCTTCTCGCGGTTTTCCAGCCAGCTGGCGCTGCCCTTGTACTGAGCGTCGTAACCGGCCACGGTGGCATCGATCTGCGCGCGGTCCGGCAACACGCCACGACGGCGCGCCTCGGCCAGCAGCAGCACGCGGTTGACGACGTTGTCGCCGACTTCGCGCTGGAACTGCGCGAACTCCGCCTCGGGCGGCCTGGCGTGGTAATACTTCTTGCGCATCGCTGCGGACAGCGCGAGCTGGTAGTCAGCACCCGTGATGACGGTCTCGCCGACGGTGGCAAATGGCCGGGCTGCGCGCGCTGCGGCCGCAGAGGGCTGCGCGGGGGCGGCTTGTGCCGCTGCAGGAGCGGCCTGTACCACTGCGCTGTCGGCGGCCCTGGCGGGCATGGCGATCACCAACGCAGCGCCGACTGCGAAGGACAGCAGGCTTTGCAAAAACATCTCTCGTTGCCTCTTTGCTGGGTGCTCTTCAAAACTTGGGGCGGGACCTTGCGGCCCCGCCCCGGTGTCACTCTTGACGATGACTCAGCTGGCCTGCGCCAGACTTACTTGACGTGGCAGGACGTGCAGACCGCGCTGGAAGCGTTGGAAATGCGCAGGAAGGTCTCACCCGCGACCTGTCCGGTACCGGTGGGGCCGGCTTGGCCAGGCGACACGTGCGGATCATGGCAGCTGGCGCATTCGACCATGGGGCCAAGGGCCGAGTCAGCGCCGGTGCGCGAGTACAGCGGCATGTCGGTGCGCTGCTTGCCGTTGCCACCGGTGTCAACCCAGAACACCTGGTTGCTGTTGATCGTGGCCGTCTGGGGCGCAACGAAGTCGCCGTCCACGCAGGTACCGGAGACCGTGGTGCCCGAACCGGACAGACCACCACCGCAGTACTGGATGCCGATCGGGTGATCGTTGGACAGGTCGGTGCCGAGCGCTGCGACACCGCTGACCAGGCGACCAGCGGCATTGACCGTTGCGCCGGTCCAGGTGAACGGACGACCATCGTTGCCGCCGCCGGTGACGTCGAAGCCACCAGAGCCCGGAGCATTGATGATGTTGTCCATCGCCTGCGTGCCGTCATGGCAGGACAGGCAGGCCATCGAGATGGAGCCCACGGGCGCCACGCTACCGTCCAGCGACGGCGTGTTCAGCGAAGCGTAGGTGGTGTACGTGCCACCACCAGACGGCACGCCAGCGGCGCCCAGACGCTTGTTCCACAGCGGAGCCGGGGCCGAGGTGTCGGCGCCGTGCGGCGTGTGGCAGAACACGCAGATTTCGGCGGTATCCGAAACCTGGTTGCGGCCGGCAGGGCCAGCGCCCGAACCGAGGTTGTGCTTGGTGGCCGCAATACCCACGGCTTGCGCGGATGCGGTGCCGCTGAAGGTAAAGAGCAACGCCGCCAGCATTCCTGCAGACGCCGCTCCCCACCCCATGCGACCTATTGGCAATGCCAGCTTCATGTCGTCCTCTCGAAGGTTGGTTGATCAGTCGTCAGGCCGTGCACTCCCCAATGCCCTGCCTGACGCCCCGACAGATTGCAGAATCTGTGCCACCCCTGTGCACCGGGGAGAAGGCCTTCAGGGGGCCGATCGGCTCCCGCAAGTTGGAAGCCGCGTTCCCGGGAACGGGAAGCTTGTCAGCGCGCCGGGGCCGGTGCCGGGCGGCGCGCCAGCCATCCGGCCTCGGGCTTCAGGCTGGCGGGGCGGTAGACGTCGATCTTGCGGAACCACTGGTCCACGACGTAGACACGGCCGTCCTCGTCGACGGCGATGCCCGAGGGCAGCATGTACTTGGCCGGCCCGTCGCGCTCGGAACGCTCGCCCACGAACAGCAGCAACTCGCCGTCGGGGTTGAAGATCTGGAAATTCCCGAAAGCGGCATCGACCACATAGATGTTGCCATCGCGGTCGGCGGCGATCTCCTTGGGCCGCGCAAACTGGCCGTACTGCTTGCCCACGCTGCCGAAGCTCTGCAGGTAGTTGCCGTCCTTGTCGAACACCACCACGCGGAAGTTGCCGCCGTCGACGACGTACAGGCGCCCCCCCGTGCCGATGGCCAGGTCCCGCGGCAGGTTGAACTCGCCCGGCCCGCTGCCGCGCTTGCCGATGTCGCGCAGGTGGGCGCCGGTCTTGCCGTTGAACACGCGTATCTGGTGCCGCTCGGAAGTCACGCCGCCGATGTCCACGGCATAGACGTTCTCTCCGGCGGGATCGACGGTGACGCTGGACAGGCGCGAGAAGAACTTGTCGCTGCCGATCTTGCGCAGGAACTGGCGGTCCGGGCCGTAGACCATGACGGCCTTGGCCCCGATGTCGGCCACGTACAGGTTGCCCGCTGCGTCGACGTCCAGGCCTATGGGCTTGATCAACTGGCCGGCGCCTTCTTCGTCGCCGATGCGGAACTGCTTGCCCAGCGGCACGTCGTACAGGTGCACGAAACGCGTGACGGTGTCGCTGATGAAGATCCGGCCGCGCGTCGCCGCCACGGCATAGGGCTTGGACAAGGGCTCGCCCCGGGTCTGCTCGCCGGTGACGAGGCGCCGCAATTCGCTGGCGCGTTCGTCCGGAAGTATGTCGGCGCTGGACCGGATGGTGCGCTCGAAGATGAAGCGCGGCTCGTCGGGCGCGGGCGGAAAGGCCAGGTCGCGTTGCGGCTTGACTTCCTCGGGCGGGGGCGAGGCGCAACCGGCCAGCCACAACGGTGCGGCTACCAGGCCGATGGCAGCCAGCGCGACACGGCGCGACGCGCGAGCGGGTGCCGCCCCGAGCGACTGCGGAACGGGGCGCTTCATCGCGCAGCCGCGACCATGAACTCGACCGCGGCGCGGACTTCGGCGTCCTTCAGGCGGGCACTGCCGCCGCGCGGCGGCATCGCACCCTTGCCCTTGATCGCGGTGGACACCAGTGTCGGCATGCCGACACCCAGGCGCGGCGCCCAGGCCACCTTGTCACCAAAGCGCGGCGCATTCGCCACGCCAGTGGAATGGCAGGCGGCGCAGGTCTTCTCGTAGGTGGCCTTGCCATCCGCCCACGCGGCACCGCCGATGCCGAAAGTGAGAACGGCGCAAAGGATCTGTCTCGCAAACGAAAAGGACATAGGCTCCTGCTCCTGCTGCTGCGCGGTAATGTACGCTCAGCCAGCTTGGGAGCCGGCGGCTGCAATCCGCATGCCAGTGGCAAGGAAGTTGCAGCAGGGGCAAGATGGACATGCGATCGACGGAGACCGGACAATGAGTCAGCTGGGCGCCCTGCGGGCTTGGGCAGTGACACTGGCACTGCTGTGGATGGGGCTGGCGCAAGCGGCGAAAGTGCTGCCCCCGGGCTCGGACGGCGCGGCGCTGTACCACAACTACTGCTCGGTCTGCCATGGCGACAAGGGCAACGGCCAGAGCCGCGCCACCGGCTCGCTGTCGACCATACCCCGCGACTTCACCTCGGCCGAATCCAGACGCGACCTGAGCCTGGAACGCATCGCCGCCGTCGTCAAGCACGGGCGCCCGGGCACTGCCATGGTTGCATGGAAAAGCCAGCTGTCCGACAAGGACATCGAACGCGTCTCCGAATACGTCCATGCGCGCTTCGTCCTGGGTCAGGCTCAGGCCACGTCGACGCAGTCCGCCATTTCCGGCACCAGGGCCCACGGGGGCCGCGAAGCCGATGCCGTTTCCACCCCCGCGCGGGTTGACATGACAGCCGGTCTCCCCAACGGTCTGAAAGGCAATGCCCGGCGCGGGGGTGTCTTTTATCTGGCCAACTGCGCCACCTGCCACGGCGCGCGCGGCGACGGCGCCGGCCCGCGGGCCTACTTCATCAACCCCAAGCCGCGCAATTTCATCGAACCCGCCTCGCGCGACCGCTTCAACCGCGTCGCGCTGTACTACGCGGTGAGCGAAGGCCGCCTGGCCAGCGAAATGCCCGCCTGGAAGCAGGTGTCCACGCCGCAGCAGATGGCCGATGTCGCAGAGTACGTGTTCCAGACCTTCATCATCGGCAAGCCGGTGGCGGCTGCAGCCCGCTGAGGGCCGGCATCCCATGAGGCCGCAAGGGCCCGTTGCCCGCACGCTGCGTGCGCTGGCCGCATGGCTGCTGGCAGGCAGCACGGGCGCGGCGCTGGCGGCCGCAGTGCCCGACCCCGGGCACGAGCGCGGGCGCGCCATCTACAACTTCCGCTGCTACTTCTGCCACGGCTACTCGGGCGACGCCAAGACCCTGGCGACCAGCTACCTTCAGCCGCCACCGCGCGACTTCACGACCACGCCACTCAGCGCAGCGCAGATCGCCGATGCGTTGCGCCGCGGCCGGCCGGGCACGGCGATGAAGTCCTTCAGCAGCGTGCTGCGCGAAGACGAGATCCTGCTGCTGGCGGCCTTCGTGCAGCGCGAGTTCGTGCAGGACCGCGCGCGCAACTCGGCGTACCACACGGCCGCCAACGGCTGGCCCGGGCACGAGCGGCACGCCGCGGCCTTTCCGTTTGCCCGCGGCGACATCGCGCTCGATACACCGGTCGAGTCGCTGAGCGCGGCGCAGCGGCGCGGGCGCGATCTGTTCCTCAAGACCTGCATCACCTGCCACGACCGCGCCCGCGTGCTCGACGAAGGCCCGGCCTGGAGCGCGCGGCCGCTGTCGTATCCGCGCATGGGCTTCGTCCCGGGCCAGCCCAACACGCCGCCGGTCGATGCCGTGTCCAGCGCCAGCGTCTACGCCAAGCACGAGGTCAAGCCGCGCATCCCCGACCTCACACCCCAGCAGCGGCGGGGCGAACGCCTGTTCCAGGACAATTGCGCCTTCTGCCACGGCGGCAGCGGCACCGGCAAGAACTGGATCGGCCAATTCATGGAACCGAAGGCGCGCGACCTGACGCAATACAACCGGCGCTCGATGCCGCCGGCGCTGCTGGCGCAGCGCATCCGCGAAGGCCTGCCCGACACCTCGATGCCGGCCTGGCAGCATGTGCTGAAGCCGACCGAGATCGATGCCCTGGTGGCCTACGTGTCGCGCGCCTTCGTGCAGGCGGACCCGGCCCCGGCGGCGCGGCCGTGAAAGCACAGCTCACGCGCCGCCGCATCGTCGCCGCCACGGCGCTGGCCGCAGCGGGTCTGGGCGGCTGTGCCAGCACCCCGCCGCCCAAGGCCGAGCCCTTCAAGCGCCCGCTGTGGCCGGCGCTGCCCGAGCAGCCGCGCTTCATCTTCGAGGCCTCGCTGCGCAACGCGGCCAGCCTGGGCGACGACTCGTCCACGGCGCAACTGCGTCGCATCGTGGTGGGCGACGACGACGCCGGCAAGAGCTTCGGCAAGCCCTTTGCGGTGGCCGCATCGCGCGGCCGCGTGTTCGTCACCGACACCGAAGGTCGGCGCGTCTTCGTCTTCGATGTGCCGCGCCGCCGCACCTTCAGCTTTGGTGTACGGCGCGAGGGCACGCTCAAGAAGCCCTCGGGCATCGCCGTCGACGACCAGGGGCACGTGTACGTGGTCGACACCACGGCGCGGCGCGTCGTCGTCTACGACGACCTGGGCCTGTACATCGGCGAGATCAACGGCACCGAGCTCTGGACCCGGCCCACGGCGGTGGCCGTGGACGCGGCGGGTGAGCGCGTCTACGTGGTCGACACCGGCGGCATCGACAGCGAGCGCCACCGCGTCACCGTGCATGGCGCCAGGGGTGCACTGGTGGGCGAGATCGGCCGACGTGGCAGCCGCCCGGGCGAGTTCAACCTGCCCGGCGACGCCGCCGTGGGCCCCGACGGCACTTTGTGGGTGCTGGACGCCGGCAACTTTCGCGTCCAGTCCTTCGACCCCCAGGGCCAGCCGCTTCACCAGTTCGGCTCGCCCGGCAACGGCCTGGGGCAACTGGCGCGGCCGCGCGGGCTGGCGGTGGGGCGCGACGGCCTGGTCTTCGTGAGCGACGCGACCCTGTGCAACGTGCAGGTGTTCCAGCCCGACGGCCAGCTGCTGCTGGCCCTGGGAGCACGCGCCGAGCGCGACCTGCCGGGGCGCTACCTGCTTCCGGCCCGGCTGGCCACCGACGAGACCGGCCGCCTCTATGTTGTCGATCAGTTCCTGCACAAGATCGAGGTCCTGCGCCAGCTCAGCGATGCCGAAGGCCGCCGGATGCAGCAGCAAGGCCCGCCCCCGGAGGCGGCACCGCCGGCCTGAGGCCGTCTCGTTTTCGGGAAGGCGAGCCCAAGTCCGGGAACGCTGCTGCCCAGGTGTGTGGGTGAGTGCAGTCCGCTGCATGCGGGTACGCGACTTGCACTGCCCCATCGGGAATTGGCCTCAGGAGGGCCGATCCGTGAGGAACGGCAGGAATGAATACAACCATGATTCGACGCGCTTTCGTCCTTCTGCTGGCCACGGCATGCCTGTGGATGGGCAGCAATGTGCTGGCAGACGGCGACCTGCCGACCAAGTTCCTCGACCGCGATTCGGTGGGCAAGACGCGTCACAACCTGACGCAGCGCCAGACCGGCGGCGGCGGCCCCACGGGCGCATCGATGGACCAGTTCCGCAACGACTACGAAGAGGTGTGCGTCTACTGCCACACACCCCACGGCGCCAACCGCACCGTGACGGCGCCGCTGTGGAACCGCACCATGCGCAACAACACCTACCAGACCTACGACCTGCTGGGCACGGCCTCGCGCACCCAGCCCGTCACCCAGCCGGGCATCAACTCGCTCACCTGCCTGTCGTGCCACGACGGCACGACGGCGGTCGACTCCATCATCAACATGCCTGGCGCCGGCCGCTTCAACCAGAACCAGGAGACGATCGAGAACACCGACTTCCTGAACAACGCCTGGAACAACCGCCGCGGCCCCGACGCCACCGTGCACACCCGCCTGGCCCCGGGCGAGTGCCTGGCCTGCCACGCGACGGGCGCGGGCATCATCGGCGCGGGCGCCACCGACTTCACCGCCTTCGTCATCGGCACCGACCTGCGCAACGACCACCCGGTGGGCATCCGTTACCCTGAAGCAGGGGCCGGCACCGACTTCAAGGACCCGCAGCGCAAAGAGGCGCGCTTGGCCTATTTCGACAACAACGGCAACGGCCGCGCCGACACCAACGAGATCCGCCTGTACAACGCCGGCGGTGGCGACGGCTACGAGGTCGAGTGCGCATCCTGCCACGACCCCCACGGCGTGCCCTCGGGCGGCGCAGGCAGCCCGTTCAATCCGACCTTCCTGCGTGTGAGCAACGTCGGCAGCGCCGTCTGCCAGAGCTGCCACACGAAGTGAGACGCCCGCGGGCCCAGCGCTCGCAGGAATGCGCCCGATGAGCACGCGACTGTCCGTTTCGGCGCAGGCCAGCGGCCCGGATCTCCCGGCCGGCGGGCTGGGCCGGATTTCCGCGCGCACGGTCTACCTGCTGGCGGGCCGAACACTCCGTGCCTGCTGGGCGTTGGCAGCCGTGCTGGGTGTGCTGGGCCTGCTCATGGGCCTGCTGGTGGCCCCGGCTGATCTCCAGCAGGGCGAGCTGTACCGCATCATGTTCGTCCATCTGCCGGCGGCCTGGATGTCGCTGGCCCTCTACGGCACCATGACCCTGGCCGCCGGCGTGGGCCTGCTGCTGCAGCACAGGCTGGCCTCGATGCTGGCAGCGGCCCTGGCTCCCACCGGCGCGCTGATGACCTGCATCACCCTGTGGAGCGGCGCGCTGTGGGGCAAGCCCGAGTGGGGTACGTGGTGGATCTGGGATGCGCGGCTCACCTGTGAGCTGCTGCTGCTGGTGCTGTTCGTCGCCTTCATCGCGCTGCGCGCCACCATCGCCGACCGGCACCTGGCCAGCCGCGCCACCGCCTGGCTCAGCCTCACCGGTGCCGCGGCGCTGCCCCTGGTCTTTGCCCTGATGCTCTGGTGGGGCCTGGCGCCCCCGGATGCCGACGCCGGCCCGGCACGCGCGCTTCATCTGGGCAATGTCGTCGTCGCCGCCGCCATGGTGTTGATGGTGGCCGCCTTCTGGGCCTGGTGCCTGGGCACCGTGCTGCACCGGCTGCGTTCGATCATGATCGAGCACAGCGATGAACTGCAGCTGACCGCTGAGCCGCCGCAGGAGCACGACGCATGATCTGGTCCAGCTTTGCCGAATTCGCCGACATGGGCGGCTACGGGCTCTACGTCTGGGGTTCGTACATCATGGCGGCCGCGGCGCTGATCTGGGAGCTGGCGGAGCTGAGGCAACGACGCCGCCGCGCCCTGGCCGATCAGCGCGAGCGCGAAGCCTATCCTCAGTGATTCCCGCCCCTTTCGAACCGGAACCCCATGCTGCCTGAGATCGGACACTTCTCGCTCATCCTGGCGCTCTTCCTGTCGCTGGTACTCGCCGTTCTGCCCGTGCTGGGCGCCGCACGCGGCGTGACGGCCTGGATGGTGCTGGCGCGACCGACGGCGCAGGCGCACTTCGTGTTCGTGGCCATCGCCTTCGGCTGCCTGATGGCATCGTTCGCAAACAGCGATTTCTCGGTGCTCAACGTCGCCTCGCACTCCAACACCGAGCTGCCCATGGCCTACAAGCTGGCCGCCAGCTGGGGCAGCCATGAAGGCTCGATGCTGCTGTGGGTGTTCATGCTGGCGGGCTGGACCGTGGCGGTCAGCCTGCTGTCCAGCCGCCTGCCGCTGCCCATGGTGGCGCGCGTGCTGGGTGTGATGGGCTTCATCAGCGCCGGCTTCCACCTGTTCGTCCTGCTCACCTCCAACCCCTTCGTGCGCCTCACGCCGGCGGCGCTGGAAGGGCGCGACCTGAACCCGCTGCTGCAGGACCCGGGCATGGTGTTCCACCCGCCGCTGCTGTACATGGGCTATGTGGGCTTTGCCGTGGCCTTCGCCTTCGCGCTGGCGGCGCTGCTCTCGGGCCGGTTCGACGCCGCCTGGGCGCGCTGGTCGCGCCCCTGGACCACCGCGGCCTGGCTGTTCCTGACACTGGGCATCGCGCTGGGCAGCTGGTGGGCCTACTACGAGCTGGGCTGGGGCGGCTGGTGGTTCTGGGATCCGGTGGAAAACGCGTCCTTCATGCCCTGGCTGGCCGGCACCGCGCTGATGCATTCGCTGGCCGTGGCCGAGAAGCGCGGCGCCTTCAAGGCCTGGACCGTGCTGCTGGCCATCAGCGCCTTCAGCCTCAGCCTCATGGGCACCTTCCTCGTGCGCTCGGGCGTGCTCACCTCGGTCCACGCCTTCGCCACCGACCCGGCGCGCGGCAGCTTCATCCTGATCTTCCTGGCCATCGTCGTGGGCGGGTCGCTGACGCTGTTCGCCTGGCGCGCGGGCAGCGTCGGCTTCAGCGGCCGCTTCGACCGCCTGTCGCGCGAATCGCTGCTGCTGGGCAACAACCTGCTGCTGGTGGCGGCCACTGCGGCGGTGATGCTGGGCACCCTGTACCCGCTGCTGCTGGACGCGCTGGGCCTGGGCAAGATCTCGGTGGGCGCGCCCTACTTCGAAGCCGTGTTCGTGCCGCTGATGGCCCCGGTGATCCTGCTCATGGGTGCCGGCCCGCTGGCGCGCTGGAAGGCGGTGTCGGTGGGCGAGATGGCGCTGCGCCTGAAGTGGCCGGCGTTGGTCAGCACCGCTGCAGCGGCCGCGCTACCCTGGATGGCCGGGCGCTTCACGCTGGGCGTGGCCCTGGGCATGCTGTTGGCCGCCTGGGTCTTTGCCAGCACCGCGGCGCTGCTGCTGCTGCGTCTGCGCGGCGGCAGCGGGCAGCTGGCGCGCTCGTCCCTCAGCTTCTGGGGCATGGTGGTGGCTCACCTGGGCATCGGCGTGTTCATCGTCGGCGTGACCATGGTGCGCGGCTACGAGACCGAGCGCGACGTGCGCCTGAACTTCGGCGACCACGTCGATCTGGCCGGCTGGCGCTTCACTTTCCAGGGCGTGCAAGAGACCCGCGGCCCCAATTACAGCGCGGTGCGCGGCAGCGTCGAGGTGCGCAGCGTCGACGACCTGGCGGCCGCGCCCTTCGTCATGTCGCCCGAGAAGCGCGTGTACAAGGTGCAGCAGATGCCCATGACCGAGGCCGCCATCCACAGCAGGCTCACGGGCGACCTCTACGTCGCGCTGGGCGAGCCGCTGGGCGAACGCAGCTGGACGCTGCGCGTGCACCACAAGCCCTTCGTGGCGTGGATCTGGGGTGGCGCGGTGTTCATGGCGCTGGGCGGCCTGCTGGCGGTGTGCGACCGCCGCTACCGCGTGGCCGTGAAGCGCGATGACGCCCTGCCCGCGGGCGCCTGGCCCCAGCAAACGGCGTGAAGTTCGGGCCGAAGTTGGGACGCCTGGTTCCACTGGCCGGCGTTGCCATGCTGGCCGCGGTGCTGGGTGTGGGTCTGGGCCTGAACCCGCGCGAGGTGCCATCGCCCTTCATCGGCAAGCCCGCGCCTGCCTTCGCGCTGCCGCGGGTGGACGATGCCACGCTCACCGTCTCGCCTTCGTCGATGCTGGGGCGGGTGTGGCTGCTCAACGTCTGGGCTTCCTGGTGCGCGCCCTGCCGCGACGAGCACCCGCTGCTGGTGGCGCTGGCGCGCGACGACCGCATCGTCGTGGCCGGCCTCAACTACAAGGACGACCCGCGCAACGCGCAGGAGTGGCTGCGTCGGCTGGGCGATCCCTATGTGTGGACCGCCAGCGACCGCGATGGCCGCGTCGGCACCGACTACGGTGTGTACGGCGTGCCCGAAACCTTCATCATCGACACCTCCGGCACCATCCGCTACAAACACGTGGGCCCTCTCACCCAGGACGTTTGGACGAGCACGATGCTGCCCCTGATCAAGAGCCTGCAGCCATGAAGTACAGCAACCTGCCCTGGCGGCGCACCCTGGCCGCGCTGGCCCTGGCCTGTGGACTGGCCGGCGCCAGTGCCGCGCCGGCGGTGGACATCGCCACCGACAGCGCGCTCGAGGCCCGCGTCATCGCGGTGTCGGCCGAACTGCGCTGCCTGGTGTGCCAGAACCAGTCCCTGGCCGATTCGCACGCCGATCTGGCCGTGGACCTGAAGAACCAGGTGCGCGAGCAACTGCGTGCCGGACGCTCCGAGGCTGACGTGGTGGCCTACATGACCGACCGCTACGGCGATTTCGTGCGCTACCGCCCGCCCTTCAAGGCCAGCACGCTGCTGCTGTGGCTGGGGCCTGCGCTGCTGGCGCTGATCGGCGGCGTGATGCTCTGGCGCAAGCTGGGGCGCGCGCACGCCAGCCCCGCGGCGCCGGCGCTCTCGCCCGAGGACGCGGCGCGCGCCGAAGCCCTGCTGCAAGGCGGCGACAAGGGCGGCTGAGCACCCCGATTGCCAGTGCCGCCTACAGGGCGGCAGGCCGCGGGGCATCATCGCAAACCATGCCAGGCAACACCGCCAACCCCCTGCTGATCGGCGTTTCGGCGCGCATCTACACACCGGGCTCGGCCGGCGTCGAGCTGCAGGGCGTCTGGACCAAGACGCTGCACTACCTGGAGCAGTCGGTGGCGCACTGGCTGCTGGCGGGCGGCGCGCTGCCGATGATGGTGCCGGCGGTGGACAGCCAGAGCGTCGTCACCCGCACCGACCTGGACCTGCCCCAGTACGCGCGCGCGCTGGACGGCCTGGTGCTGCAGGGCGGCAACGACGTCGCCCCCGAAAGCTACGGCGAACAGGCCCTGCACCCCGACTGGCAGGGCGACCGGGTGCGCGACCGCTACGAGATGGCGCTGGTGCGCGCCTTCGTCGCCGCCGGCAAGCCGGTGTTCGGCATCTGCCGCGGCCTGCAGGTGATCAACGTGTGCTTTGGCGGCACGCTGCTGCAGGACATCGCCACGCAACGGCCCGCGGCGCTGGAGCACCGCCGCGTGGGCCACTACGAGCAGCACTTCCACCGCGTGCACATCGAGCCGGGCACGCGGCTGGCCGCACTCTACCCGGGCCTGCTCGAGGCCAGCACCAACAGCATCCACCACCAGTGCATCAAGGATCTGGCGCCCGGCCTCGTGGTCGAGGCGCGCTGCCCCGACGACGGCACCATCGAGGCGGTGCGCCACACCGGCCCCGGCTATGTGGCCGGCGTGCAGTGGCACCCCGAGTTCCACCGCCCGGGCGGCCCGCAGACGCTGGACGATGCACCGATGCTGCACGACTTCCTGACCGCCGCACGCGCCGCACAGACGCCACGCTGATCGCTGCCCAAGGGTTCATCTGGGTGCGCTTGTCAGCCCGGATGGGGCCTGGATGCCGACAATGCTGCGACGCAATGTCGACCCCTGGACGATGAACCCGCCGCTCGCCCTGCTGGCCCGCCGCATGCTCGCGGGCGCCGTGATGGCCTGTGCCAGCCTGCTGGCGCTGGCGCAGCCTGCCGCCACGGCGCCGCTGCGCATCGCCTCGGCCTTTGACCCGCAGACCATGGACCCGCACGCGCTGGCCCTGCTGTACCACTCGCGCGTGGTGCACCAGGTCTACGAATCGCTGGTGGGGCGCGACGCGCAGTTCCGCCTGGAGCCGGCGCTGGCCCTGCGCTGGCAGGCGGTGTCACCCGTGCTCTGGCGCTTCCACCTGCGCCCGGGCGTGCAGTTCCACGATGGCACGCCCTTCAGCGCCGACGACGCCGTGTTCTCGCTCGAGCGTGCGCAGGCGCCGGGCTCGCAGCGCGCCTTCCAGCTCAAGGGCGTGAGCGGTGTGCGCAAAGTCGACCCACTGACCATCGAGATCCAGCTCGAGGCGCCCGACGCGGTACTGCCCGAAAAGCTGCAGTTCGTCTCGATGATGAGCAAGGCCTGGAGCCACAAGCACGGCGTGCAGCGGCCGCAGGACTTCAACGCCAAGCAGGAGACCCATGCGGTGCGCAATGCCAACGGCACCGGCCCGCTGCGCCTGGAGCGCTACGAACCCGACGTGCGCACGCTGCTGCGCCGGCACGCCGGCTGGTGGGGCTGGCCGGAAGCCCGCCACGGCAACGTGGGCCAGGTGAGCTTCGTCACCATCCGCTCCGACGCCACGCGGCTGGCGGCGCTGGCCAGCGGCGAGGTCGACCTGGTGCTGGATCCACCCTACCAGGACATCGCGCGCCTGAAGGCCGACCCGCGCATCGTGCTGCGGCAGACCGCCGACATCGGCCAGCAGTACCTGGCCTTCGACCAGGTGCGCACCGAACTGCTGGACAGCGACGTCAAGGGCCGCAACCCCTTCAAGGACCTGCGCGTGCGCCGCGCCGTGTACCACGCCATCAACGTGCAGCTGATCATCGACAAGGTGCTGCGCGGCCAGGCCCGGCCCACCGGCGCCTTTCTCAGCCCGCTGGTCGAGGGCGCCTCGGCCGAGCTCGACCAGCGCCTGCCCTACGACCCGGCACGTTCGCGCCAGCTGCTGGGCGAAGCCGGCTACCCCAGCGGCTTTGCCGTGACGCTGGACTGCGTGAACGTCGCCTGGCGCGAGAACGTCTGCCAGGCGGTGGCCGCCATGCTCACCCAGGTGGGCATACGCACCACGCTGCGCAGCAGCCCCACCGGGCAGTTCTTCCCCAAGCTGAGCCAGGGCACGGGCAGCCTGATGGAGTTCGGCTGGACCGCCACGCCCGACGCCTGGAACTCGCTCAACGCCCTGTTCCGCACGTATGACCGCAGTGGCCTGGGCACCTTCAACGCCGGGCGCTACAGCAACCCCAAGCTCGACAGCCTGATCGACGCCATCCGCACCGAACCCGACCCGATGCGCCGCCGCGCCCTGGTGACCACCGTGCTGCGCCTGGTGGCCGAAGACCTGCCGCTGGTGCCGCTGTACCGGCGCACGCTGACCTGGGCCATGGCGCGCAAGGTGGAACTGGTGCAGTGGCCCAACGACACGCTGGAACTGCGCTGGGTGCGGCTGCCCTAGCCGCCCGCGCCGCCCGGGCGGGCTAGGGTCGCTCGGAACAGCCGCCGTGGCGGCGCCGGAACTCGGTGGGCGAGAGCATCCCGCCCTGGGCGTGCAGGCCGCGGCGCAGGGTCTTGGCCATGCGTTCCTCTTTCACCAGCGGCCCGCGGTCCCACTTGCTGCGCGTGCTCCAGGCAAAGCCTTCTTCCACCATGCGCCGGCTCAGGTCGACCTCGTCCACGCGCACCGCGGCCAGGACGCGACCGCGGGCGCCGGCGCGGCCCGGCGTCACCAGGGCGGGCTTGTTCAAGGCCAGATCGGCCAGGGCCTGGCGCGCCTCGGCGCCGCCGGGCTGGCACAGCGGGGGCGCCTCGATGTTGCGCAGCGCCACCAGCAGCGGTGGCTGCCCGGGTGGCGTGACCTCCAGCGTGCCACCGTCGCGCACCTGCGTCACCCGACCCTGCAGCGGCGGCACTTCGGCCTTGGGCGGGGCCGCCATGGCCAGCGGGGCCAGGCCCTGCAAGGCCAGGGCCAAGGCCAGCTTCAGCACAAGGCACTTCATTCGGCAGCACTGGCCGCGTCGGCGATGCGCCGGGCTTCGGCCTCCTGGGCCTGCTGCATCGCCCCCAGCACCTTGGCTTGCTGCTCCAGGGCTTGGCGGCCCTGCTCGGCCTGCAGCGCGCCCACGGTGGCGGCGCTGCCAGCGACTTCAGCACCGCAGCCCGCAAGGCCGGCCACCCACAGCAGGGCCAGCAGGGCCTCGAGTCGGGGCCGCAGGGACGTGCCACAGGCCGGTCTGTCACGCATCGGGGGGTCTCCTGCAATGGCGGGGCAAGGCCGCCAGTGTAGGCCCGGCGGTGGCTCAGCAGCCCTCGATGCGATGGCCGACGACGCGACCGCTGCGCTCGTCCACGCTGTAGCGCACCACGCACTTGAAAGCCACCGGCCCGACCGGGCCGCGCACCTGCGCCGAGCGCACGTACTCGTAGATGGCCGTACCGGCGGACGGCCGGCTGCGCGCGGTGGGTGGCCCGAGCTTGGCGGTGAGTTCGCGCACCTGCGCGCCATGCCATTGGTCCAGGCTGCGATCGAATTCGGCGCGGCGCCGGGCGTCGACCTCGGCCTGTGTGATGGGTGCGCTGGCGCAGGCCGCCAGCAGGCAGGGCAGCAGCGCCGCAGCAGCGCGCCAGCGCAGCGCTGCGCCCGACGCACCTTCAGGTGCTGGATTCAGGCTTGGCCCCAGTACTCGGCTCGACCTTGCCGGCCACGGCGGCGGCCGCACGTGCCGTGGCCTGCGCGCCGCGCTCGATGCCGCGGGCCGCGGCCTCCAGGCCGATGCGCACGCCGCGTTCGGTGGCCTTGGCCCCGCGCTCGATGCCGTGGGCCGCGGCGCGGGCACCACGCTCGATGGCAGTGCCCACCTTGGCCGCGACGCCGGTCACCTGGTTGCCGACGCCGGCGTCCTGCTCCTGCGCGGCGGCATGCAGTGGCAGTGCCAGGGCCAACAGGGTGGCGGCGGCCGCGGCCGCCCGGTGCAGTGTCTTCATGTTCGGTCCTCGAACGCATTCATGAAAACATCATAGGCGCCCGTCCCGGGCCTCACGATGGACAAGGGTGTGCTTGCGCAACCGGATGTTTCGCGCGGCGCGGGGCCGCATCCAGCGCCGCTAGAAGCTGAAGCAGCCGCGGCCCATGGCGCGCGCGCGCCGCAGGGCGCCCTCGGCGCGGTCGATGGCCGCATCCACCGAATCGTCGGCGCGTATCCCGGCCAGTCCGGTGGAGATGGTCAGCGGCCCTTCTGCACCCGAACCTGCGGCCGCCGTGTGCAGCCGCAACACCACCGCTGCCGCCTCGGCTTGGCCGGCGCCGGCCAGCGACAGCAGGAAGCCGTCGACGCCGAAGCGCCCGAAGCCGTCGTTGGGGCGCACGGTGCGCGCAATCGCTGCTTCCACCCGCCCCAGCACCTGGCCGCCCGTGGCGGCGTCGGTGCTGGCGCCATCAGCCTGGATGCGCGCCACCACCAGCGGCCGGCCATCGCGGCGGCAGCGCGACATCTGGCGGCCGATCTGTTCGATCAGGCGCGGCTCGGCCAGCGCCTCGCGGGTCTGGTTCTGGCTGGCCGCGGCCACGCCGATCTGGGCATCGACCAGCGCCACGGCCAGCGCGTGCGACAGGCGCGCCCAGCGGCGTATCGAATCCAGGCCGGGAAACAGCAGCACCGCCGGCCCCACCGCCTTGTGCGCGGCATTGGCCGACGGCAGCAGCCAATCGCCCGGGCCCAGCGCCGGGGCATCGGGCACACGCGGCTCCAGGCGGCCGGTGAGCACCAGACCCGGGCCGGCACCGTCGCTGTCGAACGTGACCTGAGCGCCCGCCCCCAGCTGGCGCCGCCGGCTGACGGCGAAAGTGCTGCGCACGTCGGCCTCGGCAATGCTGGCCATCGCAGGCAGCCGCAGCAGCACGCTCAGTTCCTGGTCTTGAAGCTGCGTCATGGTGCTCGCCCTGGGTGCTTGGCGCCGGTGCTCACGGGCACCGACGGATGGGACTTGCGGGATGATCCGCGACCCCCCCGGCGGCACCTGAAAGGCAGTGCGCTGGAGGGAAACATGGGGACTCAAAGCCTGGCCTCAGCCTTGAATTCTAGGGGCCGACTTACGCCGACAGCGCTGAAACAGCGGGGAAAAGCGCGGCCTTCTGGGGCGAATGTCGGACTTGGCCGACACGCGGTTGGCCGCCGGCAAAGTGCACCAGAAACAGAAATCCCGGGCGCTACCCGGGATTCGTTGTTGGCGGAAAGGGAGTCCCCCTCCGCCATAATTTCAGGCCGGATCAGGGCGCATCAAAGTGCCCTTGCTACCCATCAACTGCCTAAGCAACTAAGGCGGAAGGTTGACGCACACCGGATCAGGGCATATCCTGCAATCGCACCATCGTTGATGGGTGGTTGGTTAGGAGAATGCGATGCCCAAGCTGGCGAAGGAACTACAGGCCCTGACGGTTTCCAGGCTGACCGCGCCGGGCCTTCACTTTGTCGGCGGTGTTCAGGGCCTGGCGCTGCAGGTGATCGGCGGCAGCCGGGCCTGGGTGCTGCGCGTGACCATCGGCGGCAAGCGCCGCGACATGGGCCTGGGGCCATATCCCGAGGTAACGCTGGCGCAAGCCCGCGACAAGGCGCGCGAGGCCCGCGAACTGATCCGTCAAGGGGTTGACCCCATCGCGCGCCAGCAGGCTGCGCAGAGCGCCATCCGCGCGGCGGTGGCCGAAGCCCTGACGTTCAAGGACTGCGCCGAGAGCTACATCAAGGCGCACCGGGCCGGATGGAAGAACGCGAAGCACGCCCAGCAGTGGGGTAACAGCCTGGAACAGCACGCCTATCCGGCGCTGGGCGCCATGCTGGTGCGGGACGTGAAGTTGCCCCAGGTGCTGGCAGTGCTTGAGCCGATCTGGACAACGACGAACGAGACGGCATCGCGCCTGCGGGGCCGCATGGAGTCGGTGCTTGACTGGGCGACGGCGCGGGGCTACCGCGAGGGCCTGAACCCGGCGCGCTGGCGCGGGCATCTGGACAAGCTGCTGCCCCGGCCGTCCAAGGTCAACAAGGCGGAGCATCACGCGGCGCTGCCCGTGGGCGACGTGGGTGATTTCATGACTCGCCTGCGCGCGGCCGAGGGCATGGGCGCACGCGCGCTGGAGTTCACCATCCTAACGGCAGCGCGCAGCGGCGAGGTACGCGGCGCGACATGGGCCGAGTTTGATCTGGCGGCAGCGGTGTGGACATTGAGTGGGGCACGCATGAAAGCCGGCAAGGAGCATCGGGTGCCGCTGTCCGAGCCGGCGCTGGCGCTGCTGGCCGCGCTGCCGCAGGGCAAGCCCGATGAATTGGTGTTCAAGGCGCCGCGCGGCGGCATGCTTTCCGACATGACCCTGGCGGCAGTGCTGCGCCGCATGGAAGTGCCGGCCGTACCGCATGGGTTCCGGTCAACCTTCCGCGACTGGGCCAGCGAACGCTCGAACTACCCGCGCGACGTGGCCGAGATGGCGCTGGCACACACCATTGGCGACAAGGTAGAGGCCGCCTATCGGCGCGGCGATCTGTTCGAGAAGCGCCGGCTGATGATGACCGACTGGGCGCAGTTCTTGGCCCGCGTCGAAAGCAAGGGCGAGGGCGCGCAGGTGATCCCGCTGCAGGCCAAGCGTGCTTGATTCGAATCCCTGCGCAGGATTCGCACTGTCGCTGCCGGTTCACCGCCAACACGAAATCGCAGGCCGCCATGCACATTACCTAATGACGGACTGCGCTGCACCCAGTTCATACTGACCGGTACAGGCGCAGGTGGATCAAGTCTCGCCAGCGGCTAGCACTACGGTCTGAGCAACGCCTGCAACCGCGAACGGCTGGCGCTGGTTACTGCAGCATGGTGCGGCTCGCCAGTGCGGCGCTGGCACCATCACCCGACATCATCCGTGCTCGCGGACTTTTGCCCGAACTTGGCACGGTGCCAAAGGTCAAGTTGGGCATCAAGTTCGCGGGGTGTGTTGATGCGATTGAAGTCAAGCGAATTGACTGAGGTCGCCTCTGACCCAGTTGCAACAGCGATGCATCCTCTAGAGCCGCCACTTCGTGCATAAAGGCAGAAGCCGGCGCGTTGGAGGCTGAGACAGCGATAGCAGAGTTCCCGGAACGCACGACGCGCGCGCATATGCCAAAACACGACATTTCCAATGAAGATGCTGAGCAAGACTCCCGCAGTAACGTGCGAGTCTGAATCAGCGCCCATGATGGCGCCGTAGATCGGCCAGGCGACTACGGATGCCGCTGTACAGAAGAATAGAAAGCCCGCGCGCGACCGCGCATCCTGATGGACGCCTAAGTGGTAGTTGGCTTCGGCGACGTTCTGCTCGACGAGAGCAAGGGAAGGATTCACGGACACCACTACAGCGGCAGACAGCCAAGCCCAGGTTCACAAGAAGAATACCGCGTACCACCGGCCCGGGCTTGGTGGCCTGCCGTTGGCGCTCCGCTTGGGCGGGTCAGGCGTCAACTCGGCAGCCAGCGGACTATTTTGGACGTGGGCTTTGAGGCCGATAGTTGTCGGGAATGTACTTGACTATTGCCCAAGCAAGGCCATCCAAGAGGTCTAGCTTTGTGGAATAGCCGCGTTCGTCAATGGACTGATCTTCTTCTAGTACTTTCCCACTGCTGGAAACTGTTAATACGCCTTCGGCGCGATATCGGGTTTGCGATCGAAGACCCATAGCGCTGGCCGTCAAGACTTCCCACTTTCCAGAATCAAGCGCGACATACTTCAAATCGACATCACAGGCCCGCTCAACGGTTCGAAATCCGCGCTCCTGCAAGTAATTTCTCGCTTTCCTCAATAAAAGTGCGAGTTCAGGCTCACTAACTCCACTGATTTCGACGCACACGGTATCAGCGACTGGGCGCTTGGCCACCGCTTCCGCTCGTCTCGCGGCGCAACCAGTAAGCCCGGTGGCCCAGGAAATTGTTGCGACGAGCAGAGCTATTTTTTTCCAAGATATTGGCATGGGTGTGCTCTGAATTTCGGCTGATGCCAGTGACAAGAGTGGATCTCAACGCCTAGACATTCGAGCTAAGCGTGCGACGAAGGCGGGACGCCAGGGCTCGGCCCAAAGGGAATGTACCCCTACCACACCGGATCGGGCGGATTACCTGGCCGCCAGCCACGCGCTGCTCTTCATGGGGCCGGAGTCGGACCACCCTTCCCTTGCAGACCCAGAGCCAGAGCGAATGCAATGCGCCGGGCAATGTCGTTTGGAGCCATAGGTGGGGTCTCGTCCGTGACGGTGATACCGTCACGCCACTGCGCCCGCTGGCGGTTCTTGAGCCAGAAGATGCAGGCCGTGACATCGGGTGGGAAATGCTTGCGGACCTTGGTCTGCACCACCGCACCGTCGATGACTCTGATGTCTGTCTCTTCGTGCCAGTAGCCCGTGGCGCGGGAGTACAGGCTGGCGACCACCAGCGCGTCTGCCGGCGCCTTGCCGCTGTTTAGGGCCTCCGAGAACGCGGGGTAGTCGTTCTTCCACTTCGACAGCGTCGATTCCGCGACGCCGAAGACAGCGGCGATGTCCTGATCCCTGAGCCCCAGCAGGGCCAGCTTGTGGCCTAGCTCGGCAAAGGAAGTGCAAAACCCGTCCGTGTACGGCGATGGGCGCCCCAGCTTCTTGGTGCCGCCGGTCAAAGCGGGCCTGTCGACTGGTGGGCAAGCAGCCGCGCGGCCGTCCGCTTCAGTCGAAGATGATCGTCTTGCCATGAGTCACCCTTCAGATTTCAGGCAATTCCCTGAAGCCCTGGCAGTGCTGCATCGCTACCACCAGCTCGACCGACAAGTCGCTGCTTTCCAGCCCGGCCTCGCGACGGTCGCCGCACTGGCCCGGGGTGTAGCGCCTGCACTCCAGGCACATATGCCGATGATCGGCATGCACGTCGCGCAGGTGCAGCCGTTCGGCCAGGTCTTCGGCATCCTGCTCGCAGAATCCGCGTTGTCCAATCAGCGCCGCGCGTGCCTGAAACCGGGCGATGGCGCCATCGTCCCAAGGGTCGGCATGGGCAGCATCACCCTCGGCCCGCGTGAGCTTGTAGGGCCGCTGATCGGTTGTCAGCAGCGCCAGCAAATCGGCCTTGCTGGCCCGCAGCGCCGCGCGCATTTCCTCGCTCAGCTTGGACGCTGGTCGGACCACCAGCCGGCCCTCATCGGCCGACAGGGTGAGCCCGGCGCTGAACAGTTCCGCCAGTAGATCGCGGGCGCCCATCAGATCACCTCCGCGTCATCGGCGCCTACAGTCGCGCCAGTCGCGCCATTGGCGCCAGCCTCACAGAGTGGCGCGGATGGCGCGACTGTGGCGCGACTGGCGGCCAGGAACCACTCGGCAGGCTTGCCGAACCCACCCCGGCGTGACTGCGCCCCGGCCTTGCGCATCGCACGCTGCACGCTGCGCCAGCCGAAGCCCGCCTCATCGGCATGGCGCTTCACTTCCTTTGATGCCATCGGGCCGGCGCTCAGCAACTCGCGCAACCAGTTGGCAGCATCGCCTGGCCCGTCGCCATCCTTTCCCTCGGGATCAGTCTCGGCATCGGCCAGCAGTTCGCGCGCCGACCCCTGGAGCGCCTCAAGCCAGCGCACGCGCTGCCCTTCGACCTCGGGCGCCACTTCGACGCGCTCCAGTTCATAGGCAAACCCGCCATCGTCGGGGCCGATGTTGGACTTGGCACGCATCAGCACCCGGCGCGACTCGCCATCGTCGCCGGCCTCGGCCTTCACTTTGGCGGCCACCAGCACCAGCCGGGCCAGCGCGGCAAAGGCAATGCTGCCCGTGACCCGCTCCACGGGATCGCGCCCGGTCGTGCCTTTGCTGAAATGCGTGATGCCCAGCACCGCGCAGCCCAACCGCTGCCCAAGCGTCACCACCGGCTGCAGCGCGCGGCGGACAACAGCCCCCTGATGCGAGTCGCCTGCAACAGCGGAAACGATGGGGTCGAGGATCAGCAGTCGCGCGGCCGGCAGTCCCTCGGCCGTTGACTCCAGAAGCGGCATGTCCCGCCCCGGGTCGAATGCCTCGCCATCGCTGCCGCTGATGCCGTCAATGAAGTGAACCCGGCGCATGTCGGCACCGGCCGCAACCAGCCGCGCCGCCGTAACCGCGTTGGCATCCTCGCCGCTCCAGATCACCACGTCACCGGCTTCGGCGCAGCGTGACCCATCCGGCCACGCACCGCCCCGGGTCACCGTCGCGGCCAGCGACAGGGCGATGGTTGTCTTCCCACAACCAGGGGCGCCGCCCATGATGGTGAGCATGCCGGCCGGCAGGAAGCCGGGCCACAACCAGCGCACCGGCTCCAGCGTCACGGCATCGCCACGAATCAGGCGCACCGATGGCCCAACGCCTGCCGCCTGCAGCCGCGCCAGGTCTTGCAGTGCGGCGGTCATGCTGCTCGCTCCGCCCACACGCTGCACCAGTCTGCGCCCTCGTCCGTTGGTGTCAGCACTTCAGCCCTTAGGCCAGACCCCAGCGCACGCGCCCGCAGCTTGTCGGCCGCCTCGCGCCCTGCCTTGTCGGCATCCGCAAAGATCACCAGGCGCTGCACACCCGCTGGCCAGCGCCACGCCGCAAGGCTTCCGGCGCAGTAGGCGGCCACCGTCGGCACGCCTGACGCGCACCAGGCGGCCAGCGCAGTCTCGATACCTTCCGCGATGCCGATGTAGCCGCGCGCCGGCTTATGCAAAGGGATGCAGGCGCCGGCCAATGGCCCAGCCGCGCCGGTCAACTTCTTGACCTCGGGCACCTGGGCCTTTCTGCCGTCGAGAGTGAGATAGGTCCGATGCAGCGCCACCATGCGGCCATCGGCTGAAACCATCCGTGCAACCATCGCCGCGAACGTGCCCAGTTTCTCGCCGTCGTGCCAGTAGGGCAGCGCCCGGTGATACCGGAGGGCATCGGGCAGCGGCCACACACCAGCTAGGCCCCGATGCTTGAGGTACAGCGTCACCGGGTCGCCGGCCACCAGCGGCACGCACTGCGCCCACACCTGGGCGATGCGTTGGGCGTTTTCGGCCCACTGCTGGCGCTGCTGGGCTTCACGCTCAGCGGTAGCGGCCAGCACCTTCCGCGCGTGCGCGATGCGCTGGGCCGGCGTCATAGCCGCCTTGTCGATGGCGCTCCAGACTTCGCTGATGCCTTGTCGGTGACAGCCGAAGACAGCGCCGCGCAGGTCATCGAACAGCATGCAAAAGCCCGCCGTGTCGCCGGGCCTGCCGTTCGTGCTGAAACGGACCCAGCGGCCCGGTGTAATTGCCTCGGGCACGTCCGCGCCGGGCACTGTGGCAATGATCGCAGCCCGCAGGCTTTGGGCAGCGTCACGCATAGGGCACCCGCAGGGCTTTGGCGATGGCAGCGCAGAAGCCGCGCAGGGCCGCGCCATACAGCATAGAAACAATCACCGCCAGTTCGTCAGGGTCGGCCTGCTGAGCGTGCAGGCGCGCCAGAAACTCGGCAGCCTTTGCCTCGCCTTCGATGACGCGGAGTGCTTGCCCGGCATGGTGGGCGCAGCGACAATCGGGGCTCTCGTCTCGCTTGCTTTCCTGAGGGGCCACCGCTGCCGCGGTCGGCCCCTCGTCACTTTCAGGCGTGACCGGCCCCGGCGTTGCGGCGCCGCCCTGATGAAGCGCGGCCACTGCTCACGCTCCGGCCTGGGCCATTGCGCGGCGCAACTCGCCGACGCGCCAGGCGGTTGTGTTCGGCCCCAGCTTGATCGGCGCGGGCAGCCGGCCGGTCCTCACCCAGCGCCACACCGTGGCGGGGCCGACGCCGTGCAGCGCGGCCACCACGGGCAGGCGGACGTGCGCGCTCTCGGGGAGGGTATCGAATTGCGCCAGGGCCGGCGCGGCGCTCAATGGCGCGGGGTCGGACGGCGCCGCCGTCATCGTGGCCTTCAGATCGTGTGACATGGTGTCGCTTTCGTGCCTCGCAGGGGTCGGCCCGGCTACCGGCTTCCCCGCCTTGATGCAATGGCGAGGGGCAACACGAAATGTCTACATGGTGGGCATGTCGTCCAAAGGTTCGCGCGGTTGCGCGTCGTCACGCGCCGTTGCGAGCCTTCGCGCGCCGCATTCGGTCGGCCAGGTTCTTCCGCGTGAAGGTCGCCTGCCCCGTGCCACGGTGGTACAGCACGCCATCTGGCGCGACTCCGGCCAAAGGGTGCGGCGGTGCCGCAAGTCGCGCCAGGGCCTGTAGTTGCGTCAAGACCTGATCGACATCGCCGGACTGAAAGCCGGGCAACGCGGCTGCCGCTCGTTGCGCCGTGGCCAGCACAGTGCCCAACCCGCCCCGGCCGATCTTGTGGGTCTGTCCGCCTGCCTGTGCTAACTGGCGCAGCACGGGCCTGGGAGTCGCCGCTTCCTGTGTCTGCTGGCCCCGCGCCTGGGGTGTCGCGGTAGTTAATGCGGTCGCCGAGTCTTGCGCGGCGCGCGGAAACTCTGCAGGCAGTTCCCAGCCTACCGACCGCGCCCATGCGCCGAACTCAGGGAGGCTCACCGTCGCGCCGGGAGTGCCCAACGCGCCCGAAACAAGTCGCAGCACCGTGCCTGCTGCCAGGTGCGATTCGGCGATGCGCAGCCGCTTCAGGTACTCGGGAGCGTGCTCAGGCAGCTGGACCACCTGCTCCACTGCAATAGGGCCAATGTCCAGGGACAGCGAAACAGCCTCCCACAGCATCGCAGTTGGCAGGCTTTGCCACATGTCCCAATCGGGAGGCCCACCCAAAATGTCGTAGCGAATGCCGCCCCGAAGGTCGATGTCGCCAATCTCGCGGTCTGCGACTCGCAGCGTGGGCTGCCCACTTCGCGACTTTGCTCCTTTGACCATTGCGCGTCCCTTCACGCTCGCCCTTGTGTCGGGTGCCGCGCCGGGCCGGCAAGGGAACCGGCTTTTCGGGGATCAGCCCGGGCGCCATCTGACACTGTTGTATCAGCGCGACTCACCACGGTGCATTCTTGGGATGATGGGTTCTTTGATGGGTAGACCATCAAAAAGACCACGTCTTCATAGGTGAGCTTGGCGGAAAGGGAGGGATTCGAACCCTCGGTACAGCGTAAGCTGTACGCCGGATTTCGAATCCGGTGCATTCGACCACTCTGCCACCTTTCCTGGTGCGTCGCCGCGGGTGGTGCCGC
>JALHPY010000018.1 GCA_022842305.1 Rubrivivax sp.
CGACCAAAGTCTTCACTACAAGCGTTTGCGCGAACCGTCCCTTTACAGATCAAGCACTTGCGCGCGCAAAACAGGCCGATTTGCAGGAATGCAACGGCGAGTTGAGAAAGACGGGCTAGAGCGCCCCTGGACGCTGGCCGCCACGCTGCGTTTCGACACCACCCGCGCCAGCAACAGCGACACCGGCGAGCCCCTGCCGCGCGTCGCACCCTGGCGCCTGGCGCTGGGGCTGGAAGCCGAGCAGGGGCCCTGGAGCCTGCGCGCGGAAGTCGACCATGCCGCGCGCCAGAGCCGCGTGCCGGCCACCGACCAGCCCACGGCCGGATGGACCCAGCTGCACCTGGCGCTGGCCTGGCGCTTTGCCCTGGGCTCGGCCGACGGGCTGTGGAGCCTGAAACTGGGCAACCTGGGTGACCGTCTGGCCTACAGCGCCAGTTCGATCCAGACGCTGCGCGGGCTGTCGCCGCTGCCCGGCAGGGCACTGAGCACCGCGCTGCGCCTGAGCTGGTAAGGACGACGCACCCAAAGAAGAAGGCCACCCGAGGGTGGCCTTGCGTCACAGCGCCCGGGTGGGCGCGTGACGGGGTTCAGCGCAGCGCGATCGGCTTCACGTCGCGCGCCGTCGAGCCCACGAAGAGCTGGCGCGGACGGCCGATCTTGTACTCGGGGTCGGCGATCATCTCGTTGAGCTGGGCGATCCAGCCCACGGTGCGGGCCAGCGCGAATATGGCCGTGAAAAGGCTCACCGGGATGCCGAGCGCGCGCTGCACGATGCCCGAGTAGAAGTCGACGTTCGGGTAGAGCTTGCGCGCCACGAAGTAGTCGTCTTCCAGCGCGATCTTCTCCAGCGCCATGGCCAGCTTGAACAGCGGGTCGTCGTGCAGGCCCAGGGCCGTGAGCACCTCGTGGCAGGTTTCGCGCATCAGCTTGGCGCGCGGATCGTAGTTCTTGTAGACGCGGTGGCCGAAGCCCATCAGCTTGACGGTGGAGTTCTTGTCCTTCACCTGCTTGATGAACTCGCCGATCTTCTCGACGCCGCCGTTCTTCTGGATGTCGGTGAGCATGCTCAGCGCCGCCTCGTTGGCGCCGCCGTGCGCCGGGCCCCACAGGCAGGCCACGCCGGCGGCGATGGCCGCGAACGGGTTGGTGCCCGACGAGCCGCACAGGCGAACGGTGGAGGTGCTGGCGTTCTGCTCGTGGTCGGCGTGCAGGATGAAGATGCGGTCGATGGCGCGCACCAGCACGTCGTTGCTCTTGTATTCCTCGCAGGGGTTCGCGAACATCATGCGCATGAAGTTCGCCGAGTACGACAAGTCGTTCTTCGGGTAGACGAAGGGCTGGCCGACGCCGTACTTGTAGGACATGGCCACCAGCGTGGGCATCTTGGCGATCAGGCGGATGGCCGCGATCTCGCGGTGCTGCGCGTTGTTGATGTCGGTGCTGTCGTGGTAGAAGGCCGACAGCGCGCCCACCAGCCCGGTGAGCACTGCCATCGGGTGCGCGTCACGCCGGAAGCCGCGCAGGAAATTCTGCATCTGGTCGTGAACCATCGTGTGGTTGGTCACCAGCTGCACGAAATCGGACTTCTGCGTCTGGTTGGGCAGGTCGCCCTTGAGCAGCAGGAAGCAGGTCTCGAGGAAGTCGCACTTCTGCGCCAGCTGCTCGATGGGGTAGCCGCGGTACAGCAACTCGCCCTTGTCACCGTCGATGTAGGTGATGGTGCTGTTGCACGAGGCCGTGCTCAGGAAGCCCGGGTCGTAGGTGAACTTGCCGGTCTGGCCGTACAGCTTGCGGATGTCGATGACATCCGGGCCGATGCTGCCCTTGTAGATGGGCAGCTCCATGCTGGGGCTGCCATCAGAAAAGGACAGGGTGGCTTTCACGTCGGAGGGGGTCATGTCGCGGGCCTTTCGTCGGTTCTGGATGTTCGGATTTGGCGACCCATGCCGCCCGGCACGGTCCTCAACATCGCCAGCACCTCGTGCACTTCGGGAGTGTCTACCTCGCCTTGCGGCTCCTGGCGGGCCAGGAACAGGTCAAGCAGGTCGTTGTCGGCCAGGTCCATCAGGGCTTGCAATCCGACGGCCTGCCTTGTCGTGAGTGATTCTTCGTGGTGGCGAAAGAAGCGCTCGATGAACAAGTCGTTTTCTAACAGACCGCGGCGGCACCGCCACTTGAGCTTGCTCAATGAACGTTCATCGATACGCATGACGCGCTAAATGGCCCGGCGGACCATCAGCTCCTTGATCTTGCCGATGGCCTTGGTCGGGTTCAGGCTCTTGGGGCAGACGTCCACACAGTTCATGATGGTGTGGCAGCGGAACAGCCGGTACGGGTCTTCCAGGTTGTCCAGGCGGCCCGCGGTGTCCTGATCGCGGCTGTCGGCGATGAAGCGGTAGGCCTGCAGCAGGCCGGCCGGGCCGACGAACTTGTCCGGGTTCCACCAGAAACTGGGGCAGCTGGTGGAGCAGCTGGCGCACAGGATGCACTCGTACAGGCCGTTGAGCTCGTCGCGCTCTTCGGGGCTCTGCAGGCGCTCTTTCTCGGGCGGCTGGCTGTCGTTGACGAGGTAGGGCTTGATGCTGTGGTACTGCTTGAAGAACAGCGTCATGTCCACGATCAGGTCGCGGATCACCGGCAGGCCCGGCAGCGGCTTGAGCACGATGGTGCCCGGCAGCGTGAGCATGTTGGTCAGGCAGGCCAGACCGTTCTTGCCGTTGATGTTCATCGCGTCCGAACCGCACACGCCTTCGCGGCAGCTGCGCCGGAAGCTGAGGGTCGGGTCCACCGCCTTGAGCTTGTTCAGCGCGTCGAGCAGCATGCGCTCGTGGCCGTCGAGCTCGACCTGCAGCGTCTGCATGCGCGGCTTGTCGTCGGTGTCGGGGTCGTAGCGGTAGATCTGGAAAGTGCGCAGGGTCATGGGATGCGGCCTGTTAGAACGTGCGGACCTTGGGCGGGACCGATTCGACGGTGAGCGGCTTCAGTTGCACCGGCTTGTACTCGAGCCGGTTGCCTTCGGAGTACCACAGCGTGTGCTTGAGCCAGACCTCGTCGTTGCGGCCGTTGGGGTACTGCGCGCTGTCGCCGTAGTCGTTGACGGTGTGCGCGCCCCGGCTCTCGTGGCGCGCGGCGGCCGAGATCATGGTGGCCTGCGCCGCCTCGATCAGGTTGTCGACTTCCAGGGCCTCGATGCGCGCGGTGTTGAAGACCTTGCTCTTGTCCTTCAGGCCGATGTGCTTGACGCGCTCGGCGATGGCCGCGATCTTCTTGACGCCCTCGTCCATGATGGCCTGGGTGCGGAAGACGCTGGCGTGCTGCTGCATCGCGTTGCGCAGGTCATTGGCCACGTCCTGCGCATACTCGCCGTCGGTGGCGTTGTCCAGGCGCGCCAGGCGCGCCAGCGAGCGGTCGGCGGCGTCGTCCGGCAGCGGCTTGTGGTTGTGGTCGGCGTTCTTGAAGCTGCCCACGATGTGGTTGCCGGCGGCGCGGCCGAAGACCAGCAGGTCGAGCAGCGAGTTGGTGCCCAGGCGATTGGCGCCGTGCACGCTGACGCAGGAGCATTCGCCCACCGCGTACAGGCCGCCGATCACGCTGTTGGGGTTGCCGTCCTTGGGTGCGACGACCTGGCCGTTGATGTTGGTCGGGATGCCGCCCATCTGGTAGTGGATGGTCGGCACCACCGGAATGGGTTCCTTGGAGATGTCGACGTTGGCGAAGTTGTGGCCGATCTCGAACACGCTGGGCAGGCGCTTGAGGATGGTGTCGGCGCCCAGGTGGGTCATGTCGAGGTTGATGTAGTCCTTGTTGGGACCGCAGCCGCGACCTTCCTTGATCTCCTGGTCCATGCAGCGGCTGACGAAGTCGCGCGGTGCAAGGTCCTTGAGCGTGGGCGCGTAGCGCTCCATGAAGCGCTCGCCGTTGACGTTGCGCAGGATCGCGCCTTCGCCGCGGCAGCCTTCGGTCAGCAGCACCCCGGCGTTGTGCACGCCGGTGGGGTGGAACTGCCAGAACTCCATGTCTTCCAGCGGGATGCCGGCGCGCGCCGCCATGCCCAGGCCGTCGCCGGTGTTGATGAACGCATTGGTGCTGGCGGCGAAGATGCGGCCGGCGCCGCCGGTGGCCAGCAGCGTGGTCTTGGCCTCGAGGATGTGCACCTCGCCGGTTTCCATCTCGAGCGCGGTGACGCCCAGCACGCTGCCTTCGGCGTCGCGGATCAGGTCGAGTGCCATCCACTCGACGAAGAAGTTGGTGCGCGCCTTGACGTTCTGCTGGTACAGCGTGTGCAGCATGGCGTGGCCGGTGCGGTCGGCCGCGGCGCAGGCGCGCTGCACCGGCTTCTCACCGTAGTTGGCGGTGTGGCCGCCGAAGGGGCGCTGGTAGATCGTGCCGTCGGGGTTGCGGTCGAAGGGCATGCCGAAATGCTCGAGCTCGTACACGACCTTGGGCGCCTCGCGGCACATGAACTCGATCGCGTCCTGGTCGCCCAGCCAGTCGGAACCCTTGACGGTGTCGTAGAAGTGGTAGTGCCAGTTGTCCTCGGCCATGTTGCCCAGGCTGGCGCCGATGCCGCCCTGGGCAGCCACGGTGTGCGAGCGGGTGGGAAAGACCTTGGTCAGCACGGCCACGTTGAGACCGGCCAGCGCCAGTTGCAGCGAGGCGCGCATGCCGGAACCGCCGGCACCGACGATGACGACGTCGAACCTGCGCCGCGGAAGAGAACCGATTGCCATGTGAGGAATCCTTGCGAGCGCGTCTTACAGACGCCAGAGAACCTGGATGGCCCAGCCGATGCAGCCGATCAGCCAGACGATGGACGCCACCTGCAGCACCAGGCGCATGGCCGCGGGCTTGACGTAGTCCATCCAGATGTCGCGCACGCCGACCCAGGCATGCCAGCCCAGGGCGACGAAGACGACGAAGGTCAGCACCTTCATCCACTGCGCCGAGAAGATGGCCGCCCAGGCGTCGTAGCCCAGCGGGCCGCTGGTCAGCAGCACCTGCAGCAGCAGCACCACCGTGAACAGCGCCATCAGCACCGCGGTGACGCGCTGGCTGAGCCAGTCGCGCATGCCGTAATGGGCGCCGACGACGACGCGCTTGGATCCGTAGTTGACCGTCATGGGGCTTGCCTCAGTACAGACCGAAGAGCTTGGCGCCGAGCGCCAGCGTGAGCACCGCGCTGGACGCCAGCGTGAACAGCGCCGACTGGTGGCCCTGCTCCTTGCTGACGCTGTGCGTGGCGTCCATCCAAAGGTGGCGCACGCCGGCGATGAAGTGGTGCAGGTAGCCCCAGATCAACCCCAGCACCGCCAGCTTGACGAACCAGCCGGGGATGAAGCCGATGCCGGTGACGAAGGCGGCGGCGAAACGCTCGAACGACATCTCGGAGGTGACGCTGGTGTCGAACAGCCAGATGATGAACGGCAGCAGCACGAACATGATCACGCCGCTGATGCGGTGCAGGATGGATACCACGCCGGCGGGGGGCAGCCGGTACTGTGTGGCGTCGGCCAGCCGCATCGTGCCGGGTCTTTGCTTCTTGATTTCGGGCATCGTCTCGCTCTCGGAACCGGGTGTAACCCAGTGAGTTTATTGCAACGCAACAGGCTTACGCGGAACTGGAGCCGGCAGCGTGGCCGGCACCGCCGGATCAGCTGAGTTCGTTGCGGTAGTGGTGCGCCGCCGTGTGGTACAGGCCACGGCGCAACTCGACGGGCCGGTCACCGTAGGTGAAGGTCAGCCGCTCCACCGACAGCAGCGGTGCGCCCGGCGGCAGTTCCAGCAGCGCGGCCTCTTCGGGGCCGGCGGCCACGGCGCGGATCTTTTCCTCGGCGCGTATGGTCTGCACCGAGAACTCGGCCTCGAACAGGCGGTACAGCGGCCCGCGCCAGGCGGCCAGGCGCTCGGCCGTCAGCCCCTTGAACAGCGTGCCGGGCAGCCACAGATCGTCCAGCACCACCGGGCGCGGCGACACCGGATCGGGCGTCAGCAGCAGCCGGCGCACCTGCACCGCGGCCTCGCCGGCCTTCAGGTCGAGCAGGCGCGCCACCTGCGAAGGCGCACGCATGCGCCGGCAGTCGAGCAGCCGGCGTTGCAGCGCCGCAGCCTCGCCCTCGTCGGGCATCAGGCGCAGAAAGCGGTACTGCGTGGCCTGCTCGGCGTGGCTGGCGACGAAGGTGCCCTTGCCCTGACGCCGCACGAGCAGGTTTTCCATCGCCATCTCGTCGATGGCCTTGCGCACCGTGCCCTGGCTGACGCGGTAGCGCGCCGCCAGTTCGATCTCGCTGGGGATGGCCTGCCCCGGCAGCCAGTCGCCCGCCTGCAGGCCGCGCACCAGCAGCGCCTTGATCTGCCGGTACAGCGGACTGAAGGCCGGCGCGGGCTCGGCCGCAACCGCGGCTTCGGCGGCAGGCGGGTCGGGAAGCGTGCTGGCGGCGGACATCGACCGATTGCAGCACGCCGCACCGGCGGCGTCCATCGGTGCGATGTCTTATATAAGACAGATCGCAACCCTTCGCCGGCAGGCGCTTTGTCAGCCTGGTGCCAAGAGCAGCGGCTATAAACTGTCCGGTTCGCTGACCCGCACTTTCCACCCCCAGACGAGGAGATCATCCATGAGCAAGAAGCCCGTTCGCGTTGCAGTCACCGGCGCCGCCGGCCAGATCGGCTATGCCCTGCTGTTTCGCATCGCCAGCGGCGAAATGCTCGGCAAGGACCAGCCCGTGATCCTGCAACTGCTGGAAGTGCCGGTCGAAGGCCCGCAGAAGGCACTGCAGGGCGTGATGATGGAACTCCAGGACTGCGCCTTCCCGCTGCTGGCCGGCATGGAAGCGCACAGCGACCCGGTCTCCGCCTTCAAGGACACCGACTACGCGCTGCTCGTGGGCGCACGCCCGCGCGGCCCCGGCATGGAGCGCGCCGACCTGCTGGCCGCCAACGCCCAGATCTTCACCGCTCAGGGCAAGGCCCTGAACGCCAGCGCCAGCCGCGACGTCAAGGTGCTGGTGGTCGGCAACCCGGCCAACACCAACGCCTACATCGCGATGAAGAGCGCGCCCGACCTGAAGCGCGAGAGCTTCACCGCCATGCTGCGCCTGGACCACAACCGCGCGCTCAGCCAGATCGCTGCCAAGACCGGCAAGGCCGTGGCCTCGATCAAGAAGCTGGCCGTGTGGGGCAACCACAGCCCGACCATGTACGCCGACTACCGCTTCGCCACCATCGACGGCGCCAGCGTCAAGGACATGATCAACGATCAGGTCTGGAACAAGGACACCTTCCTGCCCACCGTGGGCAAGCGCGGTGCGGCCATCATCGCCGCGCGCGGCGTGTCCTCGGCCGCCAGCGCGGCCAACGCGGCCATCGACCACATGCACGACTGGGCCCTGGGCACCGGCGGCGAGTGGGTCACCATGGGCGTGCCCAGCAACGGCGAGTACGGCATCCCCAAGGACGTGGTGTTCGGCTTCCCGGTCACCTGCGAAGGCGGCAAGTACAAAATAGTCGAAGGCCTGCCCATCGACGCGTTCAGCCAGGGCTGCATCGACAAGACGCTGGCCGAGCTGACGGGCGAACAGGACGGCGTCAAGCACCTGCTCTGATCGGCACATGATCTCGCCGCGCGCAGTGCTCTTCGGCGCCGGCGAACTGCCGCCGGCCTTGCCGGTGTGCGACCACTATGCCGGCGTCGAGCCGCGCATGCGCAAGAGCCTGCAGCTGCAGGCCGAGCTGGGGCCGGTCTTCGATGTCACGCTGGACAACGAAGACGGCGCCCCGGTGGGCGGCGAAATCGACCAGGCGCACCTGATCGTCGCGCTGCTCAACAGCCGCGACAACCGCCACGGCCGCGTCGGCGTGCGCCTGCTGCCGGTGGAACACCCGCGCTTCGCCGACGTGGCAGCCATCGTGCTGGCCTCGGCCCGCGCGCCGGCCTACATCATGCTGCCCAAGCCCGAGGGACTGGCCGACCTGCAACGTGCAGCGCAGGCCATCGATGCACTGGGCGGCGGCGCCATCCCGCTGCACGCGCTGGTCGAGACCCACGGCGCGCTGCGCGAGGTGGCCGCGCTGGCGGCGCACCCGCGCATCGAATCGTTGTCCTTCGGGCTGATGGATTTCGTCTCGGCGCACCGCGGCGCGATCCCGCAGGCGGCCATGGGCGTGTCAGCCCCCGGGGGCCAGTTCGACCACCCGCTGGTGCTGCGCGCCAAGCTGGAAATCGCCGCCGCCTGCCATGCGCAGGCCAAGACGCCCTCGCATTGCGTGGTGACCGAGTTCAAGGACACGCAGGCGCTGCAGGCCGCGGCCGAGCAGGCCTGCCGCCGCCTGGGCTACACGCGCATGTGGAGCATCCACCCGGCGCAGATCCGCCCCATCGTCGCCGCCTTCGCCCCCGGCGCGGCCGAGGTCGAGCAGGCGGTCGAGATCATCTGCGCCGCGCAGGCCGCGCAGTGGGCGCCCATCAGCCACCCGTCGGGCGGGCGCGAAACCCTGCACGACCGCGCCAGCTACCGCTACTTCTGGCACGTGATCGAACGCGCCCAGCGCACCGCTGCGGCTGGCACGTCACCGTTGCCGGCCGCGCTGCGTGCCGCCTGGTTCGGCTGAAACGCGCAGTATTCACGCCGGCCTGACGCACCCCGAGCGCTGGGTTTGCGCCTGGTTGCACTCGCCAACGCCTGTACACCAGGGCCCTTCGAACAATGGCACTCATCGCCACCGATTCGAAGGAAACACCATGTACCGCACCGCCCTGGCCCTGGCCGCCTGCTGCCTCACGCTGCCCGCGCTGGCGGCCGAGCCCCTCAGCAACGGCCAGATCGAGGCCGCCGGCCGCGTCTACACCGGCACCGCCGCCTGCGAGTTCAACCAGGCCGTGAGCCTGACGCCCGTGGACGGCAAGCCGGGGCACTTCACGCTGGGCTACAAGAAGGCCCGCTACACCATGGTGCCGCAGGAAACCAGCACCGGCGCCGTGCGCCTGGAAGATGCCAAGTCGGGCATGGTCTGGCTGCAGATCCCCAGCAAGTCCATGCTCATGGACGCCAAGCGCGGCCAGCGCGTGGCCGATGCCTGCATGATGGAGCAGCAGCGCACGATGGCCTCGCGCTGACAAGGCGCGAATGAACCTGCTGCGCGACCCGATCTCAGCCCTGCGCCATGGGCCAGAGGCCCATGTCCTTCGCCAGCGAGAAACAGTGCGCAGGCACTGTTTCTCGTCCGGGCTCAGCTCCTCGCCGTACGGGTGTACGGCTGCGGTGCTCGAGCTGACCTCGAGCCGCTCGCGACGGTTCCTTCACACCTTGTCGGCCGGGCCCCGCGCTCAGGGCGCGTCGGGGGCAATGCCCTCGGCGTAGTCGTACAGCGCTGCCAGCAGCGCCTGGCCGCGTTCGTCGGCCGTCTCGGCCAGTGCGTCGATGCGCTCGAAATAGGCTGCCAGCGTGAGCGCCCCGCCCGCGCCGCCGTGCAGGCGCTCGGCGCAATGCTGCTGCCAACGGCGGCGGTCTTCGTCGTCCAGCAACTCGGGGTGGTTGCGCGCGCGGTAGCGGAACAGCAGTTCCTCCAGCCGCCCGTCCTGGAAGGCCGGGCGCTTGCCCATCAGCTGCGACGGCGCCAGTTCGCGCAGGCGCTGCAGCGTGCGCCGGTCCTCGTTGCCGACGAAGCCGCCATACAGATCTTCGTCCACGTCCGCAGCGCCCTCGGCCGCAGGGCGCGCAAACACCTGCGGCCACAGCGGCGCCAGCACGGGCGCCAGCGCGGCGGCGTGCTCGGCGTGGCGAAGCGCGGCGGGCATGTCGAGTTGCCAGCGCTCGGCCGCCGCCGCAGCGGTGCGCAGATTGCCGATGACCACCGGCGACTTGTTGATGTGCACGGTCTTGACGGGCAGGCGCTGCTCGCCCTCGGGCAATTCGTCCTGGCGCGTGAACAGGCGCCGGCGCAGGTCCTCCGCGTCCAGCCCGGCCAGTTGCTGCGGGTCCTGCGCCAGGTCCCAGACGATGATCTCGTTCTTGTTCGTCGGGTGCGGCGCCAGTGGCCACACCACGGCCAGGCAGCCACGCTCCACCGGGTACATGCCCGACAGGTGCAGGAAGGGCCGGCCGCTGCCGATCTCGGCCATCACCGCATCCTTGCGTCGCAGCTTCAGGCAGAAGTCCCACAGCCGCGGCTGGCGTGACTTGACCAGCCGCGCCAGCGCCAGCGTGGCGCGCACGTCCGACAGGGCGTCGTGCGCCGCCTCGTGCGCCAGGCCGTTGGCGGCGGTCAGCTGTTCCAGGCGGAAGGACGGCCGGCCGGCCATCGGCCCCGCGGCGTGCAACGGCCATTCGATGCCCTCGGGCCGCAGCGACCAGGTACAGCGCAGCACGTCCAGCAGGTCCCAGCGGCCGCAGCCGTTCTGCCACTCGCGCGCGTAGGGGTCGATCAGGTTGCGCCAGAACAGGAAGCGCGTCACCTCGTCGTCGAAGCGGATGCTGTTGTAGCCCACGCCGATGGTGTCGTCGCGGCCCAGTTCGCGTTCGATGGCCGCGGCGAAGGCGGGCTCGGGCAGGCCCTGGGCCAGCGCGTGCTGCGGCAGGATGCCGGTGAGCAGCACGCTTTCGGGGTCGGGCAGGTAGTCGGGTGCCGGGCGGCAGTGGATCATCAGCGGCGCGCCCACCTCGTTCAGGTCCAGGTCGGTGCGCAGGCCGGCAAACTGCGCCGGGCGGTCGCGCCGCGGCACGCGGCCAAAAGTCTCGTAGTCGTGCCAGAAGAAGGTGGGTGCGGCCATGTGCCGCACGATATCGCAGCCGTACGTCAGCCGGGTCGGGGTGCGGCGCGGGTATCGTCGACGACCCGCCCCCCACACCTTTTGTGCCGTCTTGCCCATGCGTCCTGCCGTCCTCCACCGCCTGGCCATCCTGCTGGTTGCGGGCGCACTGGTGGCTGGCGCACGGGCCGAAGGGACGGCAGCCGGCGCGGGCGCCTGCACCGACTTCGAAGCCCACGTCAACGGCCGCTGGTACGCCGGCACCGAACTGCCCGACAGCCGCGCGCGCATCGGCAGCTTCGACATGCTGCGCATCGCCGCCGACCGCCAGCTCGAAGCCGGCCTGGCCGAACTGGTGCGAGAACCGGCGCGCCAGACCAGCGCCGGCCTGCGCCTGCTGGCCACCTACTACCGCAGCGGCATGGACGTGGTGGGCATCGAAGCGCGCGGCCTGTCGGCGCACAGGCCCTGGCTGGCGCGCATCACCGGCCTGGGGCGCGAGGGCCTGCCGGCGCTGCTGGGCGAACTGGCGCGCCTGCAGATCGCCGCGCCCCTGGCGCTGGCCGTGGCCACCGACGCCAAGGACGCCAAGCATCACGTGCTGAGCCTGTCGCAGGCCGGCCTGGGCCTGCCCGACCGCGAAGACTATCTGCGCGACGACGACCTGGCGCGCCACATCCGCGGCGCCTACCGCAGCTATGCCGAAAGCCTGCTGGCGGCTGCCGGTGCGCCGGCCGACCCGGCCACGCTGGACGCGCTGATGGCGCTGGAAGCCGAACTGGCCCGGACTTCGGCGCCACGCATCGAGCGGCGCGACCCGATCGCCCAGTACAACCCCATGGACGCCGCCACGCTGCAGGCGCGTGCGCCCGGCCTGGACTGGCGCACCCTGCTCGCGGCCTACACCGGCCAGGCTGCGGCCGTGGACAGCCTGCCGCTGGTGCTGGGGCAGCCGGCCTTTGCCCAGGCCCTGGCGCGGCTGGCGCAGCAGGCGCCGCTGGACGCCTGGCGCAGCTACCTGCGCGTGCGCCTGCTGGACGCCACCGCCGAACACGGGCCCGAAACACTGACCCAGGCGCACTACGAGTACTACCGCGTGGCCATCCGCGGGCTCAAGGCGGCGCCCACGCGCTCCGGGCGCGTGCTGCTGGCCATCGGCGGCCCGCGCGGCTCGGCCCCCATGGGTGAAGCGTTGGGCGAGCTCTACGTGGCCAAGGCCTTCTCGCCGCTGGCGCAGACGCGTGCTCACCAGATGTTCGACGACATCCGCGCTGCCATGCACCAGCGCATCACGGCGCTGGACTGGATGAGCGCGCCGACCAAGGCGCGGGCGCTGGCCAAGCTGGATGCCATGGCGGCCAAGATCGGCGCGCCCACGCGCTGGCGCAGCTACGAAGGCCTGGCGCTGAAGGCCGACGACTACACCGGCAACCTGCTGCGCGTGAACGCCTGGTACACGGCGTTGCGCCTGGCCGACCTGGGCCGAGCGGTGGACCGCGAGCGCTGGTTCACCAGCCCGCACATCGTCAACGCCTACGCCGGCAGTGGCAACCAGATCGTGTTTCCGGCGGCCATCCTGCAGCCGCCCTTCTTCGACGCCAATGCCGACGACGCCAGCAACTACGGCGGCATCGGCGCGGTGATCGGGCACGAGATCACGCACCACTTCGACGACCGCGGGCGCCAGTTCGACGCCGTCGGCAACCTGCACGACTGGTGGGCCCCGGAAGACGCCGCTGCCTACCAGGCGCGCGCCCAGCGCGTGGCGCAGCTCTACAGCGGCTTCGAGCCGCTGCCCGGCCTGCGCATCAACGGCCTGCTGACGCTGGGCGAAAACCTGTCGGACTTCGGCGGCCTGCAGATCGCCTACGATGGCCTGCAGATCGCGCTGGCGCGGCAGCGCGCGGCCGGCAAGCCGGCGCCGCTGGTGGGCGGGCAGACGCCCGAGCAGCGCTTCTTCACCGCCAACGCCGTGGTCTGGCGCAGCAAGATCCGCTTCGAGGCGCTGGTGGACCAACTGCGCACCGACAGCCATTCGCCCACCCGCTGGCGCGTGCTGGCGCCCATGAGCCACATGCCGGCCTTCGCCCAGGCCTTCGGCTGCAAGCCGGGCGACCCCATGGTGGCCGCCGACCCCATCCGCATCTGGTAGCAGGCCGCCGGGGCGGCCGCCCTGCGCTTACTTGCGCGGCTTCTTCGGCGCGGCGCCCGACTGCAGCGCTTCGCTCATGCCCAGCAGCACGCCGCTGACCAGCGCGGTGTAGCTCTCGGCCATGGCCTGGGCCGCGCGCATCGAGGCCGCGCGCGAGCTGCGCACCGCGGTCTGCACCTGCTCGGCCATCTGCTCGACCGTGGTCGCGGCCTGCGCGCCCGTGGCGGTTCCGCCGGCCTGCATCTTCTCGAGCACCTGGCCCCAGGCGCCGGCCAGCGGCGCGCCGGCACCGGCGGCGGTCTTCTTGAGCGTGGCGAAGAGCGTGTCTTCCATCTTCTCGAGATCGTCCAGCGCCTTGGCCAGGTGCTTGTCGCGCAGGTCGGCGCCCTGTGCCGCCAACGTGGCCAGCGCGGTGCGGTTGGCCTCGACCGCCTTGAGCAGCGCGTCGTCCATGCCGGACACGGCCTGGTCGAGCATCGATTCGACGTCGATGCCGGCGCCCAGGTTCTTGGCCGCACCTGCGCTGGCCGCCTCGGACACCGACTTGAGCGCCGCGCGGATGTTCTTGAGCGTGAGCTCGCGCCCTTGCAGCGAGGCCAGCGTGGCATCGCTCGCCGCCTTGCGCAGCTGCTCGCCCTGGCGCGCGGTGGCGGACTCGAACATGGACACCAGCGCTTCGGCGTCGAACAGGGGCTTGGGCATCGTCATCTCCTCCGTTGAAATGCTCGCGATGCTCTCATTGCCGGCCGCGGTCGGCAAGCCCGAACTCGGTCCGGCGTCTTATTCAGCTGACGCGATCGCCGCTGCCGCGGGTCTGCTGCACGTCCCCGCCGCCCCGGTACAGCCAGGAGTCTCAGCTCAAGATTCGGGCCCCCGGGCCGAAGAAAGCCGAAGGGAGTGCGTCGATGTGTCGCACATCGCAAGGCCGTGGGCGCTCAGCAGCCCGGGCACGCAGCCCTGGACCGAAGCCGAGATGCCTGGAGTACCCGAATGCGACTGAATCAACCCGTCACCCAACGCGAGTTCGACTTTTCGGACGAGGCCACCCTGATGTCGACCACCGACGAGCAGGGCAACATCACGTACGCGAACGCCGCCTTCATTGCCGTATCGGGCTACGAGCGTGACGAGATCACTGGCCAGCCGCACAACATCGTGCGCCACCCGGACATGCCGCGCGAGGCCTTCGCCGACATGTGGGCCACGCTCAAGGCCGGCGAGTCCTGGTCGGCGCTGGTCAAGAACCGGCGCAAGAACGGCGATCACTACTGGGTGCGCGCCAACGCCACGCCCATCCGGCGCGAGGGGCGCACGCTGGGCTACATGTCGGTGCGCACCAAACCCACGCGCGAGGACGTGGCCGCGGCCGAAGACCTGTACAAGCGGTTGCGCGAAGGCCAGGCCGGCGGCCTGCACCTGAGCAAAGGGCTGGTGCTGCGCTCGGGGCTGCTGGGGCTGGGCTCGATCTTGCACGTCATGCCGGTGCGCTGGCGCTTGCGCCTGGCAGCGCTGCTGCCGATGCTGGGCATGCTGGCGGCCGCACTGCTGGCCGGCGCGGGCGCTGCCGCCTGGTGGGTGTTCGGCGCTGGTGCGCTGCTCGGTGCCCTGGCCTGCCTGTGGCTGGAGGCCGGCGTGGCCGCGCCCCTGGCCGAACTCAAGCGTCAGGCCCTGGGCGTGGCCGCCGGCAACCCCGACCGCGGGGTGGTGGTCGATCGCACCGACGAGATCGGCATGATCCAGCGCGCCATCAACCAGGCCGGGTTGAACCTGCGCTCGCTGGTGGACGACGTGAGCGAACAGATCGGCGGCATGCGCGTGGCCAGCCACGAGATCGCCGCCGGCAGCAGCGATCTGAGCGCGCGCACCGAACAGACCGCCAGCAGCCTGGAGCAGACCGCCGCGGCGATGGAGCAACTCAACGGCACGGTGAAGAGCAGTTCCGGGGTGGCCGGCGAGGCCAGCCGGCTGGCGGCCAGCGCCAGCGCCGCCGCCGGCAAGGGCGGCGCGGTGGTCGAACGCGTCGTGGCCACCATGGACGAGATCACCGGCAGCTCCAAGAAGATCGCCGACATCATCGGCGTCATCGACGGCATCGCCTTCCAGACCAACATCCTGGCGCTCAATGCCGCGGTGGAAGCGGCGCGGGCGGGCGAGCAGGGTCGCGGCTTTGCCGTAGTGGCCAGCGAGGTGCGCAGCCTGGCCGGGCGCAGTGCCGATGCGGCCAAGCAGATCAAGGTGCTGATCGGCAGCAGCGTCGAACGCGTTGAATCCGGCAGCAAGCTGGTGGCCGACGCCGGGCAGACCATGAACGACATCGTCAAGCAGGTGCACGAGGTGGACCAACTGATCGCCGAGATCAGCCGCGCCGCCACCGAGCAGTCCACGGGCGTCGCCCAGGTCAACCAGGCCGTGGCCTACCTGGACCAGAGCACGCAGCAGAACGCTGCGCTGGTGGAGCAGTCGGCAGCGGCGGCGGAAAGCATGGCCCACCAGGCCAGCCGCCTGGCCGAGGCGGTGAACGCGTTCAAGGCCTGATCCAGCGGGCGGCACGCCGCCCGCTCATCAGCGCCGCGCCGTGCGGCGCCGCGCCAGCATGAACAGCCCGCCAGCCAGCAGCAACAGGGCCGATGCCGGTTCGGGCACGGCCACCGCCGGCGCGAGGTGCAGGCCGAAGCGGCCGCCGTCGCGGCGGAAGTCCAGGCCGGCGCCGCTGCCGCCGCCGGCATCCACCAGCAGCATCTGGCTGAACCAGGCCTCGCCGCCGGCCCCGTCGCTTGCCAGCGAACCGTAGCGCAGGAACTCATAGCTGCCACCGGCTTCGAAGCCGGGCAGCAGGTGGATCTCGAGCACCGCGTACGCGCCCAGCGCCAGTTGGCCGCTCACCTCCAGCACGTCATAGCCCGGGCCGGGCGCCGAAGCTGCCCCCAGTTCGATGAGCAAGCTGCCGGACCCAAAGCCGTCTTGTTCGCCGATGCGCAGGTCGCCGACGATGCGCAGGTGGCCGGGTGAGAAGCCGGGCGACACGGTGCCCCCATTGACCTGAACCTCGCCCTCTACCGTGCCGCTGCCCGACAAGCGCGTGTCGGTGTTGAGCACCAACGCGCCCGTGGTCTGCAGCGTGGCGCCGTCTTCCAGCACGACCTCGGCGCGCCACACACCGCTGGGCGTGCCGCCGAAGGACGAACCCGCCAGCACGCTGCCGTTGACTTGAAGCACGCCGCCCTGCTCCACCGTCAGCTTGGGCACGGCGCCCGAGCCGGTGGTCGACTCACCGATGCTGACATCGCCATGCACCTGGCCCTGGCCGGCGATGATCCACTGGCCGTGGCCGTAGATCGACATCGTGGTTCTGCCGCTCACGAGCAGGGGCACGGCCTCGGCCAACGGCGCCTGGCCCAGGGTCAGGCTGCCGCCCTGCTCTACCAGCAGCACCGGGGTCACGTTGCTGTCGCGGTAGGTGCCCAGTTCCATGCCGCCGGTGATGCTGAGCGCGCCGCCAGAGACGACTTGCAGCATCTGGGTCTGGCCCGGGTTGCCGCCGCGTGCGCCCATGCTCACGTTGCCCAGCACCGTGCCCTGGCCGCCGTGCACCCATTCGGCGCGGCCCTCCAGGGAAACGCCGCCACCGCCGCCAAAGGCGCTGCTCGGGCCGCCCACCAGCAGGTCGCCGCGGGTTTCGAGTCGGCCGCTGCCGGCGCCGAAGCTGCGCCCGATCTCGATGCTGCCAGCCGTGAGCGAGCCGTCGAGCAGGGCCACCCCCACGCCGCCGCCGCCCACGCTGAAGCGATCGTCGACCACCAGCGTCGTGTCGGCGCCGCTGGTCAGCGTGCCGCGCATGCCGCTGCCGCCGCCGACCGGGTCAGAACCCACGTCCAGCGTGCCGCCGATCGGGAACGAGAACAAGCCGCCAGAGGACCTGCGCTGCAGGAACTGCGCGCTGCTGCCGCTGGCCAGGTGGACCGTGGCTCCAGTGGCCGAGGCCAGAAAGCCGATGCTGCCGGTGCTGGCCTGGAGTTGCGCGCTGTCGCTGAGCTTGACCAAGCCGCCCTGGCCGCGGTCGACGCGAAAGTCCTCGAGCACCTGCACGACGGACTGAGTGCCGGCGATGCTCAGGCTACCGTGCGCTTGTTCGCCGCCCACTGTCAGCACATGCGCCTCGAGCCGCGCGTTGGCGCCGCCCGCCCCCACGGTCAGCACGCCAGGAGACACCGAACCGGCCAGGACTTCCAGACGCCCGCCCAGCGTGGGCACCAGGCTGCCGGACAGCAGGTTGAGGGTGGCGTGGTCCTGCGCCAAGTTGCCGTTGGTCGTCGCGCTGGCACCGAAGACGACGCTGCCGTTGTGCGCCCAGAGGGCCTGGCCGCGCAGTTCTATGGTGCCGCCCGTGTGTACCAGGGCCGTGCCCAGGCTGGTGAGCCGCAGGTCCTCGAAGGCCACCGCGGACCGGCCGCCGAAGCCGGTACCGCCGCCCACCGTGCCCACGACCAGAGGCGAGCCGGGCGTGCCTGTAAGGCTCAGCGTCGCGGGGCTGGCGGGCAAGCCGCGGATGACGCGGGCGGTCGGCTGGTTGGGAACGGCCGCGCCGTTGTAGGCCAGCAGGTGCAGGCTGCGCAGCACGATGTCGCGGTCGACCACCGCGGGCATGTTGAGCGAGCCGGCCTGGAAGTGATGGCCGTTGATCATGGTGCCGTGCATCTGCGCCGTGACCGTCGGCCCCAGCGCCGTGGCCACCCTGGGAATGGAGTTGATGCCGCCAGGGCACCCCGGGCAGGCGAAGTCCTCCATGTAGACCCAATGGCCGGGCTCACCCAGGTAGGCCGTGGGGATGTCGAGCGCCGGGTACCAGTCGTAGACGTCCACCGCCTGCGCCGCGCCAGTCAGCGCCAGCAACAGCCCGGCGGCCAGCTTCCCAAGGCGGGGCCTGACGCCGCGGCAGTCGGAACGCAGGGTCTTCATGACGCGCCCTTTCGGATACCGAATAGGGCATCCAGGGCGCGACTCTATATCCCGGATGTGATCAGGGATATAGCGGGAACACGGGGGCCACACTGTGCGTTGACGCATAAGCTGCAAGCGCAAGTCCCGAAGAATCAAGGACTTGCCGCCGCACCGGACACCATAAGCTGCAAGCGGCGCACCCCATAAGCTGCTAACAGCGCAGGCGATTGACGCATAAGCTGCAAGCGCGATTTCGGGCGCACGTGCACGCTGCGGCCACCACGGCGGTGGAGGACCCACGTGACGGCAACCACCAGGGCTGCACTGCCGACGGCTCCCTATTGGGAAGACCGATGCTCGGCTTCAGGACGGACACCACCCGCGGACGAGGGGCCGGAAGAGCGGGTTACCCGCGCTGTGTGCCACGAGACATCTCGGGCGAACGCAGCCAGTGTACGGAGCAACGGGCTCTGATTCAAGAGAGAACTTGATGACCAGAAGTGGTGCGATCTGCCACCCAAACCGAGGTGTGCGGTGCATCTGCCCAGCACGCGCGTTGAGTGTCCGAAGCCTCATAGCTCCGAACGACTGAACCGCACCGGGTTTCGAGGAGGCCTGTTGGCTTGAGTCAGACCGGCTGGGCCTGACTGTGTTGGGTTCGGGCTTCCTCTCTTCTAGCCCCCCGCAGGGGCCGCCGGAGGCACCCCCGGTTGGGCCATGTACTCATGGTTCAACCCTCCTGCAGCGCCGCCGACCGGGCGGGCTTCGTTGTGGCTGAGGCCTGAGCTTGCCGGCGCCAGTAGTTTGCCTCAGCCTCCGCTGGCGGGATGTAGCCAATGGGTTCGAGCAATCGATGGTGGTTGAACCACGCGACCCATTCCAGGGTCGCCAGCTCGACCGCTTCGCGCGTCTTCCAGGGCCCGCGTCGGTGAATGATCTCGGCCTTGTACAGCCCGTTGATGGTCTCCGCCAGCGCGTTGTCGTAGCTGTCGCCGGTGCTGCCCACTGAGGGCTCGATCCCGGCTTCGGCCAGGCGCTCGCTGTAACGGATCGAGACGTACTGCGAGCCCCGGTCGCTGTGGTGCACCAGTTCCCCGTCACGCTCGCGCCGCCGCGCGTACAGCGCCTGCTCCAGCGCGTCGAGCACGAAGTCGGTGTGCATGCAAGTGCTGACGCGCCAGCCGACGATGCGCCTGGCGAAGACATCGATGACGAAGGCCACGTAGACAAACCCCTGCCAGGTCGACACGTAGGTGAAGTCCGCCACCCACAGCTGGTTGGGACGCTGCGCCTTGAACTGTCGATGCACGCGGTCCAGCGGGCACGCCGCCTTGGCATTAGGCACGGTGGTGCGCACCTTCTTGCCGCGGCGCGCGCCGGCCAGGCCGCGCAGCCGCATCAGCCGCTCCACCGTGCAGCGCGCCACGGCCGTGCCTTCGCGCCGCAACTGGCGCCAGACCTTGTCCGCGCCATAGACCCGAAGGTTCTGGTCGTACACGCGCTGAACTTGAGGCGACAGCATCGCGTCGCGCGCCGCCCGTGCCGGCAGCAGCGCGGGATCCCGCCGGCGGGCCGCATGACGCCGGTACGCCGACGGGGCAACCTGCAACGCGCTGCAGATCGACTCGACCCCACAACGAGCGCGGTGCTCGTCGATGAAGGCGTTCACTTCTTGTGTTGGCGGTCGAGCTCCGCCTGGGCGAAATACGCGCTGGCCAGCTTCAGGATCTCGTTGGTCTTGCGCAGTTCGCGAACCTCGCGTTCCAGATCCTTGATGCGCTGCTGCTCGGCCGTGGTCGGACCTGGCCGCGCGCCGCTGTCGCGCTCGCCCTGGCGTACCCAGCGCCGCAGCGTCTCGGCCGTGCAGCCGATCTTGGACGAGATCGACTCGATTGCCGCCCACTGCGACGGGTACTGGTCCTTGGCGTCGAAGACCATGCGCACCGCACGCTCCATGACCTCGGGTGAAAACTTCGGGGACTTCCTCATCTTGGCTCCATTCTCAATCGAAGGAGCCTCCTCAAAATCCGGGGCGGTTCAGACTGAGGTTGTCGGCCAATGCCCTACTCACTGGCCAGAGTCTCCACGACTGCTTCGCAGCGTAAGGAGCCGATCGCCGCCGTTGGGCGTACGCCGGGTCAGTGCCATCAAGCCGACCTCCAGCCCGGAAGCCAGTGCCGCCATGAGTGTCAGCAATGCGTTGGCCAGCTGACCATCGTGCTTCCACCGCGCGACCGCGGGCCGCGGACCGTGTACGACCGGTCCTTCTTGGCCTGGCGGGCTCGAATCGACCCTGAACGGACATCCGCTGTCCTGATCTCGCCGCCTCAAAGTTGCCGGTCGGACCCGCACTGAGGCACCCGACGGAGGCCTCGCGACAGAGGGCACACATTGGCAGGCGGCACACAAGGCGATGGAGGAGAAGCACAGGGCTTGAGGCCGTGCTGGCTCACCACTTTTGGAGCCTTGCGAGTGAGCCATCAGCCGGCGGCCCCAGCGGGCGCCGGATGCCACCCCTCTCGTGGGACAGTGCGGCCGCGCACGGAGCGGCGTACCCAAGCCCGACTTACGGAAGGCATTAGCCGCGCTGCCCTACTGGGGTGTCGGTAGCGCGCGGCATGCCGCCTGGTTCCATGCATCACAGCCCAGTGGGTCGGGTTTGCCTGCGACAGGGCGGGCGATGTCAGCAGCAATCCAACGTCGCCTGGTCGGCCGACTCAAAGCCAATCCGCCTTTGACAAGGTAGGGGGTTCGGCGTCCCCAATGGGAGTCATGTGTCTGCACGCGTTCGTCAGATAGCGCTGGCCGGGCGATGCAGCGGCACAACTGCTGCCACTCTGCGTGATCGTCCGCCTCTACCTCTGGCGAGTGGACCGGCTGGCCGTTGAGCACGCCGACGGCACGGATCGAGCTCCCGGCCCGGCCATCAGGCCCGGGCCGCCGCGCGCCGCCGCCAGGCCGCCAGCCCGGTCAGCCCGCCGGCCAGCAGGACCCAGCTGCCGGGCTCGGGCACGGGCTGCAGCACCACGCCGGGCTGGGTGAGCAGTTGAGCCGCCTCGCCGTGGCGGAAGTCCAGGGTCGCTGTCAGAGTGGTGGCCATGCTGCCGCCGTTCATCAGGTCGGCGCGGGCATAGTCCACCGCCGACAGCGCGTTCCAGTTGCTGTCGGCAAACAGCAGATTGGCGTCGGCATAGGCCCAGGCATCCTGCTGGCCGGCGCCGGTGGCCACCTGGGCTTGCATGGCCACCGAGACGTCGACGCGACCCTCGCCGATGAACAGCATGCGCCCCTCGCGGACCACCCGGCTGCCTACCTTGGGCCCGCCGGTGGCGCTGCTGGTGACGAACAGCGTCTCGGCGTCATAGGCGCCCTGGGTGCTGAAGCCGGCACGCACGGCGGTGAAGCCGCCGCTGCTGGTCCAGTCGTTGTGCAGCGATGACTCCGGCAGAAAGCCGGTGCCGTCGACGAAGCTGAAGGAAGAGGTCTGCTGCCAGTCCCACTGGAAGCCGGCGTCGATGCCGTCGACGGGGTTGGTGTCAGTGACGGTGATGGCCAGGCTCTGCCAGTTCACCTGCACGCTGCCTGTCACCTGGGCATGGGCGGCGGGCAGCAGCAAGGCAGCGAGCAGGGCAGTGGCGGCGGGCGCAAGGCGGGGCAGCGGCATAGCGTAGGCTCCGGAAGATGGGTTGGCGCACATGCTGGCGCGGCGCGGCCGCCGGTTCATGCGCAGGGGTAAGGATGCAGGGCGGCGACGATCCCCCGCGCTGTGGATGGGGCCGCCATTGGCGGCCAAGCCGCGCGCGCCGGCCTCATACTGAGCCACGGCACCGGCGATCCAATGAGTCAATTGCAGAGGTTCCTGGTCAGCAATGCCGCGGCGGCAAGGCCATTGAACCCGGCTGTTGGCGCCGGTGTCGCCTTCAGCCATTTGCCGGCATCGCGATGAGCCTGTCATAAGCACTCTAGTCCTTGACTGCACGGCCATAACTGGCACTCGTGCTGGCTCATCAGACCACCGGCACGTGGCTCAAAGCGGTACCGGCAGGCACACGCCGCCGACCGGTCGACCAGGCGAGCAGCCCGATGCCACCTGCCAGCAGCGCCCAGCTCGATGGCTCGGGTACCGGACTCAAAAACACGCCCGAGCGTGAACTCATCGACATGCCAGGGGCCAGCTCAAAACTCATCGTGGCCGTGTTGTTGAAGAAGATCGCCATGTTGTTGCTGCCGACGGCCTCCAGATCGCTGGAGAGTCTGTAGGGCGTGTTCGCCTCCACGTTGAAGGCAAAGCTAGTGTCGAAAGAGGGCAGTCCCAAAGCGGGCGACGCTGTGCAATTGACGATGGCCGGGCAGCGGAGTTGAGTCACCGGCACCCCGCCGGACGCTGTGCTGAAGGTCAGCGCAACCTGCCCGCCGCGCTGGCCATCGGCTGTGCCCATCTCGATACCGTAGGCCAGACTGCCCCGCGAGTCGGAACCCAGCCAGAACGCTTCACCGTGCACCTGGGTGCGCAGGGTCACAACGCCTTTGGTGCTGAAGGTGAGGATGTCGCTGTAGGCTGCACGCGACCGGATCGCGCCGCCGTAACCTGCATTGTCAGGGCCCAGGGCCACCCCCAACTGGCCCGCGCTGGCCGCGACGCGACCTTCGATGTGGTACTCCCTGGCCGGATTTCGATAGCTGCCCAGGATGTTGTACTCACTGAGCCGCACGACATTGAGCAAGGTGGGGTTCGGCCCCCCCGTGTCGAAGCCGAAAAAGCCCGAGCCGTCGAGAAGGGCTTCCTGCGCGTGGCCGCTACAGGACACCGCCAACAGGCCAACGGCCAAAGACCAGCGAGACAGTGGGTGCATGATCAGCTCCATCCAAGGTGCGAGGACGCTCGGCACCTGTCCTGTAGCGGAGACCTTCGGGTCCCGCACCAATCAATTGAAAAGCTTTGCGGCGCTGCTGGCGCCCAGTTGAGCAAGGCGGGTTAGGGCGCCCGGCTGATTCGGTAGATGGCGTTGTCGGTGAGCGACACCACGTACAAGCTGCCGTCGGGTGCCTGCTGAATGTCGGTGACGGTGCCGAAGCCGCGGCCGATGATCATCGTCTCGCTCTCAGTGCCCTCGAACTTCTGAGTGCGGAACAGGCCGTCGGCCACCTTGTCGGCCAGTCTTGGGTCGGCAGTGTTATCGACATTCAGGCGATCGACCGTCAGTCTTATGCGATAGAGGCTGCCGCCGGTGCCGCCAACCTGGGAGAAGGCACGTGCAGAGCCCATCCACAAGGTGTTCTGGTTGGCCAGGCCCAGCGCTTCGCCAAGAACAAAGGCCGCCCCCGATGGGCCGACCTCATAGCGCCAGCTGAACTCCGGGTCTTTGTAGACCGCGCCCGGCATCATGAACAGGCGCGGTGCAGCGCCAGCCGGGTTGTAGGCCGCGCGGCTGGGCGGATAGCGCACTTGCTGCAGCGCCCGGCCGTACTGCAACATCTCGATGGCTTTCCAGTCGAAGATGCGGCTGATCGGCCCGGCGAACTGGATCCAGCCGCCGTTCAGGCCGGGCACCACGCGATTCAGCTCGGCATAGGCGTCGTCGGCGTTCTCGCTGGCCCACAGCTCGCCGGTGTTCGGGTCGAAGGCCATGCCGAAGCCGTTGCGGTGGCCATAGGAAAAGACTTTCTGGAGGTTGGCGCCGACCTGACCGCCGATGGAAGCCCCGACCGCAAAGAACGGGTTGTCAGAGGGAACGGTGCCGTCGTCGTTCAGGCGCAGGATGACACCGCTCAGATGGGCATCGTCGGGCTCCGGGCCGCCGAAAGTGTCGTCCACCTGCGGAGCGCGGATGAACGGCCCGTTGACCAGGTTCTGCATCCAGCCGCGCCGGCCCAGGTCGCCAACGAACACATGCAGCTTGCCGCCGGGCCCGAAGCGAATCACGCCGCCGTTGTGGTTGCCGTTCTCGTTGAGGTTGTTGGTTCCGGGCTGGCCGGGAACGGGGATGTTGTCGGTCTGCCGCGCGCGCAGCCGCAGCAGCGTGCGGTCGAACACCAGGCTGCTGCCGTCCCAGGCAAAGCGGTCGAGCCGGTTGCCCAGCAGCGGCACGTCGGCCACGGCCGTGCTGTCCACGCCCGACAGGCTTTCAGTCCAGCGCACGTACACGTAGGGCGTGGATGGAAAGTCTGGATGAAGAGCCGCGCTCAGCAGGCCACGTTCCGAAGCGCTGTTGACCGCCAGATCCAGAACCGGCGTGGTTTGCAGCACGCCGTTGGTCACGCGCTTGATCTGGCCACTGGCTTTCTCCAGCACCAGATAGTCGTTGGCCTGAAGAAAGACGATGCCGATGGGCTGGCTCAGCCCGGTAGCCAGTGGTGTTTCCACCTGCAGGCTCGGGTCGAGCACGGTTGCCGGGATGGAGTCTGACCAGGACGGCGTGGACAGGACGAGGCCGGCGATCAGTGCGGCGGCGAAGTGCGGGCGGCGGGAAATCTGCGGGAATCGCGGCATGTGCGGTCTCCAGTGGGGCTGCGGGTGTAGGCGATCGTCAAGCGCTCAGGCGCGGCGACGGCTGCAGGCCAGCCCCAACAAGGCCAGGCCGGCGAGTGCGAACGAGCCGGGCTCGGGCACGGCAGTCCCTCCGGTGATGCGAACGTCGTCCACGCCCAACTGGAACGGGAAGACGTTGTCCGTCTCGGCAAAGCGCAGCCGCAGGGTCTGGCCGTCATTGGCCGCGAGCACGGCGGTTATGTCGGCACTGATGGTGTGGTAGCTGGTGTCCAGGGTCGCGTCCGTGGTGGCGAAGAGCGTGAGCAGGACGTCGGCAGCAGCCACGCTGAACGGATCGGCGCTGGCCTTGAGGATGTCGACGCGGGCCTGCTGGTTGATGGCTGCGACGGAAAAATCAAGGGTGTTGGGCGAGCCAAACAGCCCGGCGCGGTTGCCGAGAAAGAGTTGGAAGCTCAGCGTGGCCGGCCCGGCGGAGGCCACGAAGTCCTGGTACAGCACGTGCGCGCCGGGTCCGTTGCTGTCGGTCATCGCAGCCTGGCTGCCCTCGGGCGGTGCTGGTACCGTGTCCAAGAAGACCGGGGACTGGGTGCCGGACTGGATGAAGAAGGTCCCATCCCCACCGAGCTGGTCGACCCGGGTCCAGCCCGTAAATCCGCTTTCAAAGCCACCGTTGACGATGACCGGCGCCGCCAATGCAGGGGTGATGCAGACGCTGGCCGACAACGCGGCCAATAACGCAAGACTGCGTGAAGGAAACGGGGACATTGGAACCTCCGGTTATGTGCTGCTAACTCAATATCTGAATGTACGGGTGTCGGACGTATTTCTGCTCACCTTAACTAATGACGCCACGCAGTTGGTAGGCTGCGCGCTGGGCAGATGGCCATCGCGGTATGCCATCGCAGCCTCTGTGCGAACAAGCCCTGTGCATTGAAATGCTCGTAGCGCCCCTGCACTCGTTCCGCGTAAACCATAGCCACTCAGTTACGCGGTCTTCTTTGCCTGACCAGCGTTCCAGTTTTGCTGCGACCTTCGGCGGGCTGCCGTAGCCCAGCATGGAGTGAGGCGCCGACGCCCCCTGCCATTGCCAGCCTCCGTTGGACCCGCCGCTGCCACATCAAACTGGGCCAACCGGCGCCCTAGCCAGAACGCCGCGCCGCCGCGCCAGGCCGCCCACCGCCACCAGGCCGGCCAGCAACATGGTCACCGTCGAGGCTTCGGGCACGCTGGCCACCTGGCCGAAGACCAGGTTGTCCAGGCCCAGGTCGCCGAAGTCGTCAACCATGATGCGCAGCCCCAGTGACGACCGGATGGGCTGCGCCGGGTAGCTCAGCACCGTGTTGGTCCCAAAGGTGAACAGCCCCGTGTCAAGGAAGCTGTTGGACGCGAGGTCGATGACGCGGATGCGGCTGTTGGGATAGGAAGACACCGACCAGCCGGCAACCTGAAAACCCATCAGCACGACGTCGAAGCCGGCGTCGGGCGTTAGCTGCACATAGCCCGGCACGTTGAACGAGCTGTGGCCCAGCGCGTTGACCAGGCTCGCATAGCCGGAAGCGTAGATGGTGAAGTTTGAGTTGTTGTTGGTGACGAAGTCCACCACGATGTTGGGCGTGGCACCGCCGGCACTGCCATAGCCGCTGCCGAAGCTGCTGACGCGGTCACCGTACGAGGCGTTGACGCCCGTGAGGCTGAAGCTGGGGATGTTGAAGTTCAGCTCGGTGGCCTGGCCGGCGCCGGACAGTGCCAGCAGGGCAGCGAAACTTGTGGCCTGGATCAACTTGTGCATGCGGGTGCTCCTGGAGTTGGTGAAATCGCCTTCGGTCATCGCATCCTCCCGTCAGGCAGCTTGAGGCTGTGGCGGGACGGCGGCCGCGGAACCCCGCGCCCCTCGCCGCCGCGCCAGGCCACCCACCGCCACCAGGCCGGCCAGCATCATGGTCACGGTCGAGGCCTCAGGCACGCTGGCCACCTGTCCGAAGACCAGGTTGTCCAGGCCCAGGTCGCCGAAGTCCTCGACCCGGATGTGCAGCCCCACTGACGATCGGATGGGCTGGCCAGGGAAGGTCAGCACCGTTTGGGGCTGAAAACTGAACACCCCCGTGTCGAACAAGTTGTTGCCCACCAGGTCGAAGACGCGGATGCGGCTGTTGTCATAGACATCCCCGCCCCAGGCGGCAACCTGGAAGCTCATCAGCACGACGTCGAAGCCGGCGTCGGGCGTCAGCTGCACATGGCCCGGGGAGTCGAAGAGGCCATGGCCCAGCGCTTGGATCAGGCTGGCGTAGCCGCTCGGATAGATGGAGAAGGGGAGGTTGTTGAAGGCCTGGAAATCCACCTCGATGTTGGGCGTGGGGCCGCCCGCGCTGCCATAGGAGCCGCCGAAGCTGGTGATGCGGTCGCCATACGAGGCGTTGGCGCCTGTGAGGTTGACGACGTTGAAGTTCAACTCGGTGGCCTGGCTGGCGCCGGCCAGCGACACAAGGGCGGCAAAGCCCGCGGCTTGGATCAGCTTGTTCATGAAGGTGCTCCTGGGGTTTGAAGGACGGACCCGACGGCCAGCTGGCGGGCTTGAGGCAAGTGCGACACGGTGTTCTTTGGCTGAAGCGCAACCCGCAACGGGCAGCACGCCGCCATCGTTGCGGCGCAGGCGTCACGCAAGCGTCACCGCAGACGCAAACCGCACCCCTAGAAGTAGGGGGGGGATCACGGCCCGTCAGCAGCGCCCGGTGCGGCGCCACCGCGCCGCGGAGGCGGGTCTGGAAGACCCCGGCCCGCAAGAGAGCGCCGGCGCCAAGCCCCGTCAGCTCATGTCGACGCAGCGCGATCCTCACGGGCGCGTTGATGAGGTCGGTCTAGGCCTCTACCCCAGGGACGACGCAGCTCGTTTGCCGCGGGGCACTCTTGACGCGACTGGGCAGCAGTGGAAGGTCACCCAGGTGGTTCGTCCCTGAGTGGATCGCGGACAAGCGAGGCGCGCTCAGACACCGGCCCGGGCCATGGCGTCCCGGCCTTCGTCGGCGCTCCCGGCAGTCCAAGCCAGACCGCGCGCTCGCGCGGCAGCGGCAGGGCCAACCAGGATGCGCGGCTGAGGCAGCTTTCGCGCCACATCGGCGGCAGCTCCTGTACCGCCTTTAGCAACCAGGCGCGTGCGCGCAGCGCGATCAGCATGGCAAGGTCGGGCTCGGCCTCGGCCAGTGCTGCGCACAGCGGTGCGGCCAGAGCCGGAAAGGGCCGCCAGCCGACGATGCCATGATCCAGACGGTGCCAGGCGGCGCGGGCCAGCGTGGCCGCCTCGTGGGTGGCACCTTCGGACAGGCAGGCCCGCACGCGGCTGGCCTGCAGCGTGATCCAGCTGCCCTGGTCGCCGCGCTCGTCGGCCGCCCGCGCGGCCAGCGTCAGCAGCGGCTGGATGCGCGCCGCGGTGCAGCCGGGCTGGGCCTGCCACAGCAGGCGCTCGCGCAGGAAGGTGTGATCGACCTCGCTGACGGCACCGAGCAGCGTGTCCACATCGATGGCCTTGCCGAAGCAGGCCCAGAGCGCCTGCAGCTGCAGGCGGTCAGGCGCGAACAGCTCGGCCACCTTATCCTGCACCCGTTGCAGACCCTTGATCGCCAGGTCGCGCCGGCCGAGGTCGTCGAACACTACGCAGGCCTCCAGCGCAGGCCGGTTGAGCAAGCGATTGCCGCGGCGGCCGATGTCCGCCTGCACCGTGTCGGCCAGAGCCAACGCGGGCGCCAGAACGCCCAGAACCGTCAGGCTGTACAGGCGCTCGGCCTGGCTAGGCTCGAGCGACGCGCGTTCGTCTGGTGAAAGGCCTGCCACGATGCGCTGCGCTTCGTCGTCGCGGGTCCTGGCCGCCATGGCGTCGCCGCGCGCCAGCGCCGCGTAACCCAGCGACAAAAGGCACTCCACCTCGTTCCGCACCTGCCCCAGCGTTCGCGCGCGCTGCAGAGCCGCCGCAAAGTGGCGCTCGCCCTGCGCGGTGCGACCCAACGCCAGCGCGATCGTCGCGGCGGCATGACGCAGCTTGGTCGGCGTGAGGCCCTGGACCAGCCGGGCGCGGGCAGGGTCGATCGCCGGCACACGCGCCAGGGCCAGTTCGACATGCTCCAACGCCACCACCCCCTCGCGACGCTCCCAGTGCAGCACCGCGATCGCCCATAAAAATTCGACTTCGAGATCGACCGCCGCAGCCGACCGCGCCCGTGCCAAGGCGTCGCGCGCACAGCGCAGACCTTCTTCGCTCTGCCCGTGTTCGATCAGCAGGTACACCCGTGCGCAGGCGGCGGCCGCGCGCTGCTCGTCGCCGTGCGCCAGCGCGTCCATCGCCTCGGCGATGGGCCACACCGGGTCGGATTGGTGGGCCTCGCTGTAGGCCTGCCACGCGTCGAACCAGGCGTCGAACGCGGCATCGACCGCGCCGCCGGCCTGCAGCAACTGCGCCGCCTGCACCAGCAGCCGCCCGGCGTCGAGCAGCTGATCCTGCGCCAGGGCCGCGCGGCCCGCCCGGGCCAGGTGCGGCGCGGCCAGCATCGGCCGACCGGCCGCCAGCCAATGGGCCGCCACGCGCCCCGGCGGCAGATCGGGCTCACCTTCGAACTGTGCTGCCAGCGCCGCGTGCAGTTCGCGCGCCACGGCGGCCGGCACCGAAGCGACCGCCGCCTCGGCGACCAGGTCGTGCGTGAAACTCTCGCCGTGCAGCACCTGCGCCGCCTCCAGTTCGGCCCAGGGGTCGGCCAGCTGCAGCGGGTGCTGGCCCAGCAGCCGCGCGATGCGGCCGGCGCTCAGCTCGGGCCCGGCGATGCCCGCGCAGCGCATCAGCTGAACCCCCGCCGGCGAAAGGCGCTGCAGCCGCTGCTGGATGAGCCGCTGCACCGCCGGTGCGCGCGGCCACTGGCTCAGGTCGGCCGGCGGCGGCGCGTCGCGCGGCAAGGCCTTGAGCGTCTCGAGCAGGAAGAAGGGGTTGCCCCCGGTGGCGCGGTGCAGGGCCTGGGTCTGCACCGCGCCACCCACACCAGGCAGTTGCAGCGAGTCGATCAGGGCGTGCATCGACGCGGCGTCCAGCGGCAGCAGATCGAGCCAGGCGGTGTCGGTGGCCGCGCGGAGCGGCTGCAGCCAGGCCTGCAGGGCCGCTTCGCCTTCGTCGGGGCGGCAGGCCAGCACCCAGGCCGCGGGCGCAGTCTCGGCCTGCTCCTGCGGCCCGCAGGCCGCCACCGCAGAAAGGAGCGCCAGGCTGGCGCCATCGGCGAAGTGCAGATCGTCGAGCACCACGGCACGCAAGCCGAGCGCGGCCGAGCGGCCAAGCAGCGCGGCGGCGGTCCTGGCCGTGTCGGCCGCGTCGACGCGCTCGGCCTGCGGCATTCGCCATGCCGCGTGCAGCGGCGCCAGCTGCCGACGCTGCGCGGCATCGGGCGCTTCGACACCGGCGGCTTCGAGCCGCTGCAACAGGGCCGCCAGCCAGCGCGAGGCCAGGGCCAGCGGCACGGCAACATCGCCCGCACGTGCACCCAGGTGCAGGACGGTACGGGCGCCGCCGGCCACGCGCACCAGTTCGCCCAGCAGCCGCGTCTTGCCCTGACCGGCCGGGCCGACCAGCACGGCCGTCCGGTGTTCGCACACTGCGTCGAGCAGCGCCCGCAGTTCGGCGTCGCGGCCCAGCATGCGGGGTGGTCGCATCAAGGCCAACGGCGTTGCCGGGCCGCCTGTGGCCCGCAGCGGGGCGGCGCCAACGCGGGCCTGCTCGACCAGCGCCGCCAGCGCCTTTGTGGCTTGCTCGGGCGGTGCAGCGTGTTCACGTTCCAGCATCGCCTGCAGATCGGACAGTGTGTCGCGGGCGCTTGCCCAATCGCCCGACAGGTACTGCAGCTGCGCCAGCCGCCGCCAAGCAGCCTCGGCCATTGGCTCCAGCGCCACCCAACGCATGGCGCCAGCCACGGCGACGGGCCAATCCTGCGCCGACACGGCCGCGTCCACCTGCTCCTGCAGCCGCTGCACGCAGAGTACGCGCCTGCTGCGTCGGGCGTGCTCGAGCCAGCGCTGCGCCTCGTCAAGGCCCGGCAGCTGCAGGCCCGGCAAGAGCTCGGCCACATGCGAGGCAGCGTCGAGATCCACGACGAGCCAGGGTGCCAGGGCCAGCGACGTGTCGCCAGCGATCCACTCGACGCCTGACTGTTGCTTCAGCCGCAGCAAGCGCTGGCGCAGATTGGCGCGCGCGCGTGCAGGGTCGGCATCGGGCCACAGAAGGGCGGCAAGCAGCGCCCGCGGCTGCGGACCCTCCAACGCCAGCCTTGCCGCCAGCAACGCCCCGAGGTCGTCCAGCGCATGCACGCGCTCACCGATGCGCAATGATGGTGCGCCGGTCAGGCGAAGCTCGATCGCGGTATGGGCTGAGGCCATGCCGAATCATTGCATTAAGAATGAAAGGCGGCGGTCGGAGCGCTGGGTATTCCGGGCCAAGGTTCGAGCGCAGCTGCGGCCGCTCCGAAGTTGGCCGCCGACTCTACGCAACTCCCCTGAGTTCGACGGCAAGTTCACGCATGGTCGGCCTCCTCGGTATAGAGGCGCCGCGCGCGGCCATCGACACGGTGATGGGGGGCCGCGAGATCGTGCGTCAGCTGATGGGCAACGGCTGGCTGCACCTGTTCAGGATCGACCCGCAGACCAGCGCCATCGAGCAGCACCGTCATGGCACCTGGGTGGCAGCGGTCGACGGCGCTCGGCTCAGTGGGTCCGGCTGCAAGGCACTGCAGGGCACGTGCTGACATCGCCCTACCATGACCGGCGGGCCGTCCACGTGTCCAAGGCTGCGGGCCGCCAGAAGTCACCCGCAGTTGAGCGTGGGGTCTCCGGCTCCTCAAGGAGGTACCGCCGGCCAAGGCAGGCCATCGCTCGCTCGAGCACAGACGAATGGATTCTGTTCCGCGATGGAGTGAACCGCCCTGGAGCTGACCGCCGTGAACGCCAGCTGATGGCCGTGACTGTGAGTACCAGGCGCTGCCTGGCAGCTGCCCGTCAAGTTAGGGGGGGCTCGCACAGCAGCAGTGCCGACTGCCAGCTTCCTGGCGCCGCCTTGAACTCACACTGGCGGCCATAAGCCGCCGATCGTCACCGACCGCCTGCCGGCAGAGGATCCTTGCGCCATGGGCGTAGCGGACCGGGGCCGTATCCGTCCTAGCACTGCGACGCGAAGGCCTGCCCTAGCGCGGGTAAGCCGTCAGCGCCTCGCTACCGGAGGACCTTGCGGCGCCGGTTCCTGATTGACCTACCACTGTGGTCAACTGGCTCCAAGAGCTCATCTCGCCACTGCGTACATGATGGCACGTCGCCGGGTGTCAGGAGCCGGCCCCGGAAGAACGTTCCAGCAGTCGTAAATAGCCCATAGCGTCTGCCATTGCCGACACAGCCGAGACCAACCAATTGCGGCGGCCCGCCGCTGAGCTTGTCCTTGCCCTCCTTGAGCGCTACCACAAAGCCAGCGAAGTAGGCTCTGCTGACCGATCCCAGCAATTGGGTGTGATTGACGATCCCCCGCCCCACCTGCACGCCGCCACTCCCGTCACATTGAATCGCGTGTGACTCGATCTTTGTCAGGTCAAATTCTTCGTTGGCCCAGCGGTCATCGCAGGCGACGTAGGAATGTCTTGAAAGTCCAAAGACCGCGTGGTTTCCCCAACTGTGGCGCGAGCCATGAAACACCGAAAAGCCGCCACCGCCGGGTCTATCGGTCTTCATCTGTTTCAGCTGATCGAGGACCCAATCAGTGCGACCGTGTAGTGAGGCGCGCAGTCCATGTGGGATAGCTCCCTGATCGATCAGAGTACAGATCTTTGGAAGTGCCTCCATGGGAAACCCAATGTCATGGCCCAGCATGGCAAATATGTCGGGCGAATTGTTCGCCACGAAGAGCTTCTCGCAGTCGTCCAAGTAGTCGCCGCTAACGAAACTTCGACGGCTGTCGCTCGCGAAGTAGAGCTGCGTGGCCTTGCGGCTATCGACCGCAAGCCAAGCCAAGAAAGACGTCACGTGGTTTGCCCCTAGCAACTTCGACGCTATCATTCTCGCTCGACTCCCGGGCACCTCGCCACGATCGCAGGAGCGTGCGATCGTGATGGGGTGTTGGCGGTAAATTGGGACCACCTCCGGCCTCCAAAGCCGGAGGCGCCGGGTTTTCTGCGGGTTGTCGACACGCCTTCGTTGGAGCACACGGCTGCTACACCGCGAAGAGGTACGGCCGAAACCGAGGCCTAGGCGTCGTAGATGCAGTGAGCTACTGACGCTCGTCCAATGGCTCTGGCCGGCCAGTTCTTGACTGTCAGGAGCGGCCGCTGTGCAGCTTCCCATTGCTCATCGTAGACGCATCACCGCTCAGCCTTGCTGACTTGCATTCGGCAGTGTTTGCGGTCTACCCGAACTGAATGCGCCCCTCCTACCCGGTCAACGCGAGACTACGCGACAGGCCGGGTTGGTGGGTGCAGTCAGGCAGAGGCGAAGCATCGAGTCGCCGATATCGAGTCGCGCCAGTTCCCTGCCATCGGACCACGACAGCACGATGGTGCGCAAACCCAATGTCGCCGGGACGAACAGTTCGAGTGACCTCCTTCGCCACACAACCACGATTTGAACGCATCGCGCCACACACCCACATCCCCAGAACTTCCCTAGTGAAGGCACCGTTCGAGGCCACCGCAGGTTCGCCGGTCAACGCTGCGAAGGGGCTGACAGCCCCGGGAGGCAGGGCTCGCACCGTCACAGCTCCAGCCGCGCAGAGAACCGAGGGCCGGCGTGAATCATTGCATCGTCCGGCTTCTCCCCATGGGCCATTTTCGAGGAGACTGGCTCGTCGGCATGCACCGCCGGTAGCCGGCTTTCGAACTCCTCGATGTAGGCTGCGTAGATCGCTCGCTCACGCCGGTCGACCTGTGAATCGCTCCCGATGGCTATCGGTTCCGTAGACCACTGTGTCAACTCGTTGTGCGCCGACTCAGCAGGCTCCAACTGACGCATGGCCATCTGCTCGGTTCGCATCACCCGTTGACAGCGTAGCCCAGCCTCGTTTATGTACTCGCGCACGATGCGCAAGCGCATCTGATGCCTGACGGGGTTGCCGAACTTCATTTCATCCGCGCCCAGGGCGCGGGCCGCCCGCCCTTCGATCCAGACCTGGACGGTCCGCGCGCCTGGGGCCCGGTGCTCCAGCCGCGCGCGGACATCACGCCTAGGAAGCAACTGCACCCATTGCACCACCGGGAAGGACACCTGCAGATCGGCAGGCGCTTGCGGTTGATACCGCACCAGCCCGAGACGCACAAACGGTTCGGCCTCGAACGGGTGCTCCATCATGACGTCAACGAACCACTCCTCGGTCTCGATGTCGAACTTGGGTTCGAACGTCGCCAACGCCACGGGCATGGTCTGCTCGGCGGGCTCATTCGCCTTCGGCATGTCCCCCGGCCCGGTCCGCACAGGCATCCTGGCTTCAGGAACGTGGATGAGTTGAAAGCCCGGGCCTGCTTGAATCGCACCAGGATTCACGAATGTGAAGCTGGGTGCCCCAGCGGCGTCGATTGCGGGCCGGATGGGATCACTGCCCCAGCGTGTGATGAACCGGCCGCCCGGCCCGAGATCTTCATCCACGAAGTCGGGAAGTTGCATCGGCTCCCCTGCGGCAGGAATCCTGTCGCGAGACAAGGCCTCGAGCTGTTCGGCGGAGAAGCCGAATATCGCCGGCGGCCACATGACGATCCCCAACCGCTCGCCCTCGCCGGAGGAGTACCACTCGCGGCGCAGCGGGATGCGTACCAGCGCGCGGCGGGACGCCGTTCGCCATAGCGAATCCCGCGCATGCTTCCAAACGAAGGCCACGGTCGGCGAACGCGCCAATGGTTCGCTCGGTCGAATGCCCGCGGGAATCCATACCTGCCAGTTCGCCGGACCGGGATCCACCGGGCTCACCGGGACACCGGGCTTCATCCATTGACCATCGAGGCGCTCGCCGGTGCGATTCTCTGTCGTCATCAGCAACTCGTGGCGCGCAACGGGGACGATGCGCAGGTCCAGCAGCCGCGCCTTCTGGTCCGGGAAGATGTGTCGAGAGTTCACCTTGCCGAACTTGCTCTCGCCCTGGTCCAGTTTTTCCAGGGGCAACGTCCACAGAGATCCTTCCCGCTGCGCCAACAAGGCGTCCGGCACCGGCCGTGGGAGCTTGCTGATGGATAGCAGCTTGATGTCGATCCGGGGGAGCGTCACGCCCCCATCGGCAGCGACATCGAAGCCAAACACCTCCGTGGTGGTCAAGCCTAGGCCAGAGTGCCCCGCCTTGGGCCAGACCCCGTCGCGGCGGTCGCGCGTGGTGCGTCCGCGCTTCTTGTCATCGAAGGTCATCGTCGTCGGAGATGCCGTGTTGGCACGCAGCTCAAAGCCACCGGTGGTAGCCAGATGAATCAGCAGATCGCCTGACAGCGCGTACTCGGGCGCGACGACCGCAGCGGTCGCGGTGGGCACCGATGCGGATAGGCCCGCCGCCGCTTGCGCGGCAACCTGCGCAACCGGTGGCACCGGCGTTACCAGTGTCACCGGTGAAGCGCCGATGAGCCGCGTTACCTTGACGGCATCCTTGTGAGCCTCCATCGGTAGGGTGGTGGGGTAGGCGGTCGCGTGCGTGGCGCGGAAGGTCTGTACCGCAGCAATCTCGTCAATGGGGCGCCGACACAGGGTCTCGAACAAGGCCGTGGCTATCGCCAGAAGCACCCGCCGCCCCGGGACCGCCAGGCCCCCCAAGCCATCGAATCGATCCTCGGTGTCCGCGTCGTCCTTGAAGTCGAAGTCGAGCGGCTTACGGCAGATCCGCTCCTCGATCACTGCGCACATCGGCTCCGGGAGTAGCTGACGCATGGCCTGGGCTAGGACTTTCAGGTCGATCTTGTTGTTCGCGTCACTCGCCTTCGATCGCACGAGCACTCCGATCGCCTCCACCAGCGCAAAGTGCTTGGCAAGCTCGCTCGGGCCGGGAATGCACCAGACATCGACCTGGAAGTCATCGCCGGGTGCCAGCGTCAGCGTGACCTGCGCCGCACCGGTCGTTGCGAACGGGCCCCTCGAAGGCGCTTGCGTACCGTGGCTTAGTACCTGCTCCAGTTGTGGGCAGTCCGCACTGCGCCCTTTCCTGCTGCTGCGGACAATGTTCAAGGCGAGGACCCGCGCATCCGGATAGCGGCTTCCCTTGGGGTACATCGGGACGGTGAACGCAGCGCCCGGTAGGTAGACATCCGTCTCGGCGTAGCGCACGCCGATCACGTAGTGACGCACCACCGGGTCCGGGAAGTAAGGAACGCTACGCCGCTGCTGAGCCACCTCCTGGTACACCAAGTCGCCCTCGGCGTTCTCGATCGACTGTATCGATCGCGTTCCGCTGAAAGGCGCGTGGTCCTTGCCTTCTCTCATCTCAGCGATCGCTACAGGAAAGCCGCTCGAGGGGGCATCGAATCGGACGTGACGAAGCGCATCCCGGGGTCGCGCCTGGGTGTCAGCGTCGAGAACCCCGTGCATCGCGGCGAAGTCGTGGCTGACGAAAGAGGGAGCAATGATGCGTTGCGTCGACGCCGGCAGGCCGCGTCGGTGCTCCGGGCCGCGCGGTGCCGAACGCACGATGGCATGCGCGGCGCGCTCGTAGCCCATCACCCCGTTGCGCCTGAGCGCGACCCCCTGGTGCATCAGCAGGAAGGGCGCGTCGATCCGCTCGTGGCGAAGGAAGCGGCGGGTGCCCCTTGAACTGTTCGCGGGATGCGGCGGCTGCGTGAGCTTGCCATTGAACTCGTCGCTGTCGTAGCGAGAGGCCGCTTCACGCAGCGGAACGGAGATGCCCCCCGCGTAGACGGCGCGCAAGCCCATGCGATAGGGCCAGCCGAAGCGAAGCGGCGGCAACAGGCGATCCCGGTCCATCGGGCCGGACGGCAAGGACACGCGGTCACCGGCACCGATGGAGAGCTCCGCCGACTTGACCTTCCCCGCACAGTGCGCGCCCATCGGCTCCCCGCTCCATGCCACGACCGCCTCCTCGACATAGGCGTCGACCTTTCCGGGTTCCGATCCAGGGACAAGGCGGGCCGGCAGGCCGACCACGGCCTCCTCGAGGGTGTGCTGCCACTCCTGGATGCGATCGCTCCCCGGGCTGCCCAGCAGCAGGTGCGTGACCCCGCGCACGCGCGAGGCCCAGGGTCCATCCGTTCCGTACGCGAACTGGCGGGCCATCAGCGTGCGCCAACGCATGCCATGGCCCGTCATCGGCAGCGCCACGTCCACACGGTATCCGATCAACAGGTCATCCGCGTCGAGAACGACGACAGCACTATTGCCGTGCGCAGCTCGCGCGGCCAATTGGGACACGGCCTGAGCTTGCCGCCCGCGATCGAGAAGTACGAGTCCGGTGGTGAGCAGGGTCTTGCGCGCCCAGTCAGCAGGCCTGCGGCTCAGCTTGAAACTGTTCACCTCGGCTGGGGGTGCCAGCGGCCGCCGCCTGCGGTCGATCGCAGCCTCCGACGCGGCCTGCACGTTCAGGCTGGTCATCTGGAAGCGCGCAGTCCGTCCCTCGTTTGTCCCGCTGATGCCGACACTTTGGCCCAACACGATCATCCCGTCGATCTGGACCATCGGATCCAGCACTTCGCGGGGCTGCGTCGCGTGCAGATCGAGGGACGTGGCGGGCCAGAAGTGGCCCGTCGCTTTGCGGTACTTGGCCAAGGTCCAGAGCGACTTGTCGGACGGCTGCAACTGCTCGTCGCCCATTCCCAGCATCAACACGGCCTCTGCGGAGCCTTCCGACAAGTCAAGCTCAGTCTCGAGAATGACGTCGAAGGTCAGGGCGAACAGACGCGACAAGGCTGGAGACCCTTGCGCCGCAAAGAATCGTTGGCCGATCGCATCGCGAAGCGCGCGGTCATCCGATGGCTGTGCCGCCTCCTCCTGGCGAGTGGCCGCCTCGTGCGTGTCGAGGACCGGGTGCAGTTGAAGCTCGATGTCCTTGCGCGCTGCCCCAGGGGTGACGACCGTGGCCTTGGGCAACTCGAGCTTGCCGGAGCACAGCACGCCGTAGTTGGGTGCCGTGCGATCGCCTTTGAACTGGCTCAACGCTTGCTCCCGCATGGCTGCCAGCGGACCGCGGCTCTTGTCCGACGGGGTCGGCGGCGGCGGGCCGCGTCGGGCCACGCTCGCGCAGACCGCTTCGGTGGCGCTGCAGGCCTCGATGCCTCCGTGCGCCCACTTCGCGGTGTCGCACAGTTCGAGCGCACGTTGGGTTTCAAGCAGGACCGCCAGGTCGGTCTGGCGACTCGGGATGATCGTGCTGACCTCGACCGAGGCCTGTCCCGCTGTTGCTGCGGCCTGCTTGACTGCCTCGAGTCGCTTGGCGGCATCGCTCTCGCCAGCCCGGGTCTCGTCGGGCTTGATCCCGGGCTTCAGCATGCCCAGGCCCTGAGAATCCTGAATCAGCTTGGAAAGCGCACTCCAGGCCGCAGTCTCGCTATGGCGCTCAAGCTTGCTCGTAAACCCGTCGCGCCAGAGCGCGTCGACCCAATTGAACGAGGTCTCCCCATTCCACGCGCGCGCCGCCGCGTCCGCGCACGCGCCGACCCGGAAAGCCTGCTTGATCGCCTCCTGGTAGCTCGTGGCCTTGCAACTCTCGTTCCCCGCGCCAAGCGTGCGCAGGACCACAACGCTGAGTTCAAAGGACCAGTCCGCATCCTTCAGCGCCTTGAGCACGCGGCCCGGCCAACCGGGCAGGTCATCGATATCGCCGCTGGGCGTCAGCATCACCGTGGCACGCAGCCGCCCGTTGGGAGCTCTGCCGCTGGCGATCACCTTACCGGCGCACCTGGGAAAACGGGATGCTGTATTCATTCGAACTCCTCCACGCACGGCCGCTCCAGATCAAAGTAGCTGGCATAGCGAGCCCAGTCCTGACCTGGGCAGACGGTATTGACTACACGATGGCCGCGTGGCAACTCGGCCGGCGCCCTGGCGCTCTTCGACTTGGTAGTCGCCCCACCGGTCGCCACCGGCGTGACCCAGCTCTCATTGACCGCCACCGGGCCCTGCCCGGCCGCAGCGCCAGAACTCATGGGTCCTGCGGCAAGTCGCGTAGTCGAGTGGTCGCCTTCAAACCAAGCTTGTTGCTCGGGACAGTTGTTTCGCCCGCCGCCCCAGTTCAGTTCGACCTTGACCTGGACGCGATAGTCGAAACTCGAGAAGCCCACCGAGAACGAGAACGTGTAGGTCGCCACGCCGACCAGCTTGCCGCACACCGGGCGCGCCGTGACATAGAGCGATGCCCCCAGGCTGAAGATCCAGATCGACGCCGAGCCCCCGGCATAGAAGGTCGCCGACAGATCGGACGAGTTCTTCGTACTGCGAACGTAGATGCCCGTCATCAGGCGGCCCTGCCCTTTCAGAGGCCCGTAGTCGAAGGCCCCGGCCCCTCCGTACTCGAACGACGCCTCGAACCCGACGATCCCCTCGGTGTCGGCTTCGAGGGCGAAGAAGCCACTGCCGCCGTACGGTGCGAACGAGATGGTGAACGGAGCATCACGGCGCGAGAGCGACGCCACGAATGTGGCCCGGCTGTCATCGAATGGCAGCCGGGTGGCGGCATTCATCGAGACGTTAAAGAACGAGACGTTGCCGAGCGTGATCGTCCCGAGGTTGAGCGTGTAGCCCGCCTCCAGCCCCAGCCTTCCATCGAGCGGCGCCAGGTAGAAGCCGCCCTCCTTGCTCCCGAAGAAGGGCTTCAGTTTCTCAAGGAAGTCCAGCAAGGGCCCCATCGTCAGACCCGCGTACTGCAGGTCGCAGTGGAAGGGGCCGTCGTCCGCTGCGAATCGCAGGCCCTTGAAGTGCAAGGACAGGGCGTGCTTGCCCGGCTCCTTGCCAATGAGATGGATGTCGAACGCCCCCATCGTGCCCACGGAGGAGAACCGCGGCGTGCCGGACTGAAGGTCGACAATCGTGTTCGACTGGATGTTGAGCGCGCAGCCGGTCGCGGGCGCAAAGATCGCTGTCTTGCTGTCGCGCAGCGAGGAGTTGAACTTGATGTTGAAGTCGTACGAGAGCTTGGCCGACACCGGGATCAGCCGCTTGATGGACTCCTCGATCTCCTCGCGGATCGTCCCGAAGTCGATCATTCCCAGCAGCATCGCGCGCAGGCGATCGATCGACACCCTGCGCAACTGCTGTGCGATCCTCACCGGAGACGCAGTCCCGGCACTCCAGCCGAACAGGAACTTGTCGAGGTACTCGCGACGCGCCGTGTCGGACAGGAGCTGTCGCGCGTCGCCCTCGAGCAACTTCTTGAGAGACTCGCGGTCCAAGGTCAGTTGGTCATCAGCCGGCGACAGAGATCCCGAGGGGGCTTTTGCTTCGCCGGCTGGATAGGCCAGTGTCCGGTCCGGAGCGATCAGCAACACGTCACGCATGCCGACGAGCGCGGGCGTATCGAGACTGCGCCAAGCGCTATCGCGCGAATACTTCAGGTCCCTGTACAGCGCCTCGAACTGTGTGAGCAAGGGCTGCAAGCTCGTGCCGAGCAACGTCGCTGCCTGGGACTCGGCCACCTGAGCGCCCCTCCACCAAGCGCGAAGCCGTCCAGCCAGGCTGTTGCCCAGCTCCCTCACCAGTGCGGCGAAGACGTCCTTGTCGAGCGTCGGCGCTTCGAGGTAGCGAGGCCGCGCCTCCTCGATCCGTTCGATCCAGGCGCGATTCGAGATCGACGCGTCCGCGCTGAACCTCCGCGCAGCGTCGACAGCGTCGATGTTCCGTTGAAGCCGGTCGTTGACGGCCCCACCGCTCGCGGGCTCCAGCGTGGCCCAAGCCGCGGTGACGGGTTTCATCGCACTCAAGACATCGTGCTGCCAGAGGAGCAGCGAGTCCACCGCCCTCCGAGTGGCCGCCAGCACCGCCTTGACCGGCTCGACCTCAAGGCCCTTGAGGGACCGAATGGCCTCTCGCAGCAACGCCGCAGTGCGCTCGACTCCGGCGATAGCGGTCGCGCGCTCCTTCAAGGTCAGCAGGCCCAGCAAGCGGTCCGGGTCGAGCGCGGATGCGCCCACGGCATCGAACTGCGAGCGGAATGTCGTGGCTACCGCCTCCAGTTTCGCGACAGCATCCTGAATTTCGCACTGGGCCCTCAGTGACTCCGAGCCGAGACGACTCACCGCGGCACGCAGAGCCACCGCCTGCTCAGCGGGCAACTTCGTGTCGGCGCCCAAGGCCTTCTCGAAGGCCTCGTGGGCCGACTCCGCGATCGCATGGATCGCGGCCAGGACGCGATGGGCACGGGATGGTGATCGCCAGTCGGAGGGCACCCTGAAGGAGTCCCCCGCGGCGGGACACGATGCCTGCTTCGTGGTCGGATCGGCCAGCGACACGCTGGACTGCTCGAGCAGAGACCGCACCGACTTCAACAAGTCATCGACCTCATCGACCTTGAGCCACCGGGCGGGCCCCAGCAGCCGATCGACCCATTGCAAGACGGCGGCAGCGATCGCCGCGGGGCCCCCCTTGGACGACTGCGTGAGGGCCGAGTTGATCGCCCTGACGCTCTCCATCAGTTCCTTGAGCTTGGCGACGATCAACGCCAGGTCGGGCGTGAAGGGACCGGCCGCTTGGGCCACCCCCGACTTTGCAGATGTCATGGCCGCCTTGGCCGCACCCAGTACCTTTGCTTCCTCCTCGCTCGCTGATCCCAATGCCTGTCCGGCGCGGCTATAGACGCCCTCGAGGGCACTGAACATAGCGCGGGCTGTCTCGAGGGCCGTCGAGTCCAGGTCGGTGAAAGGCTGTCGCAGGGCCTCGCGCATCCCATTGGCGACCGCCTGGCGCACACCATCCAGTTGCTGGAGCGCCGCGACGGCGCCTTGCAGCCGCTCCGGTGCGGAACTCACGTCGCTAACGAAGCGCGGGAAACGAAGCCCGAACAGTCGCGTCAGGTCCTGACGCGATGCGACGACCAGGCGGCCCTGAAGATCGGCGAGATTGGAGAAGGTCGCGATCGTTCCCAGCGTCGCTTCCAGGAGCTTCTCCAAGGGCTTGAACACCTGCCCCAGCTTCCCGGCCAAGACCTCCTGGATCCGATCCAGGGGGTTTGAAGCGGCCCGCGCACACGCGTCGATCAGACGGCGGCCACTCTCATAGACCTCGGCCAGATTGGCGGCAAGGTTGAGCGCACCGGTCTCTCCGGCTTTCGGAATCGCTCGTTGAAGGTCCAGCAGCGCTTGGTGGACGTCGGGGAACACCTCTCCCAGATTGTTGACAAGCCCCGCGGACAACTTGCTGACCTTGCCATTGCCATCCTCCCAGGCCCGCATGAAGTGTTCGAGCGCGCCGCGCAGCGGGCCGATCACCGCGTCGACCACCCCCGCGGTGCTGGACTGCACGCCGGCCACGCCGTACTCGACCACCTCGCGCAGCACCGGCACGCTCTTGATCGCCTCCCCGGTATCGAGGTGCTCGAGCAGGTCTCCGATCGAAACCAGTCCCAGGATCTTCGACTGGAGCAGCTTGCCAGGGCTCGTATCCTTGTCCCCTGCCTTCGGGAACGAGTTTCGAATCGCCGGAACATTGGTTGCGTCGGCCGCGGCGGGGACGATGTATTTCTCGGTGAGGCTGTGGAGTGATCCCAGAGACACTCGCTCATTGCCATTGAGCGGCCCGCGTTGGCGCGTCAATGCGGCGATGAGTGAGTTCGGCCTGAAGACACCGCCGCTGCGATCGCCGCGGTCTCCCATCGACATCTCGATGGGGTTCAGGACATTGAGGTAGATCTGCAGCGGATCCTTCGCCTGATTCTCGGCGCTCGCCTCGAAGCCGTTCGCGATGTAGTAGCCGTCGAACTGCACCAGGGCCACCTGCGGTGCGCCCCCGCTCATGCGTTCGATCTGATCGATCCGGATCCGAGCCGTCTCCAGCGCAGGATAGAACGGCGGTTGCTCGGCGCCCTCCAGCGATGGCTCGTCAAAGAGCGTGTTGGTCCCTTCCCAGGCCCCCGGCACTAGCACAGTGTTCTTGGGCGGCGATGTCGCCGCGCAGCCGGTGGCTTTCAAGGTCCAGCTCAGCGTCTTGTGCGATGAAGCACCGGGCTTGAGCTCGTCGCAATAGCGTTGCGACTGACCGCCGAACTCGAGCGTGCGATGGTGCCGACGCGCGTCGATGGTTTCGAAGTCGATGGCACCCGACAACGGGACGGTTCTGTCGGGCGTGCCGATGCCGTTGTAGTACTCGACCAACTGGCGTAGCAGCTCGGGCTGGTTCGCCGACGTGTTGTCGACAAAGACAAACGGCGATGAGGTGACGGCCTGTTCGATCTGACACTCGAAGCGGACCTCGGTACCGGGTATGCGCGCCGTGCGGGGCCAGAACGCCAGGCCCGCCAGATTGCCGAACTGGAGCCGCCCACCAGGCGCCGGGCCCACGCCCTTGATGTCCCAGTCCTCGGACGGATCGACGATGTCCGGTGTCGTCTCGGTCAGCATGCGGACCACGCTGGCCGGGAACTGACGACCGCCGTTGGGCTGGCCGAGGGCCGGGAACGCCTTGTTGGGTTGCCCGATGCGGATGAACATCCGCTGGCGCAGAAAGGCCCGCACCCGCTTGCCCGATGCGTGGCGCAGGAAAATCCGCTCGGTCTGTTTGACCAGCGAAGCACGGTGGCCGATCGGAAAGAGGTACCCCTTGTAGACGACTTCGGCAAAGACGTCGCGACCCAAGACCGTCCAGTGCTGCCAGCGCTCGATCGACAGCGAATCGAACAGGGGGCCATACGACAGATGCCGCGCGGACGAGGGAGGCACAAACCCCGTGTCGTGCCGCAACGTACCGCCCAGCGTCGACAGGCGCAGTTCCTGAAGCTGCAAGGGTCGCGGGCGATAGACGGCCGTGCCGGCTTCGACATCGATCGGACGCCACTGCGGAGGCAGGTCGACCTGGCTCGAGGTCTTGACCTCTTGAAGCTGCCCGCTGCGCTCCCGCTTGCCCCGGACCGGCAAGCCGTAGGCCGAGCTGAGCAGAACCAATTCGTGACGGTCGAAAGCGTCAAGCGTCGAACGGAAGACCGCGGCGCGGCCGTAGCGGCGCAGGCTTTCGCGACGGTGGCAGAGATAGTCCAGCAACGGATGCAGCGCCGGTGGTGGCTCTTTCGCCGCTCCCGCGCCCTGGGTTTCCGGCGGTTCCGCCCCCCCTGCGCTGCGCCTGTCGCAGATCTGGTCCGCCGTCAGCTTGGGTGCATCGGGCTGCGTTTGGCGGAAGAGGTCGACCAAGTCCGGAGCATTGGGACCGCTCTCCTCCACACCCAGGGTCCAGGGTGCGCGTGGTCCCCTGGGCGGCGACTTTTGCACGGGCGTGCGCATCGCGTCCCTTGTGTGCGCATTGGCGTCCGTCGACCGTTGCTCGAGCAATCGTTCGAGCAGCGCGCCTGCACTGCGCAACCGGGCTTCCTCCAGGCCGCTGCGCACGGATGCGGGGCGAAGGTCGGGTGAGTGGACGGCGCGCACCAGCGGATCGGGATCGCTCGTGACGAGGTCCGCGGTCCAGAGCCCGCGTGCCCGAAAGGGATCGGTGGGCCAATCGACGCGCGATCGGGGTGTCCGCCAGAGCGCGTGCTGCGCCGGCGAGAGCAGCAGCCGGGCCGGAAGCTCGATCGCGGTCTCGAGCGGACCGGGCGCTTTCAGCGATGCTTCGACATCGGCGAGGCGTTCCTGGGCCGTCACAAAAGAACCGCTGCGCATCCGCAGCAGCTCCAGCATCTTGACGTCCTCGCGCCACGGCTCGGATTTCGGCGCGCTGTCCTCTTCGGGGGCATCGACCTGGCCCGACGCGCGACCGCCTTCATCGAACCGGGCGAGCTTCACCGCACGGGGCGTCACGGCGCTTTCGAGGCGCGACCATTCGGTCAGCGCATCGAACGAGAACGGCAGGTCGGTGCTCGCCGAAGCGGGCCCGCGTCGCGAGCGTCTGCGCGACTCCGCGTCGTAGCCGCAGTCGATGCGAAACGCCAGACGGGATGGACGCGCAAACCGGGCCCGCATGATGCGCGGCAACGGAGCGTCGTCCAAGGCCTCGCGCACGTAGCAGTCGAGCACGTAGGCCTTGCGTTTGTCGAGCAGGCTGGAATGCTCTTTCCAAGTCTCCGGGCGGACCGATTCGCTGAGGTACTCGACATCCCAGGGCTGTGCGTCCCTGGGCACGGCATCGGGATCGAGCTGGGGGGCGCCATCGCCACCCTGCGGTTCGGCCCCGAAGCGCAGGCTCGTCATCTTCTGTCGGTAGAACTCCTTGAAGAATCCGTACTCCTGCAACTCGCTGGCAATCGCGTTCTCGAAGAGCAGCGCCTGACCTTCTGGCGTGAGACTGCTCTTTGGGGGAGCCTGCGTCAGCCAGCGCTTGAGCGCCTCCCAGACTCTGGTGATGGGGTACTGATCGGGCTCGGCAGCCGGCGGCGCTTCATCCTTCAGGGCCTTCGCCAAGCTGTTCGCTCGGCGGAGCGTCGCATCGATCACCTGGCGCACTTTTCTTTGTCGCAGGTCCCCATAGGTCGCGCGTGCAATGCGCCATACGTCGGGGTCCATGCCGCCTGGGCCGCAGTAGTACTTCTGGTCTTCGACGACGCCCCGGCGGGCCGCGGAGAGTTCTTTCTCGAATCGCTTGCGGAACTCCGCGCTGAACTGAGCGAAGGGCACCTCGATGCCCAGCGCGCCCTGATTCGTTGCCTTCTGCTTCTCCCGGTCGATCTTTGCCGCCGAGTACGCCTCGCGCAGCTTCGTCCGATCCGCGAGTTCCTTGCCGGCGATGGCCTTGAGAAACGGCAGCAGCGCCGTTGGCAACACCACGTCGGTGCCATTCAACTTGACCGTCTCTCCCTCCAGGGCGACTTCGGGCCAGTCATGGATCTCGGGCCGGAACAGGGTTTCCTCCATCACGTGCTGCGAGGGGAACTCCGCCACCAGAATGGCTCGCGTGTCCGCCGGCACAGGCTCCTGCGAGCCGTGGGCACCCGGTACATCGCGCAGTACGAGAGGACAGGCCGAGCGTCGATCCGTCAGCCATGCCCGTCCGCCGCCGATCTGCAGGTACAGGCCGGAGAACGTGAACGACAGATGAGCCAGATCCTCGGCCCGCGAAACGGTGAGCCTGGCTCGCGTCAGATCGATGCTGGCCCTCGGATAACCCGCGGGCGATGCCGCGTCGCCCAGCCATAGATAGCTGTTCGTTGCCGCCAGGCGCGATTGCGCCTCGCGATCGCCCGAGGCGTACAGGGCGTTGAGGTTCGAGGGTTTGAAAGCGAGTTCGCCAAAGGTGCAACCCTCGGGGACCAACTCCGCTTCTACGAGAAGCAAGGGCAGGTCGATCGTCGACAGTCTCGGGGGCGTCGTCCCCGTCCCGCGAATGTCCACCAGTGGCACATTGGAGAGCCCGCCGGCCGGCGCCGCCTTGCCCTTCCCGTCAGCACCTCTCTTGCTCTGGTCCCAACCCTTGACCGTCAATTGGCCTATCGTGGATGAGATCGGCTGGATGCCAGGCGCGACTGCACCGCTGAACCAGTGCGTGACCACGCCAGCAGCCTCGCGAGTCGTCGTCAGCGTGCCGATTGAGAGGTTGACCGGGCCGAGGTGCCCTGCTTTGCCCCGGTTGATGTCCAACGTCCACCTTGCCGTCAGCTCCGAGACTCCCGGCGGATGGGGCTGCCTTTTGCGTGCTTCTGGCGTCGCTGCGGTCTCGCTTCTCCAGGCGCAGTTCCAATCGTTGCGCAGATAGCGCCAACTCGGCTCCTTCTCCGCCAACAAGCGCAGCTCTGGCCTCTGACCGGGCGACAGCAAGAACGGCAGTCTTCGCCCGGTCGCTTCGCCCACCGCAACGAACTGCAGCTCTTGCGCCGCGGCGAGGCTGCCCGGCTTGCTGGCTGGCTCGCACCACGCGAACTTCGCGGAGCTGAGCACGTGGTCAGTTGGAGAAATCGTCAGGGTGCTCGTTGACCCGGGCTGAAGGTGCCAGACGCCATTGACGTCCAGCAGCATCGTCGGCGCTCCCGCGACGCGAAGATGACCATCGAAAACGTGCCGTTCCAGCATGTCAAGATGCACACGCGAGGGACGGAGTACAAATCCGCCGACCGACTCCTCGCCGGTCTTGGCTTGCCATCTGCTGAGGTCGCTCAGGGTGACGTCCTCCGACGTCACCTCCGTCCCCAACATAAAGGTTCTCAGGCGAACGAACCACGTTCGTTCTCGCAGCATGAACACGAACAGATGCCGAAACACCGGCAGCGTGCCAAAGCTCGCGCCGTAGATCATCAGCTCGTGGCCTGCCTTCGGGCCACCCTGCAAGGTCCGCGGCAAGGATTCCGCGCCATCGCCGAAGGCTGCATGCGACAGACGCCAGGTGAGCGTTTCTGGCTCTTGCTCGTCCCCGTCTCTGATCACCGCAATGCCGCCGTCGATGCTCGCAAAGCGCAGACCGGGCGAGCGCCGCACGGGCGCGGGCGCCGCGTGCGCACGCAGCATGGTCAAGCCAGCGGGTGCCAGGGCGCCGGCCTGAACAAATGTGCGCCGCCGAATCGGCAAGGCCACCGCCGTGCGTGCGCCGACCGGTCGGAACGAAACGAACGAAGTCTTGACACCCACGCTGCCTCCCTCCTCAACACACGATACCCCGACACCATCGACGTGCGGGACGCTTCATCCCCATGGCGAGCGGTTCGAGCAAAGTCCAACTCGCCGCGCGCGCGCCGCGCCAACGGGCGGCCTGATCAAGGCAAGTAGAGCATGTTGCCTCGCGCGTGCGAAGGTCGTTGAACCCGCGGCGGCACAACGGCCGCAGGTGATTGCGACGTCGGATCGGCGAATCCCCGTTGGGCAGCTCCAACATCGCAGCAAGGCAGTGGGCTCGACGCAACTGTGACGCGTCGGCCCGCATCCCTGCAGACCCGTAAACAAATCTAGTGACGCAGGTCGTCGCAGTTTCGGACCAACGGTAAGCGGCGAACCGCTCGACGGAACTAACATGGCGTGCGGGCCCGCGCGGCGACTCGACCAACGAGACCTCGTAGGTTGGTACTCCAACCCAACCGCGTGCCGCCGCGTCCAAGAGCGGTATATCCTTAGCGAAAGGACGGAGGGCAGATGCAACGATTCACGATTCGAGCGCTGCTGTTTGCGGTGGCGTCGCTGGCGTCGAGCCAGGCAAGCATTGCGCAACTCGGTGGCTTCAAGTGCCCGCTGGATGGGCAGCCCAAGATCCGGCAAGGCGACTCCGAGGCATCGGAAGGGGGCCGCTTCAACAGCAAGCGCGGTGCCAACCACACCCACGGAGCGCTGGATCTCAACAGCACGGAGGGCGTCACCGTAAAGGCTGCGCTGAGCGGCAAAGTGGGTGTGGCCGACGCCGCCTGGGGAAACATGGGTGGGACCGTCATCATCGACCACGGCGAGGGAGCGTACACGATCTACGGTCACCTGGCCACGGTGACCGTCAAGGAAGGCGCCAAGGTGGCGACGGGAGACAAGATCGGGACGGTCGGATACACGGGCAACGCGGCCGCGCTAAAGCCGAAGGGGTTGCCGCCACACCTGCATTTCGCGATGGTTCAAGCCGGCCAGACCGGCCTCGCCGATGCTGGCAAGCCGATGCGCAAGATGAAGGACTGGGGCGACATGTGGAAGAAGGAGCTCGACGCACAGCTCACAGGCTTCGTGAATCCGGTCCTCTTCATGGGCGCAGAGAACTGCTGGACTGGAAGTACGACGACAGGTGCCCCAGGGGAGAAGTAGAGCTCGGCACATCAGTTCGCTGCTCCAACGCCGGCAATGTCGGAAGCGGTGCGGGGGCACGCACCCACAAGCCAGTTCGCCTGGATACACGCGGATCGCGCGCTCGTTTCCTTCGCGCTCGGACCGTCCATGAATGGCTCCGGACGATTGGAGCGGCAACCACCCGGTCCGGGCTTCGAGCAGCGACACGTTCCCCGTGGGCTGTTGCGCGCTCGGCGCATCACACCACATTGGCTTGACAACGCTTCTACACCGCCGTCTGTCGCCCATTGGGGAGGAACGGCAGTGCGACGGATGATTGATAGGGAGCGCCGGTCGCAGACGCGTCCGCGGCTGGGCCTCCTCCATCGCCTGTGGTTCTGCGGCTGACGCTGAGGCTGTACGCCGACGGAGCGGTTGCGGTCGTCAATTGGTTGGGCAAGACTAGTCGGCCGCCAGGTAGGATCAAATAGGCTACGAATAGCCGCTACATACATCTTGTCCATGTCACCACGGAGCTGAAAGATGATTCGGAGATCTCAATTGATCGTAGCGGTTTGCCTTGTGGGCTCAACGCTGCCCGGGCTCACCGCAGGGGAGAAGTTCCCGGCGAAAGGTTCTGTGACGTTTCCAAAAGGGCCTCTCCCACTCTTGATTCACTATGTCGATGGGAGCGGCACGCAGGTGAATGTCAAGCTCGCCGACATAGTCTATGCCGAACCAGATCTGTCGAAGAGCAAAGAGCTCCAGAGATTCGCGACGATGCCGTGCGCGGTCGGCCAAGTGGTCAACTTGCCACCGTCCCCCATTGCGGCAAGGGCAACTGGGGCCGATGCGCTGGGCATTGGGCGGTTCAGTTGGATCGCAAAAGGGCAGTACACCAGCGACGGGAGCAGCTGGAACTTCGTAGGCACCCTGACGCCCGTCAACGGAACATACGAGTTCAAGAAGCAAGACTGGGGTCAGCGCCAATGGTGGGCCGAGGTTGCGACTCGTCTTGGAGCGGCCTTTCCTGGCACGGCGTTCAAAGCGAACATCGTTGGCACAGCGGATTTCGCAGTACACGGTACGTGCAGCCTCAACTCGGCTGGCCAGGCCATCGTTTGACGCTGGTCTCGGTCGCACCGATGGCAGGCGCACGGGACGCGACGCGCTCGACAGACCGATCTGCTGAGGCACCTCGAACTCACGAAACCAGCTAGAGGCACTCGCGCAGCCGCGGCAAGCGCTCACCGTGACGCAGATGTCCCTCTAAGAACTCAACTTCAGTTGCGGCACCTTCCTCAGAGCGGGTGCAACGTATGGATCGGCGCCGATTCGCCCCCGTCCGGAATCGCAGGTGTGTGGCCCTGGAACAGGCATGGCATTCTGGGCGCTGGGTTCTGGATCGGCAGCTACCCCTCCGGCACGCTGACGTTCAATTCACACAGCATCCAGCGACTCGCCGGGTACTCTGATGCCCGCGATACGCATCCTGGCCGTGCCTGAGCCCGACAGTTGGATGTTGTTTGCAATGGGATGCTTGCTCGTTTTTTTTTGGTGCGGCGGGCTCGATCGTTCTCTTGACGCCAGCCGATGGGTGCCCGGCACAGCTGGGCAGCCTACCGATGCCAGTGGAGACGGCTGAACGTCGGCTTAGCGGAAGCGAGATCAGGAGCACGGACGACTCCAGTGGGTCGTCAGCACCAGTTCGTGACCTTCGGATGCGGTCGTTCAGCCGCTTCAAATTCCACCCGCCATGTCGCACCCGCGAACGAATGCTGTCGCCAGGCCGTGCTCTCTCGACCGCATCGGCGGCGTGGACTCCTCTGCGCTCAGGGATGCAGCGTGATACCGCGGAACCCCTGCGCAGACATCGGCCGGTCCTTGCACGCCCTGCCGTTGGTCACGACGCCGCCGTCGTCGCTCAGGATCTGCAAGCCGCCGCCGCCTCCCGGCAGATCGAACAGCGCCTCGGGCCTGAGGCCGACAAGTTCGCTGCTGTCGACGATCTGCGGCGCGTCTTTCGACTGGCCCGACCAGCGGTACAGCGTGAACGCACCGGCGTCGGAGGCCGGCCCGGCGACTATCCAGTAACCACGGCCGTCAAGGGCGCGGTCGATGCTGCGAACACCACGGCCGCGCAGTTCGAGCAGGATCGGCTCGCCGAAGCGCGCCTTGCGCCCGGACACCGCCCCAACGAGCTCTGCAGGGTTGAGAAACGGCACCAGCAGCGCCCTGCCGTTAGGCACCGGGTTGCGGAATCCAACCAGCAGGCTGCCATCGGGCATTGCCGCCAGCCCTTCGATGTTCAGTCCGCCGGGCGCCTCGGGCGCGAG
>JALHPY010000019.1 GCA_022842305.1 Rubrivivax sp.
CTGGGACGCGGCCGAGCATCTGCGCCGGGTGCTGGACAGCGGCGAATGGCGCCGCCCCGAGTTCAACCAGCGCCATGCGGTGACCTGATGGCCGGCTGCCCGCAACACCCCGCCGAAGAAGGCGCCACCCACCACGACGCGCGCCTGGAATTCAGCGCCGCCATGAGCTATGGCGACTACCTGCACCTGGACGAGGTGCTGAACGCCCAGCACCCGCTGAGCCCGGCGCACGACGAGATGCTGTTCATCGTGCAGCACCAGACCAGCGAGCTGTGGATGAAGCTGATGTTGCACGAGCTGCGCGCGGCCATGGGCCACCTGGCAGCCGACGCGCTGCCGCCGGCCTTCAAGGGCCTGGCGCGCGTGTCGCGCATCCTGGAGCAGATGGTGCACGCCTGGGACGTGCTGGCCACGATGACGCCGCCAGAGTACAGCGCCATCCGCCCCTACCTGGCCGACAGCAGCGGCTTCCAGAGCTGGCAGTACCGCTGCATCGAGTTCAGCCTGGGCAACAAGAACGCCGCGCTGCTGCGTCCGCACGCGCACCGCCCCGACCTGCTGGCGCACGTGGACGCCGCCTGGCGCGCGCCCTCGCTCTACGACGAGGCGCTGCGCCTGCTGGCGCGCCGCGGCCTGCCCGTGCCGGCCACGCACACCGAACGCGACTGGACCCAGCCCTACGCCGAAAGCGCCGAGGTCGAGGCCGCCTGGCTGACGGTCTACCGTGCGCCGCAGACGCACTGGGACCTGTACCAACTGGGCGAGGAACTCACCGACCTGGAAGACAGCTTCCGCCTCTGGCGCTTCCGCCACGTCACCACGGTGGAACGCGTGATCGGCTTCAAGCGCGGCACTGGCGGCACCAGCGGCGTGGCCTACCTGCGCAAGATGCTGGACACCGTGCTCTTCCCCGAGATCTGGCGTCTGCGCACCGATCTCTGACGGGCGGCGGCGCCCAGCCCCGGCGCCTAGAATTTGCGACCCCCGCGCCCGGAGCCTGCCCATGGACACCCGCACCTCGCCGATACGCCCGCGCATCGGCCAACTGCAGGCACTGCTGCGGCGCGAAGGCCTGCACGCGCTGCTGGTGCCGTCCAGCGACCCGCACCTCAGCGAATACCTGCCCGAGCGCTGGCAGGGCCGGCAGTGGCTGTCGGGCTTCACCGGCTCGATGGCCACGCTGGTGGTGTGCGTGGACCGCGCCGCGCTGTTTGCCGACAGCCGCTACTGGGTGCAGGCCGAGGCCGAACTGGCCGGCACCGGCATCGCGCTCGAGAAGATACCCACCGGCAGCTCCGCGCAACACATCGACTGGCTGGTGCAGCAGGTGCCCCGCGGCGCCACCGTGGCCGTGGATGGCCAGGTGCTGGGCCTGGCCGCGGCCACCGCGCTGGCCCAGGCGCTGAGCGGCGCCGGGGTTCAACTGCGCACCGACCTCGACCTGCTGAACGAACTGTGGCCCGATCGCCCCGGCCTGCCGGCCCAGCCGCTGTACGAACACGCGCCACCGCACGCCGTGCAGACGCGCGCCGCCAAGCTGGCCGCACTGCGCCAGACGATGGCCGCGCGCGCGGCCACGCACCACTTCGTGTCGACCGTGGACGACGTGGCCTGGATCACCAACCTGCGCGGCAGCGACGTGCCCTATAACCCGGTGTTCCTGGCGCACCTGCTGCTGGACGCCAGCGGTGCCACGCTGTTCATCGGCGAAGGCAAGGTCGACGCCGCGCTGGCCGCGGCCCTGGCCGCCGACGGCCTGCGCCTGGCGCCCTATGGCCAGGCCGGTGCGGCGCTGGCGGCACTGCCCGCCGGCAGCCGGCTGCTGGTGGACCCGCGCCGCATCACCTGGGGCCTGCGCGCGCAGGTGGCGGCGGGCTGCGCGGTGATCGAGGCCATCAATCCCAGCACGCTGCTCAAGAGCCGCAAGCTGCCGGCCGAAGCCGCCTTCATCCGCGAGGCCATGGTCGAGGACGGCGTCGCGATGTGCGAGTTCTACGCCGAGTTCGAGGCCGCGCTGGCCGCCGGCGAGCGCCTGACCGAACTCAGCGTGGACGAGCGCCTGAGCGCAGCGCGCGCCCGCCGCCCCGGCTTCATGGGCCTGAGCTTCCCGGTCATCGCCGGCTTCAACGCCAACGGCGCCATGCCGCATTACCGCGCCACACCCGAGTCGCACGCCGTGATCCAGGGCGACGGCCTGCTGCTCATCGACAGCGGCGGCCAGTACCTGGGCGGCACCACCGACATCACGCGCGTCTGGCCCATCGGCAGCGTCAGCGCGGCCATGCAGCGCGACTACACGCTGGTGCTCAAGGGCACGCTGGCCCTGTCGCGCACGCGCTTTCCGCGCGGCACGCCCAGCCCCATGCTGGACGCGTTGGCGCGTGCGCCGCTGTGGGAACAAGGCATCGAGTTCGGCCACGGCGTGGGCCACGGCGTGGGCTATTTCCTGGCCGTGCACGAAGGCCCGCAGAGCATCAGCAAGACCCAGCCCGACCCGAACATGGCGATGGAGCCGGGCATGGTCACGTCCATCGAGCCGGGCGTGTACCGCACCGGGCAATGGGGCGTGCGCATCGAGAACCTGGTGCTCAACGTGCCGGCCGCCACGCCCGAGGACGGCCGCTTCGGCGAGTTCCTGGAATTCGAGACGCTGACCCTGTGCCCCATCGACACGCGCTGCATCGAACGCAGCCTGCTGCGCGCCGATGAGATCGCCTGGCTGAACGGATACCACGCCACCGTGCGCGAGCGCCTGGCGCCGCGCGTGGCCGGCGCGGCGCTGGCCTGGCTGATCGAACGCACGCAAGCGATCTGAGCGTGCTGGCGCTGGGCCTGGACCTGGGCGGCACCAAGCTCGCCGCCGCGCTGCTGGATGCCGGCGGAGCCACCCTATGGCAGCAGCGCTGGGCCACGCCGCAAGGCAGCTACGAAGGCACGCTGGACACCATAGCCACCGCGGTGCAGGCCGCGCAGCAAGCGGCGGCCGGCCGGCCCTTCAGCATCGGCGTGGGCACACCCGGCACGCAGACCGCGGCCGGGCTGATGAAGAACTGCAACTCCACCTGCCTGATCGGCCGGCCGCTGCAGGCCGACCTGCAGGCGCGCCTGGGCCGGCCGGTGGCGCTGGCCAACGACGCCAATTGCCTGGCGCTGTCCGAAGCCACCGACGGCGCGGGTGCGGGCGCCGACGTGGTGTTTGCCGTCATCCTGGGCACCGGCGCCGGGGCCGGCATTGCGGTGCACGGCCGCGTGCTCAGCGGCCCCAACGGCCTGGCCGGCGAATGGGGTCACAACCCGCTGCCCTGGGGCGCGCCCGGCGAAGACCCGCCCTGGCCCTGCTACTGTGGCCGCAGCGGCTGCGTCGAAGCCTACGTCAGCGGCAGCGGCCTGGCGCGCGACCATGCTCACGTCAGCGGCGAGGCGCTTACGGGCGAGGCCATCGTGGCGCGAGCCGAAGCCGGCAACGCCGCCTGCGCCGCCACGCTGGAGCGCCACGCGCTGCGCCTGGCGCGTGCGCTGGCCGCGGTCATCAACCTGCTGGACCCGGACGTCATCGTGCTGGGCGGCGGGCTCTCGCGGCTGCAGCACCTGTACACGCGCGTGCCGGCGCTGTGGGGCACCTGGGTGTTTGCCGCGGGTGGCGTCGAGCCGGTGCACACGCGCCTGCTGCCCAGCCTGCACGGCGATGCCTCGGGCGTGCGTGGCGCGGCCTGGGTCGGGCGCAGGGCGGCAGCCGGCTGAAGCCGGGCCTCAGGCTCCGGCCAGCTGGCTGGCAAAGCCGTGGTTCACGTCGCGGTGCTGCGCTTCATCGGCACGCACCGCGCACACCAGTTCGCGCAAGCGGGCGTCGGCGGGCAGCTTCCAGTAGCGCAGCGCGATCTCGGGCGCCGGCACGTTGGCGGCGCGGCCACTGTCGATCTCGGCCAGGTAGCGCGTGTAGCTGAGCACCGCCTCTTCCTCGAAATAGCCCACGAGCCGGTGCGCCGTGCGCCGCGAGACCAGGTACAGCAGCAGGAAGGCGGCAAAGAAGATCCACTGCGCCAGCAGGATCAGCCCCCGCTCCAGCGCCGTGGGCTGGGCGATCTGCACGAAGCTCATCAGGTGCATGCGCTCGTTCTCGGCCTCGTCCATGAGCCGGCGTATCCAGCCGTCGTCGTCGACCATGCGGCGCAGACAGTGCAGGTGCGTGGCCATGGCGCCCACCATGCCCGGCACCGCCGCCACGGTTTCCAGCACCACGGCGCGGTGGCCGTAGCGCTGCGCGAAGAACAGGTCGGCCAGCCAGCGCATCAAGCGCGTGGCGGCCAGCGCGAAGCGGTCCGACGCGTCCTGCGGCGCGTGGTGCGGGGGCGCCGCGCTGGCGTCGTTCACGTCGGGGAGACCGGGCATGGCTTAATCGCAGCTCCAGCAGCAGTCGCCCACTGTGTGCGGCCTGCGTCGGCGGGTCTGTGCGCTGCGGCACCGTGGCCAAGTCGGCCGTGCCCAGCCCCCTGCCCCAGCGGCGGCGGGCTCGTCCTGGGCCGCGTCCAGCGTGCGCCTGTGCGCTGTCAAACAGACCGCGGCCACAGCGCACTGCGACCATGCACACAAATCCGAGCCGCAGGAGCGTTGCATGTCCCAGACCGAGAACAACCCGGCGCCGCCGGCGGCGATCGACGCCGACACCGACCTGGAAGCCGACAGCCTGCCCACGTCCTTTGGCGTCTTCAAGCCGGTGGGCTACGTGATGATGGGCCTGCCGACGCAAGGCCAGGCCGATGCGCTGCAGATGGCGCTGCAGGGCGCCGGGTGGCCGGCCCCGACCCTGCACCGCTTCGCCCCGCTCGAGAGCGTGTCCGAGCTGCAGGCGCTGGTGGACAAGGCCGGCCCCTTGTCCGGCTTCGGCTACGAGATCACCTTGCTGCGCCGTTACCTCAAGCTGGCGCAAGCGGGCTGGCGCTGGTTGCTGGTCAAGGTGGACGACGCCGACCATGCCGCGGCCGCGTGCGAAGTCGCCCGCGGCTGCGGCGCCACCCTGGGCGTCTACTACCGCAGTCTCACCGTCGAAGAACTGATCTGACGAAGGGCCGGCGCGCGCCGTCGCCGGGCGCCCGTTCTGTGTGCTTGCGGACAGACGCCCGAGACCGCCGCACAGAGCATGCGGGCGCAGGCCGCCGAGCCCTCCGCCAGCATCCCTGCCAGCACCCCACCACCCCATCAGGAATCCCCATGTCCGAAAAATCCGCCAGTGTTCTTTGGGCCGGCTCCGGCAAGCAGGGCCAAGGCCAGATCAGCACCGAAACCGGGGCGCTGATGGACTACCCCTACGGCTTTGCCAGCCGCTTTGGCGACGAACGCCGTGGCAGCAACCCCGAAGAGCTGCTGGCCGCTGCGCATGCCGCCTGCTTCACCATGGCGTTTTCATTCGCCTGCGACAAGGCCGGCTTCCCCACGAGCACGGTGGACACCCGCGCCCAGGTGCGCCTGTCGACGCAGGGCGAAGGCTTCGTGATCGACCGCATCGCGCTGCACATGCAGGCTGCGGTGCCCGGCCTGGACGAAGCCCGGTTCCAGCAGATCGCACAGTCGGCCAAGCGCGATTGCCCGTTGTCCAAGGCGCTGGCCAGCGTGGCCGAGATCAGCCTGCAGGCCAGCCTGCAGCCGACGCCCGTGCCGGCTTAGATGCGCTCGGTGGCGCCAGAATCTGCGCCTTGCGGCGCCCGGCAAGGCCTGAAGGGCCTTGTCGAGCCCGAGGCCTTGGACTCAGTCGCGGCGCGGATTGTTGGGTGCCCGGTCGAGCCGGTTGGGCACGCCGTCACCATCGCGATCGCGATCCCGGGCATTGGGGATGCCATCGCGGTCACGGTCGCCGCGGGCCCAGGCGCCGCGCCGCTGTTCCCAGCGACCGTCGCGCTCGACCCAGCTCGGCTGCGCGTAGATGTAGCCCGGCCGGCTGCGCATCCAGGAGCCGGCCACCCAGCGGTGGCGCTGCTGCCTGTTGTTCCAGTTCCAGTAGCCGGGCGACCAGTCGTAGCCACGGCGCGCCCGCGGCACAGCCTCGTCGCGCGGCGGCGGCGGCGCGATGCGGATGTACACGCTGCTGGCAGGGGCGGCCACCACGGGCGTGACCGCGGGGCCGAGGGTGGCCGCCACGAAGGCGGCAAACAGGATTCTCTTGAGCATCGAAGTCTCCGGTAAGCACAGAGCGCCCACTGTGGACCTCGATGACCCGGCGCGACGTAGGCCGAGAGGCCGTGCGCCGGTAGGCGCTGCCGCGATTCGTCAGCGCAGCCTCAGATGCTCAGCCCGCGCCCAGGTGCCGCGCCTGCGCGGCCAGCTCGGCGCGGAAGTCGGGGTGCGCGATGGCGATCAGCTCGGCTGCCCGCTGCCGCGCCGACTTGCCGCGCAACTGCGCCACACCGTATTCGGTGACCACGTAATCGACATCGTTCTTGCTGGTGGTGACGTGGGTGCCCGGCGTCAACGTGGGCACGATGCGCGACAGCGTGTCGCCCTTGGCCGTGGACGGCAGCACGATGAAGGCCTTGCCGCCGCGCGAGCGGTTGGCGGCGCGCACGAAGTCCACCTGACCGCCCGTGCCCGAATAAGGCGTGGGGCCCAGGCTTTCGGAGCCGCACTGGCCCAGCAGGTCGATCTGCAGCGTGGCGTTGATGGCCACCAGATTGTCGTTCTGGCCGGCCAGGGCAGGGTCATTGGTGAAGTCCACCGGGTGGATTTCCAGCGCCGGGTTGCGGTGCATGAAACGGTACAGCCGGGCCGAGCCCAGCGCAAAGGTGGCCACCATCTTGCCGGGCAGGTAGTTCTTGCGCCGGTTGGTGACGGCGCCGCTTTCCACCAGCGTCAGGATGCCGTCACCGATCATTTCGGTGTGTATGCCCAGGTCGTGCTTGCCGGTGAGCTGCATCACCACGGCATCGGGGATGCCGCCATAGCCGATCTGCAGCGTCGAGCCGTCGTCGATCAGATCGGCCACGTACTTGCCGATGGCCTGCTGCACCGGGCCGATCTTGGGCAGTCCGACCTCGAGCACCGGCTCGCTGCTTTCCACCAGCGCCGCCACCTGCGAGATGTGCACATGGCAGTTGCCGAAGGCGAACGGCACCTGGGGGTTGACCTCCAGCACCACCGCGCGCGCCTTGGCCACGGCGGCCATGGTGTAGTCGGCGCCCAGGCTGAGCGCGAAGTTGCCGTTCTCGTCCATGGGCGAAGCCATCGAGAACACCACGTCGGACGGGATCAGCCCGCGCTCGATCAGGCTGGGCAGTTCCGAGAAGCAGTTGGGGATGAAGTCGATCCAGCCCGCCTGCCCGCCGGCGCGCGTGGCGCCACCGTAGAAGAAGGCGACGTGCCGCACGTGGTCCACCGTGGCGGGGTCGATGTAGTCGTACTTGCGCACGCCCAGGATCTGCGCCACCTTCACGTCGCGCAGCGTGCGCCGCCGGTCGGACAAGGCCGTCAGCAGGGCCGGCGGCTCGGCCACGCCGGTTGGCACGATGATGAAGTCAGCGTCGCGCACCAGGGCCACGGCGTCGGCCGCAGACATGCGCTTGGATTGGTACTGGGCCTGGTGGGACATGCGGGCTCCGGATGGGTGATGCACCCCGGCCGCGCAGGCAGGGGCGCCTACCCGGCGATGGTAGCCAATGGGGCGGGCTCACCCGCTCGATGCCGAAGGCCTCATCGCTGGGCATCGGAAGCACACGCCGGGTCTGCCCCCCGGCGCGATCGATACCACGCTCCTGCCGCCCCGATGGTGAGAAGCACAACTCGACACACCTTGGGCGAGCTGTGCGCTCGTGTCGGCTTGACTTTGCCGAAATTTGGGATAAATTTCCCAACCATGGATTCCGCCAATCGACTTCACACCGCGCTGAGCGCCGCCATGCTGCAGTTGCTGAGGCCGCTGTGCCGGCTGCTGCTGCGCCACAACGTGCCCTTCGGCGTGCTGGAAGAACTGGCCAAGCACGCCTACGTGCAGGTGGCCATGGACGAGTTCGGGATCCCCGGCAAGAAGCCCAGCATCTCGCGTGCGTCCATCCTGACCGGCCTGACCCGCAAGGACGTGCAGCGCCTGGTCACCGGCCCCGAGCCGGTGCACGCCCTGCCCACCGACGCGGCCAACCGCGCCACCCGCGTGCTGACCGGCTGGGTGCGCGACGCCCATTGCCAGGACGCTTCCGGCCAGCCCCTGCCCCTGTCCCTGCAGGATGGCGAGCACAACTTCGCCGAACTGGTGCGCCGCTACAGCGGCGACATGCCGGTGCGCGCGGTGCTGGACGAACTGCTGCGCGTGGGTGCCGTGGTGCGCCGCGAAGACCAGCTGCTGGAACCGGTCACCCGCGCCTACGTGCCCAAGTCCAGCGAGGTGGACATGCTGGCCATCCTGGGCAACGACGTGGCCGACCTGGTGACCACCATCGACCACAACCTGCAACACGGCGACACCGACCCGCGCTACCAGCGCAAGGTGATGTACCTCAGCATCCCCGCCGCCGTGGTGCCCGACTTCAAGCGCGAAAGCGCAGCCCGCGCCCAGAGCCTGCTGGAGCATCTGGACCGCTGGCTGTCCGACAAGGACGCACTGATCCCCGACGACCAGCCCGACGTACCGCGTGTGCGCCTGGGCCTGGGCATTTACCACATCGAGGCAGCTTCAGCCCCGAAATTTTCCCAAGGAGAGTTGACATGACGATCAAGACCAAGGCGGCCCTGGCCGCGGTATTCAGTGCAGCCCTGCTGGCCGCTTGCGGCGGCGGCGGCGGCGGCATCGACGGCACCGGCGGTGGCGGCGGCGCCAACGGCACCGGCGTGGCCTTCGGCACGGTGACCGGCTACGGCAGCGTCATCATCAATGGCGTACGCTACGAGGACAACGGCGTCACCATCACCAAGTCCGACGACAGCACCGTCCGCGGTGACGGCGCAGGCGCCGCGACCCGCGCCGCCCTGCCCATCGGCAGCGTGGTGCGCGTGGACTTCAACAGCGCCACCAACGTGCTGGGCTTCAAGGTGGACGACTCCGTCAGCGGCCGCATCGAGAGCGTGTCGCCCGGCAGCGTGGTGGTGATGGGCCAGACCGTGCGCATCGACGACACCACCAGCCAGTACGAGGACAACGTGCTGCGCACCGGCGGCGTGGCACTGAACGTGGGTGACTTCATCCGCGCACAGGGCACGGTGGTCAGCGGCGGCACGCTGCAGGCCAGTTACCTGGTCAAGCCGTCCGCCAGCGGCACGCTGCTCGAGGCCAAGGGCGTGGTCAGCAACCACAACGGCAGCAGTTCGTTCAGCGTGGGCAGCCTCAACGTCACCTACAGCGGCAGCACCATCACCAGCGACATGCCCTCTGGCAACTGGAACGGCCTGGTGGTGGAAGTGAAGGGCAGCGCCTGCTCTGGCGCGGCGCCCGCCCCCTGCGGCACCTTGACCGCCACCAAGGTGGAACTGGAAGGCGGCCTGTCCAGCAGCAGCAGCCGGTCGCAGGCCGAGGTGGAAGGCATCGTGCGCAGCGGCACGCAGGCCAGCTTCCAGATCGGCAACGTCACGGTCACCACCAGCACCAGCACGCGCTGGGAAGGCGGCACGTCGGATGACTGGGCCTTGGGCGTGAAGCTGGAAGCCGAGGGCTCGTTGGCCAACGGCGTGCTGACCGCCACCAAGGTGTCGCTGCGCGATGGCTCGCGCCTGGAAGGCAACGTCACCGCGCAGGTACTGACCAACGGCGTGCTGACCTTCAAGCTCACCGGCCTGCCCAACGTGACGATCAAGGCCAACGCCAGCACCGAGCTCGACGGTCTGACGTTGAGCGGTGTGACAGCCGGCCAGCACGTGCGGCTGCGCGGCCGCGTGGCCAGCGACGGCACCACCGTGGTGGCCACCGAGCTGGATTCCCGCAACGCCGACACCCGCCTGGAACTGCGCGGCATGGTCACTGCCGTGTCCGGCACCTCGCTCACCATTCTGGGCACGCAAGTCAATGTCGCCGGCCTGTCGTATACCGACTCCCGCGGCGCCACTGACGTGAGCATGAGCCAGACCGCTTTCCTGGCAGCCGCGCAAGTCGGCGCCACGGTGAAGCTCCGCAGTGACAACAACGGCACCAGCTACAGCGAAGCCGAACTGGAAAACGACTGACCCAGGGCTTGACCCCCTGAAAAACGGCGCGGCTTCCGCGCCGTTTTTCTTTTGGTGCTTGGCGCGTCAAGCAGTGATGGTGGGCTCAGCCGCCGCCCAAGTGCAGATTCAGGGTTGTGCAGGGGAGCGCCGGCCGCGGGCACGGACACAATGTCATCTTGCGCACCACCCTGAGGCGCGACCGCCCTCGGTTCAAAGGTCAAAGCTGCGACACGCACTTGCGCAGCGACGTGCGTAGCCAGAGCCAGTTGCACGAGTGCAAGTCATTGACAAATCAACACTGTTCATCAGATGAAACTCGCCACCTGGAACGTCAACTCGCTCGCCGTGCGCCTGCCGCAACTGCTGGACTGGCTGGCGGCGCAGCCGCCCGAAGCACCGGTGGACACGCTGGTGCTGCAGGAGACCAAGCTCACCGACGACCGCTTTCCGGTGGCCGAGATCGAATCCGCCGGTTACGCGGTGCAGTTCTTCGGCCAGAAGACCTACAACGGCGTGGCCCTGCTCAGCCGTGCGCCGGCCACCGATGTGATGCGCAACATCCCCGGCCTGGACGACGAGCAGGCGCGCGTGATCGCCGCCACCGTGGATGGGGTGCGCACCATCGGCGCCTACTTCCCCAACGGCCAGGCGCCCGGAAGCGACAAGTTCGCCTACAAGATGCGCTGGCTGGATGCGCTGCGCGGCTTCGTGCGCGCCGAGATGGCGCAGCACCCCGAACTGGTGCTGATGGGCGACTTCAACATCGCGCCCGAAGACCGCGACGTCTATGACCCGGTGGCCTGGGCCGGGCAGATCCTGTGCACGCCCGAGGAACGCGCGCACTTCCAGGCCCTGCTGGACCTGGGCCTGGTGGACGCCTTCCGGCTGTTCGAGCAGCCGCTCAAGAGCTGGTCGTGGTGGGACTACCGCAACCTGGCCTTCCGCAAGAACCAGGGCCTGCGCATCGACCACATCCTGGTCAGCGCGGCGCTCAAGCCGCGCGTGCAGGCCTGCAGCATCGACAAGCTGCCGCGCAAGAACGAGCGTCCCAGCGACCACGCGCCGGTGCTCGTGACCCTGGCCTGATCACCGCGGCCCGCGCGGCTGGCGGGTCACTCTTCCAGGCCCAGTTCCTGGATCTTGCGCGTGATGGTGTTGCGGCCAATGCCCAGGCGCTGCGCCGCCTCGATGCGGCGCCCGCGCGTCAGGTCGAGCGCGGTCTGGATCAGGCCGCGTTCGAACTGCCGCGTCAGCGTGTCCCAGACTTCGGGCTCGTTGGCATCGAGCCGGCGCCGCGCCTCGCGCTTGAGGTCGGCCAGCCAGGCGGGCGGCACGGCCTGACCGGCGACCACCGGGGTCGCCGTGGCGGGGGTCGGCGCCGTCTCAGCCGCCTCGGGGGCGCTGCCGAAAGCCAGCGATGGCGCGGATTCCAGCAACTCCGGTGGCAGGTCCTTGGGCTCGACCACCTGGGCCGGCGCCATCACGGTGAGCCAGTGGCACAGATTCTCGAGCTGGCGCACGTTGCCCGGAAAGTCGAACTCGGCCAGCCGCGCCAGCGCCGCTTCGGTGATGCGTTTGGCCTCCACGCCCAGTTCTCGTGCACTCTTGCCCAGGAACAGGCGCGTGAGCATCGGGATGTCCTCACGCCGCTCGCGCAGCGGCGGCAGGCGCAGCCGGATGACGTTGAGGCGGTGGTACAGGTCTTCGCGGAACACGCCCTGGCGCACGCGCTCTTCCAGGTTCTGGTGCGTGGCGGCGATGACGCGCACGTTGGCCTTCAGCGGCTGGTGTCCGCCCACGCGGTAGAACTGGCCATCCGACAGCACGCGCAGCAGCCGCGTCTGCAGGTCGAAGGGCATGTCGCCGATCTCGTCCAGGAACAGCGTGCCGCCGTCGGCCTGCTCGAAGCGGCCGCGGCGCGTGGTCTGCGCGCCGGTGAATGCGCCGCGTTCGTGGCCGAACAGTTCGCTTTCCAGCAAGTCCTTGGGGATGGCCGCGGTGTTGATGGCGACGAACGGGCCCTTGTTGCCCATGTCGCCGCGCGGGCTGTGCTTGTGCAGCGCGCGCGCCACCAGTTCCTTGCCGGTGCCGCTCTCGCCGGTGATCATCACCGTCACGTTGCTCTGGCTCAGGCGGCCGATGGCGCGAAACACGTCCTGCATCGCCGGCGCCTGGCCCAGCATTTCGGGCGCCTGCGTCTGCGCCGCGTCGGCCACTTCTTCGCGCAAGCTCTCGTCGACCGCGCGGCGGATCAGTTCCACCGCCTTGTTCAGGTCGAAGGGCTTGGGCAGGTATTCGAAGGCGCCGCCCTGGAAGGCGCTGACCGCGCTGTCCAGGTCGGAGTAGGCGGTCATGATGATCACCGGCAGCCCGGGGTGGCGCTGCTTGACCTCGGCCAGCAGGTCGATGCCGCTGCCGCCGGGCATGCGGATGTCGCTGACCAGCACCTGCGGCGAGTCTTCTTCCAGCGCCCTGACCACTTCCTTGGGGCTGGCAAAAGTGCGCACGCTGAACTGCTCGCGTGCCAACGCCTTTTCGAGCACGAAGCGGATGGATTGATCGTCGTCTACGACCCAGATGGGCTTCATGCGGGGTTTGGACCCTTCAAGGCAGCGGAATCAGTATCTTGAACACCGTGCGTCCGGGTGCGCTGTCGCATTCGATCGTGCCGTTGTGTTGCTGCACGAAGGTTTGCGCCAGCGTCAGCCCGAGCCCGGAGCCACCCTCGCGCCCTGACACCAAAGGGTGAAAGATGCGATCGCGGATGGCCTCGGGCACGCCTGGACCGTTGTCCTCGATATGCAATTCCAATGCCAGACGGAAACGACGCCGTCCGAAGGTGACCTGGCGCGACACGCGCGTGCGCAGCTGCAGGCGGGCGTCGCCCGCATTGATGCGCTCGGCCAGCACCTGGGTGGCGTTGTGCACGATGTTGAGCACGGCCTGGATGAGCTGCTCGCGGTCGCCGCGAAACTCGGGGATGGAGGTGTCGTAGTCGCGCTCCACCGTCAGGCCGCGCGGGTACTCGGCCAGGATGAGCGAACGCACGCGCTCGCACACCTCGTGGATGTTGACGTCGCCCACCATCTGCGCGCGCCGGTGCGGCGCCAGCAGGCGGTCGACCAGGGCCTGCAGGCGGTCGGCCTCGTGGATGATGACGCCGGTGTATTCCATCAACTCCTTCGAGTTGATCTCCATCGCCAGCAACTGTGCCGCGCCGCGGATGCCGCCCAGCGGGTTCTTGATCTCGTGCGCCAGGTTGCGCACCAGTTCCTTGTTGGCCTGGGCCAGGCCCAGCGTGCGCTCTTCGCGGTCCAGCCGGGTCTGCTGCTCGATCTCGATCATCTCCACCAGGATGCGGTCGGGCCACTCGGTCTGGTTGACGATCACGTGCACCGGCAACTCGCCCGTGCCCAGCGGCATGCGCTTCATCAGTGCATCGAAGCGGCTGGTCGAGACCTGATTGCCGGCCACCATGGCCAGCGTGTCGCGCATCTGCGTGGCGTCGACCAGCCAGTCGTGGATGCTGCCGCGCCGCAGCGCACGGCGCGACACGCTGATCGTGTTTTCCAGTGCCGAATTGGCCTGCAGGCAGTGGCCGTCGGGGTCGACCAGGGCCACCATGGTGGCCAGCAGGTCGAAGGTGTCGAATCCGGGCAGCGGCCCCGTGGTGCTCACTGCGGCAGCTTGGACAGCTCGCGCTTGAGCGCCGCAATGTCGGATTCCTTGCGCGTGATCGCCGCCTTCATCTCGGCCACGCGGTCCAGGTAGCGCTGGTAGTTGCGCTCGTCGCCGCCGCGCTCGGGCTCGCCGCCCTTGAAGTCACGCTGCAGCGCTGCCAGGCGATCTTCCTCGCGCCGCAGTTCGTCGGCCAGGATGCGGCGGGCGTCGCTGTCGCGCGCGCGCTGCGAGGCCGGGTCGACGCGGCTGTCGGCCGGCCGCGGCCCGCTGGCAACCCCATTGGCCGGGCGCGGCCGCGCCGGGCCCTGGATCACGGTGACCGGGGCACCCTCGATGGTGCGGCAGCCCTTGTCGCGGGCTTCATCCACCGACAGCGCATCGGTATAGAGCACCGGCGGGCCGGGGCAGCGATAGACCGGCTTGGCATTGTCCTGGGCCCACGCGCCCGTGGGCAGGGCCAGGGCAAGGGAGCCAGCAAGGGCAGACAGGCGGAGGTATTGCTGAGGTGCAACCATGGCCGCATTGTCGCGCAGGCTGCAGCCCGCCCGCAAAGCGCAAGAGGGGCGAGCCCTTGCGGACCCGCCCCTCTCTTACATGCTGGTTCGCTTGTTTACAGCGAGTAGTACATGTCGAACTCGCAGGGGTGCGTGGCCATGCGGAAGCGCGTCACTTCCTGCATCTTCAGGTCGATGTAGGCGTCGAGGTAGGCGTCGGTGAAGACACCGCCCTTGGTCAGGAACGAACGCTCGCGGTCCAGGTACTCCAGCGCCTGTTCGAGGCTGGCGCAGACCGTGGGGATCTTCGCGTTCTCTTCGGGCGGCAGGTGGTACAGATCCTTGGTGGCGGGGTCGCCGGGGTGGATCTTGTTCTCGACGCCGTCCAGGCCTGCCATCAGCAGCGCGCTGAAGCCCAGGTAGGGGTTCATCAGGGGATCGGGGAAGCGCGCCTCGACGCGGCGGCCCTTGGGGTTGGCCACGTAGGGGATGCGGATGGAAGCCGAGCGGTTCTTGGCCGAGTAGGCCAGCTTCACCGGGGCTTCGAAGCCGGGCACCAGGCGCTTGTAGCTGTTGGTGCCGGGGTTGGTGATGGCGTTGAGTGCGCGCGCGTGCTTGATGATGCCGCCGATGTAGTACAGGGCGAAATCGCTCAGGCCGGCGTAACCGTCGCCGGCGAACAGGTTGACGCCGTCCTTCCACACGCTCTGGTGCACGTGCATGCCGCTGCCGTTGTCACCGACCACGGGCTTGGGCATGAAGGTGGCCGTCTTGCCGTAGGCGTGGGCCACGTTGTGGATCACGTACTTCTGCAGCTGCGACCAGTCGGCACGCTGCACCAGGGTGCTGAACTTGGTGCCCAGCTCGTTCTGGCCCGGGGCCGCGACCTCGTGGTGGTGCACTTCGACCGGGATGCCCAGCGATTCGAGGATCAGGCACATCTCGCTGCGCATGTCCTGGAAGCTGTCGACCGGGGGCACCGGGAAGTAGCCACCCTTGACCGGCGGACGATGGCCCATGTTGCCGCCTTCGAAGGTGGCGCCGGTGTTCCAGGGCGCTTCTTCGGAGCCGATCTTGAAGGAGCAGCCCGACATGTCGTTGGTCCACTGCACCTGGTCGAAGATGAAGAACTCGGGCTCGGGGCCGAAGTAGGCGGCGTCACCCAGGCCACTGGCCTTGAGGTAGGCCTCGGCGCGCTTGGCCAGCGAACGCGGGTCGCGCTCATACGGCTTGCCGTCGGTGGGGTCGAGCACGTCGCAGCTCAGCAGCAGCGTGGGCTCTTCGAAGAAGGGGTCGAGGTTGGCGGTGTTGGGGTCGGGCATCAGCAGCATGTCGCTGGCCTCGATGCCCTTCCAGCCGGCGATCGACGAACCGTCGAAGGCGTGGCCCGAGGAGAACTTGTCTTCGTCGAAGTGGGAAACAGGCACGCTGACGTGCTGTTCCTTGCCGCGGGTGTCGGTGAAGCGGAAGTCGACGAACTTGACTTCGTTGTCCTTCACCATCTTCATCACGTCGGCAACGGTTTTTGCCATTCAGAATTCTCCTAGCGGGGCTCGAGGGGGGTGGTTGTTGGCTGGGGGGCTGGCAGGGATGCAAGACCCTTGGGGCACCCGGCAATTTAGCAGAAAGCATGCCGGCGGCCGGGCGGGGCCGAGCCGGCCTCGAGCGGGCCCGCCCGGGCCTGACCGCGCCTCCTTTGCCCAATATCGGTGCACTGCAAGTCGGCTCAACGCACCACTTCAGGGCCCAGACGCGCACCAAACTGTTGCAGGTTGGCGCGCAGCTCGGCAAAGGCGTCCACCGGGTCTTGCGCGCTCTTCACGCCCAGCTCGATGTGGCGGCCCCACTCGGGGTGGTTGACGCTGGGCAGGCTGAAGACCTTGACGCCGGGGAAGCGCGCCTCGATGGCTTCCATCATCGGCGTCAGGCTGGCTTCCATCGCGCCGAACACGATGACCGAGCGCTCGACCGTGCGGCCGCCACCGTGCAGGTGGGCGTAGCGCGTGTCCAGCACCCATTCGATCATGGGCCAGGCCATCACCGGGAATCCGGGCAGGAAGTGCACCTCGCCCACCGAGAAGCCGGCGATCTTGTTGAAGGGGTTGGGGATGATCTGCGCGCCCACCGGGAACATGCCCATGTTCAGGCGGTGCTGGTTGTCGGCACGCTCGGGCTCGTAGGGCTGTCCCTGCTCGAGCGCCACGTCGCGCATGCGCTCCAGGATGAGGCTGCGCGCCTCGGGGTGCAGTTGCAGCTCGACCCCCAGCGCCGCGGCCGCGCACTGGCGCGTGTGGTCGTCGGGCGTGGCGCCGATGCCGCCACAGCTGAACACCGGGCCGCCGCTGGCAAAGGCCTCGCGCAGCGCGGCGGTGATGCGCGGGCGGTCGTCGCCCACGTAGCGCGCCCAGGCCAGTTGCAGGCCGCGCGCGCCCAGCAGCTCGATCACCTTGCTCAGGTGCTTGTCCTGGCGCTTGCCCGAGAGGATCTCGTCGCCGACGATGATCAGGCCGATGTCGATGTTCATGGGGCAGTGCCTTCCGGAAGGGCCGGTGCAGGGCCGGCGGTGGGTTCGGCCAGACGCATGCGCTGCAATTCGGCCAGCGCGAAGTGCGCGAACCAGCAGGAAGCGAAGGCGAACACGATGGTGTACAGCCACACCGAGACCACGGCCAGCAGCGGGGCGAAGATCAGCGCCGCCGCGCTGGCCGCCCACAGCAGCGAGGGCAACGCCCCCAGATAGCCACAGGCGATGCCCATGGCCAGCAGCGACCAGCGCCGATGGCGCATCAGCGTGTGGCGCTCGGCGTCCGAGGCATATTCGGCCAGCACGTCGAAGCCCAGCACGCGGCAGGTCAGCCAGCCCCAGATCAGCGGCGGCAACACCAGCACCAGCGGCGGCACGAACCACAGCGGCACGCTCAGGGCCAGCGCCAGCAGCGCCGCGGCGGTGCAGGCCAGCGGCCACAGCAGCATCTTCCACAGCGGCGCACCCTGGCGCGCCTGCAGCCCCGGGAATCGCCTGGCCACCACCAGCCGCACCACCGCGGGCGTGACCATCCACGACACCAGCAGCAGGGTCAGCACCACCACCAGCGGCACCGACAGCGCCACGATGATCAGCGGCGCCATCAGCGATCGCAGCGACTGCAGGCCCACGCTGTCCAGCCACTCCAGCATGCTCTGCACCAGCGCCCACTCCTGCAGCGCGGCGCGCACCCCGTCCACGGCGCTTTCCCAGTAGGCCCAGCCCAGCAGTCCGACCAGGGCACCGCACAAGGCCAGCGGCAGCAGCGACCACAGCAGCACACGCGGGTGCAGGCAGTAGGCGGCGGCCCGCCACAGGGCGTCGAGGATGTCGCGCACGCGGGCTGCGGCTAGCGCATGTTGCCGGTGTGGCCCAGCGAATAGCGGCCCGGCTGCGGCCACACCGTCAGGCCGTGGGGTTCGGCACCGACCTTGATCCGGTCGACCGCGCCGCTGCTGGTGTCGAAGCGGTAGACCACGTGGTCGAAGCGCGCGCCCAGCCACAGCCAGCGGCCGTCGGCGCTGACGTTGCCCATGTCGGGACTGCCGCCGCCGGGCACCGGCCAGCGCGCCACCACCTTCTCGGTGGCGAAGTCGATCACCGTCACGCCGCCGTCGCCGCGCTTGCCGCCGTGGATCTTGTGCGAACCGCGGTTGATCACGTACAGCTGCTTGCCATCGCGGCTGGGATACAGGCCGTGCGCGCCCAGCGCCGTGGGGATGAAGCCCAACTGCTTGAAAGCCGCACCGTCGATGACGTGCACGCCGTCGGCATGCATGTCGGCCACGTAGAAGCGGCTGCCGTCGGGCGAGGATCGGATGTCCTGCGGCATGCCCTTGTCGACGCTGCAGAGTTCGGTCTCGCCCGGCTCCCACACCTGCCCGGGCCTGGCGCGCGCCGCGCCCGGCCTTTCCTTGAAGCGCGTGGCCGGCATCTGCAGCTTGAGGTAGCCCATGACCTTGCGCTGCTCCAGGTCGATCTTGGCGAGGGTGCCGTTGAACTCGCAGGTGAAGATGGCCCAGCGGCTGTCGATGGCGAACTCGGCGTGGTTGATGCCGGGGCAGCCCGGCACTTCGATCGCGTACTGCGGCTGCATGGTCTTGGCGTCGCGGAAATCCAGCCGCTTGCGCGCCTCGGCCACCACGATGGCCGACTTGCCGTCGGGCGTGAAGTACATGTTGTACGGGTCATCGACCATCACCGCCTTGCCCGGCTTGCCGGTGCGCGGGTCGATGGGCGTCAGGCTGCCGTCGTTGCGGTTCTCGGCATTGTTGGTGACCCACAGCGTGCGCATGTCCCACGAGGGCACGATGTGCTGCGGCCCGCGGCCGACCTTGAAGCGGTCGACCACCTTGAGCGTCTTGGGGTCGATCACGATCACGTCGTTGGACTGCAGGTTGGGCACGTACACGCGCTCGGGGTCGGCCGCCACCTCGGGCCGCAGCTTGCCGGCCGCGGTTTCGCTGTACAGGTTGCGCGCGTCGGGCACGGGCGGCACGCCGGTCGGGGGGATCACGCTGTCGGCGGCGTTGGCGGCGGCACCCAGCAGCAGCAACAGGCCGGCGGCCAGGGGCACGCGCGGGTACTTCTTCGGGAACATGGGAAGGCTTTCGATCAAGGTTTGCCGGTCGTGCGGAGTTCTGGCAGCCGCTGGCGGATGGCCGCCACCGACTGCTCGACGATATGGTCTGCGCCCAGCCGGCCGAGCTCGGCAGTGGCGCGCCGCGGGTCACCTGTCACGCCATCGCCCTGCGCGCCGCGCGGCCGTGCCTGGGCCACGTCCATGCGCACCAGCGCCGGGGCCGTGGCCAGGGTGAGCGCGGTGTCGGCCAGGCCGGCATGCGTGCCCACTTCGTCGGGCGTGTAGCCGCGCGCCTGCAGCAACGCGGCAAAGCCGTCGGTGGCGGCACGGTAGTACTCGGGCAGCGCGTGCACGCGGCAGTGCGACGCGGCGGCCGCTTCGCGGTTGAGCGCCAGGGCCACACGCTCCAGGCTGGGCCGATAGCCACCGTGGTCGCCCAGAAAGAAGACGTCGCACAAGCCATGCGCGCGCAGGCTGCGCACCGTGGCCGTCAGCACCGCCTCGAAGGCGGGCTCGGGGATGGACAGCGTGCCGGTCCAGCGCATGTGGCCGGCAGGCGGCGCGATGCGGCCTTCGGGCACGTAGGCCAGCACCGGCGCGACCACGGCGTCGCCCAGACGCTGGGCGATGCGTTCGGCCAGCCAGCGCACGCGCTGGTTGTGCTTGCCCAGCGCCAGGTGCGGGCCGCTCTGCTCGGTGCCGCCCAGCGGCACGAGCGCGGTGCGCACGCCGCCGGCGATGCGCTCGCGCAGTTCGGTCCAGCTCAGCTCTTCGAGCTGCACGCTGGGCGGCCCCGGCGCGGCACCGGCCGCGGCGGGCAGCAGGGCCGCCAGCAAGAGCAGGGGCCAGCGCGCCGCGCTACTTGTCATTGCCACCCAGCAGGCCGCCCAGCAGGCCACCGCCCACGGCCAGGCCACCGAGCGCGGTTTCTTCCTTGCCACCGCCACGCTGCGGCGCCGCGGCAAACACGCGCGACGCCAGGCGGCTGAAGGGCAGGCTCTGCAGCCACACCGTGCCCGGCCCGGTGAGCTTGGCGAAGAACAGGCCTTCGCCGCCGAACAGCGCGGTCTTGATCTTGCCGACGTACTGGATCTGGAAGTCCACCGTGGGCGTGTAGGCCACGACGCACCCGGTATCGACCATCAGCACCTGGCCGGGTTGCAGCTCGCGCCGCACCACCGTGCCGCCGGCGTGGACGAAGGCCAGGCCGTCGCCTTCGAGCTTCTGCATGATGAAGCCCTCGCCACCAAAAAATCCGGCCGACAGCCGGCGCTGCAGCGCGATGCCCAGCGACACCCCGCGCGCGGCGCAAAGGAACGAATCCTTCTGGCAGATCAGCAGGCCGCCGAGCTGGCGCAGGTCCATGGGGATGATCTTGCCGGGATAGGGCGCACCGAAGGCCACGCGCTGCTTGCTGGCGGTCTGGTTGGTATAGACCGTGGTGAACAGCGATTCGCCGGTGACCAGGCGCTTGCCGGCGCCCAGCAGCTTGCCGAACAGCCCGCTGCCGCCGCCGCTGCCGTCGCCGAAGACCGTGTCCATGCTGATGCCGGCGTCCATGAAGAACAGGCTGCCGGCCTCGCCCACCGCAGCCTCGCCGGGGTCGAGCTCGACCTCGACGAACTGCATCTCGGAGCCCTTGATCTCGTAGTCCACCACGTCCATGGCCATCGCCCGATCTCCCTTGCTGAAGCCTGCCGGCATGGTACCCAAGGACAAATCCGCCCTGCGCATGCAGGCACGCTGATAATCGCCCGCCATGCTGACCGCCATCTTCGCCGTGGGCCTGGGCGCGGCCCTGGGCGCGCTGTTGCGCTGGGGCCTGGGAATCGGCCTCAACCACCTGTGGCCGGCGCTGCCGCCGGGCACGCTGGTGGCCAACCTGGTGGGCGGCTACCTGATCGGCCTGGCCATGGTGCTGCTGGCCGACGCGCCGCAGCTGCCGCCCGAGTGGCGCCTGTTCCTCATCACCGGCTTCCTGGGCGGGCTGACCACCTTCTCCACCTTCTCGGCCGAAGTGGTGCATGCACTGCAGCAGGGCCGCACCGGCTGGGCCCTGGCCACCGTCACCACGCACGTGCTGGGTTCGCTGGCGCTCACGCTGGCTGGCGTGGCCAGCGCGGCCTGGCTGCGGCGCTAGGCAGCGCCCCCCATTCCGTGCGGGGGGCGCCTCGTAAAATCGCCACGCCTCGAACAAGCGCGCCGCGCGGAGACTCTTGATGACCCCAGCCGAGATCCTGGCCCAGTACGGCCCCCGCGAAGCGATGGAGTACGACGTGGTCGTGGTCGGCGCCGGCCCGGCCGGCCTGGCCACCGCGATCCGGCTGAAGCAGATCGCCCCGGACCTGTCGGTGGTGGTGCTGGAGAAGGGCTCGGAGCCGGGCGCGCACATCATCTCGGGCGCGGTGATGGACCCGCGCGCCATGAACGAGCTGTTCCCCGACTGGAAGGCGCTGGGCGCACCGCTGCTGCAGCCGGTGACCGGCGACGACCTGCTGGTGCTGACCGCCACCCAGGCCCGCCGCACGCCCGACGCGCTGGTGCCCGACTGCTTCCACAACGAAGGCAACTACGTCATCAGCCTGGGCGCCGTGGTCAAGTGGCTGGCCGGGCAGGCCGAGGCCCTGGGCGTGGAGATCTTCCCCGGCTTCGCCGCGGCAGAGGTGCTGTACACCGACGACGGCGCGGTGCGCGGCGTGGCCACCGGCAATCTGGGCATCGGCAAGGACGGCCAGCCGCACGAAGGCTTTCAGCTGGGCATGGAGCTGCTGGGCAAATACACGGTGTTTGCCGAGGGCGCACGCGGCCACCTGGGCAAGCAGCTCATCGCCCGCTACCAGCTCGACGCCGGGCGCGACCCACAGAGCTATGCCATCGGCCTGAAGGAACTGTGGGAGATCCCGCCTGCGCAGGCCAAGCCGGGCCTGGTGGTGCACACCGCCGGCTGGCCCATGGACGACCAGACCTACGGCGGCGGCTTTCTCTACCACCTGGAAGGCAACCGCGTCACCCTGGGCCTGGTGGTCGGGCTGGACTACCAGAACCCCTGGCTCAGCCCCTTCGAGGAAATGCAGCGCTGGAAGACGCACCCGGCCATCCGCGCCCACATCGAAGGCGGCAAGCGCATCGGCTATGGCGCGCGCGCCATCGTCGCGGGTGGCATCCTGAGCCTGCCCAGGCTGGTGTTCCCGGGCGGGGCACTGGTGGGCTGCGACGCCGGCACGCTGAACGCGGCGCGCATCAAGGGCAGCCACGCCGCGCTCAAGACCGGCATGCTGGCGGCCGAGGCCCTGGCCGCGGCGCTGCAGGCCGGGCGCGCGGGCGACGAATTGGCGGCCTACCCCGAGGCATTCGAGAAAAGCTGGCTGCACGCCGAGCTGCAGCACAGCCGCAACTTCAAGCAGTGGTTCAAGCAGGGCCAGTGGGTGGGCATGGCCATGACCGGCATCGAGCAGTGGCTGCTGCCCAAGCTGGGCATCAAGAGCCCGCCCTGGACGCTGCACCGCCAGCAGCCCGACCACGGCCGCATGCACGCCGCCGGGCAGGTGGCGCCCATCCGCTACCCCAAGCCCGACGGCGTGATCACCTTCGACCGGCTCAGCTCGGTGTTCATCAGCAACACCAACCACGAAGAGAACCAGCCGGCCCACCTGACGCTGAAGGACGCCGCGGTGCCGGTGGCCGTCAATCTGTGGCGTTATGCCGGCCCCGAAAGCCGCTACTGCCCGGCCGGCGTGTACGAGTTCGTGCCCGACGGCGGCGGCGGCGAGAAGCTGCAGATCAACGCGCAGAACTGCGTGCACTGCAAGACCTGCGACATCAAGGACCCGACGCAGAACATCGTCTGGGTCACGCCCGAAGGCGGCGGCGGGCCCAACTACGCGGGCATGTAAGGCGGCGCGGCTTCAGCGCGCTGCCGAAGCGGCGGCCGCTGGCCGTCCGCCCTGGATGCGCTCACGCGCCAGGGAGATGGCCGCCTGCAGCGGCTCACGCACGCCGGGCGTGCTGGCGTCGCGCAGGGCGCGCTCCCAGAACACCAGCGCCTCGGGGTACTGGCCGCGCTGGAAGGCCATCGCCCCGGCCAGGCCCAGCGCCTTCTGGTTGCTGGGATCCAGGCGCACGGCACGCAAAACCAGCTTCTCGACCTCGGCGTCCAGTTCGCCCTGGCGCCCCAGGGCCAGGGCTTCGGCCAGATCGGCCAGCGACTGGGCATTGCGCGGCTGCAGGTCGGCCGCACGCCGGAAAGCGGCCAGCGACGCCGACGAGTCCCCCAGATCGGCCTGCACGCGCGCCATCAGTGTCCAGGCCTCGGCATCGTCGGGCTGTACCTGCACCCGCTCGGCCAGCTCGGCCAGCAGGGCGCGGGCCTGGGCGCTTTCGGATGCATCCACCGCTGCCGGTGCAGGCTCGGGCGGGCCGAAGCGGAAGCCGCCCTGGACGCCGTAGCCCAGCAGCCCCAACGCCAGCACGAAGCCCGTGACGGCCAGGACCAGGCGGCGTGAGGGCCGCGCGTCGGCGACGGCGGCAGTCGGCAGCTTAGCGGGGGCCGCCGTCGACGGCGACATCGTCAGGGCTGTCCGGGTCGAAGGCCTCGGGGGCGGCGCGTTGGCGCCGCCGCAGCGACACGATCAAGGCCGTCAGCGCCCCCACCAGCAGCAGTGGCGGCCCGAACCACAGCAGCAGCGTGGCGGGCTTGAAGGGCGGGTTGTAGAGCACGAAGTCGCCGTAGCGCTCGGTCATGTAGGTGCGGATCTGGTCGTCGCTCTGGCCCTTGGCGATCAGTTCGCCGATCTGCCGGCGCAGATCGACGGCCAGTTCGGCGTGCGAGTCGGCGATGGTCTGGTTCTGGCAAACCAGGCAGCGCAGTTCGGCCGCCAGCCCCATGACACGCTTTTCGAGCGCCGGATCGGCCGATGCGGGCACGGCCTCGCGCGCCAGCACCGCAGGCGCCAGCGACAGCAGCGACAGCAGCAGCGCGGCAATGAACAACAGGCGCTTATGCATTCAGGCGCCTCACCAGCGGTTCGATCTGATCGCGCAGCACTTCTACGGTGACCGGACCGATGTGCTTGAAGCGGATCACGCCCTGGCGATCGATGACAAAGGTCTCGGGCACACCGTAGACACCGTAGTCGATGCCGATTCGGCCATCGCGGTCCATCAGCGAATCGGTGTAAGGGTCGCCCAGGCGCTGCAACCAATCCATGCCGGCCTTGCGATCGTCCTTGTACTGCAGGCCATAGAGGGGCACCACGCCGCGCTTGGCAAACTCGACCAGCAGCGGGTGCTCCACCCGGCAGGCCACGCACCACGAGGCCCAGACGTTGAGCACCCAGACCTTGCCCAGCAGGTCCTGGGGGGTGAGGCTTTGCTCGGGGTTGGACAGCAGCGCCGCCTTGAAGGTCGGCGCCGGCTTGTCGATCAGCGGCGACGGCACCTCGCGCGGGTTCAGGCGCAGGCCCGCGGCCAGGAACACGGCCAGCACCACGAACAGGATCAGCGGCCACAGGAACCGCATCATGCGGTGCTCCCCGTGGCTCCGGTGGCTGGCACCGGGGCGGCCTGGCGCACACGGTAGCGGCGATCGGTGGTGGCCAGGATGCCGCCGGCCATCATGATCAGGCAGCCCAGCCAGATCATGCTGATGAAGGGCTTGTGCTGCACGCGCACCACCCACGCACCGGAGGGCAATTGCTCGCCCATGGACAGGTACAGATCGCGTGACAGGGTGCTGTCGACAGCGGCCTCGGTCATGGGGTTGTTCTGCACCCGGTAGATGCGCTTTTCGGGATACAGCGTGGCCACCGGCTTGCCATCGCGCGTGACCTCGACACGGCCCTGCGCAGCGACGAAGTTGGGGCCGGGCACATCGCGCACTTCGACCATGCGGAAGGTGTAGCCGTTGATTTCGGTGGTGTCGCCCGGGCCCATCTGCACGTCGCGCTCGATGTCGTAGGTCTTGACCATGGTCACGCCGAATGTGAAAGCCGCCACGCCCAGGTGCGCGACCATCATGCCGACGGTGGCGCGAGGCAGTTGGCGTGCGCGATGCCAAGCCTGGCCGACGCTGCTGCCCTTGGGCAGGAGCCGGGTCTTCAGGTCCACCAGCAAGCCGGCGACGATCCAGAAGGCCATGATCAGTCCGCCGGTGGCCACCAGCGACACCTGGCCGGAGGCCAAGCCCACGCCCAGCGCCACCGCCAGCACCAGCACCGCCGGGGCGATCATGCGGCGCAGCAGCGGGACGGGCTCATCCTGCTTCCAGCGCACCAGCGGGCCGATGCCCATGACCATCACCAGTGGCAGCATCAGCAGGCCGAAGACGGTGTCGAAGTAAGGCGGGCCGACCGAGATCTTACCCATGCCCAGCGCGTCCAGGAACAGCGGGTACAGCGTGCCCAGCAGCACGGCGCCGCAGGCCGCCGCCAGCATCATGTTGTTGCCCAGCAGCATCGATTCGCGCGAGAACATGCCAAAGCGCTGGCCCAGGCCAACCTTGGACGCACGCCAGGCAAACAGCACCAGCGAGCTGCCGATGACGATGACCAGGAAGGCCAGGATGAACAGGCCGCGCGTGGGGTCGGTGGCGAAGGAGTGCACCGAGCTCAGCACGCCCGATCGCACGAGGAAGGTGCCCATCAGCGACAGCGAGAAGGCGGCGATGGCCAGCCACACCGTCCACACCTTGAAGCTGCCGCGCTTTTCGGTCACGGCCAGCGAATGGATCAGCGCCGTGCCCACCAGCCAGGGCATGAAAGAGGCGTTTTCGACAGGGTCCCAGAACCACCAGCCGCCCCAGCCCAGCTCCATGTAGGCCCACCAGCTGCCCAGGCCGATGCCGAAGGTCAGGAAGACCCAGGCCGCGGTGGTCCAGGGGCGCGTCCAGCGCGCCCAGGTGGCGTCCAGGTTGCCGCCGATCAGCGCCGCCACGGCAAAGGCGAAGGCCACCGAGAAGCCGACATAGCCCATGTACAGCATGGGCGGGTGGATGACCATGCCCGGGTCCTGCAGCAGCGGGTTCAGGTCGCGCCCGTCCATGGCCGCCGGGATCAGGCGGTCGAAGGGGTTGGAGGTCATCAGCGTGAACAGCAGGAAGCCCACCGACACCAGGCCCATCACGGACAGGATGCGCGCCACGAAGGGCAAGGGCAGCGAGCGGCTCCACACGGCCACGGCCAGCCCCCAGCCCACGAGCATGAGCATCCACAGCAGCAGCGAGCCTTCGTGCGAGCCCCAGACGGCGGCGATGCGGTACTCCAGCGGCAAGGCCGAGTTGGAGTTGCTGGCCACGTTCAAGACCGAGAAGTCGTTGTAGATGAACGAGTAGGTCAGGCAGATGTAGGCGGCCAGCACCAGCAGCGCCTGTGCCAGCGCCAGCGGCCGGCCCAGCGCCATCCAGGCGACGTTGCCCCGTTGTGCCCCGACCAGCGGCAACACGCCCTGGGCGATGGCCGCGCCCAGCGCGAAGTACAGCAGCAGATGGCCCAGTTCAGGAATCATTTCTTGCCCTCGACCACCAGCGTGGAGGCATTGTGGGTAGAGGTCTTGCCGGCATTCTTGAGCGCCTCGGCGGCCTCGGGCGGCATGTAGTTCTCGTCGTGCTTGGCCAGCACTTCGCGCGCGACGAACACGCCGTCGGGGCCGATCTGGCCCTGCGCGACCACGCCCTTACCTTCCTTGAACAGGTCGGGCAGGATGCCGGTGTAGCGCACCGGCACGGTCTTGGCGGTGTCGGTGACCACGAAGCGCACTGTGACGCCCTCGCGCGCCACCGTGCCTTCTTCGACCAGCCCGCCGATGCGGAAGGTGCGGCCCTGCGGCGCCTCGTTCGCGGCCACCTGGGTGGGCGAATAGAAGAACACCAGGTTGCTGTTGAAGGCGTTGAGCACCAATGCCACTGCCACGCCCACGGCGGACAACACGCCGACGATGATCATTGCCCTCTTCTGACGCGGCTTCATGGTCTTGCTCCTTGCGCCGGGACCGCCGGCGTCACTTGCTGAATCGAACAATCGGGGTTGGCGCGCGTGCGCGCGCCGGCTTCGAGTCGGTAAATCACGCGAGGTTCAGGATATTTCGTCACCAGGCGTCACCGCCGCCCCTGGGGGCCGACCAGGGCGCGCACCCACTCGGTGTCGGACTCCTGCTCGAGCACGATGGCCCGCGTGCGCGACCAGGTCACGGCAAAGGCGTAGGCCCAGCAGCTGATGGTCATCAGCAGCATGGCCACGAGCATGGTGGTGGCCATCTTGGGTGCCGCCGTCATGCTGATGGTGGCGCCCTGGTGCAGCGTGTTCCACCAGATCACCGAGAAATAGATGATGGGAATGTTGACCGCGCCCACCAGCGCCAGCAGCGCACCGGCGTGCGCCGCACGGCGCTGGTCGTCGATGGCTTCGGTGAGTGCGATGTAGCCGATGTACAGCAGCAGCAGTATGAACTCGGAGGTCAGGCGCGCGTCCCACACCCACCAGGTGCCCCAGGTCGGCTTGCCCCAGAAGGCGCCGGTCCACAGCGCCAGAAAGGTGAACATCGCGCCGGTGGGGGCGATGGCGCGCGCCATCATCGACGCCAGCCGGGTGTTGAGCATCCAGCCCAGCGCCGCCCAGAAGGCCATGACCATGTACAGCAGCATGGACATCCAGGCCGCCGGCACGTGGATGAAGATGATGCGGTAGGACTCGCCCTGCTGGTGGTCGGTGGGCGCCACGAAGAAACCCACCCACAGCCCGGCCAGCGCGAAGACGATGGCAACGCCCCAGAACCAGGGCATCAGGCGCCCGGCCAGCGCGTAGAAGCGCGAGGGTGCGGCAAAGGTCGACCAACGCAGGCTGGCGTTCATCGTCAGGTCAGTCCATCGATATGCGCAGGGCCGCGGCCGTGGCCAGTGGCGCGCCCAGCGCGGTCATGATGAGCAGCGCGCCCAGCAGCGAGAAATGCGCGCGTGCCGACAGGCCACTGTCGATGGCGCCCACCGCGCCGGCGCCGAAGATCAGCGTCGGAATGGTCAGCGGCAACACCAGCAGGAAGACCAGCGCCGCGCCGCTGCGCAGGCCCAGGGTCAGCGCTGCACCCACGGCGCCCAGCAGGCTGAGGATGGGCGTGCCGACGAGCAAGGTGGCGGTGAGCGCGGCGATGGCCGGCGCGCTCATGCCGAAGAGCAGACCGATCAGCGGCGCCATCAGCACCAGCGGCAGCCCGGTGCTGAGCCATTGCGCCAGCACCTTGCCCAGCACGATGCCCAGCAGCGGCTGCGGCGACAGCAGCATCTGCTCGAGCGAGCCGTCTTGATGATCGGCCGCGAACAGTTGCGTCACCGAGAGCATGGCCGCCAGCAGCGCACAGACCCAGACGATGCCCGGGCCGATCTGGCGCAGCGTCTGCGGTTCGGGGCCCACGCCCAGCGGAAAAAGGCCCGCGGCCACGACGAAGAAGCCCAGCGGCAGCAGTGCCTCGACGCGCCGCCGCCGCGCCAGCAGCAGATCGCGGCGCGTGGTGGCCAGCAACACCCCCGTCAAGCAGGCACCCCATGGCTTGCGCGGGGCAGCACCCGAAGGGCGTGGCACGGCGATGAACGCAGGTGGCTCATGCGCGCGGCGCTTCGGGGCGGGTGGTGGGGGTGGACATGACGCGGCGGATTGTAGGGACCGGGGATTAAGGGGACATTGCGTGCGATCAAGAGGCCGGGTTCAACGCTTGCGCACGGTCTCGAGGTCGAATTCCACCAGCCCCGGCAGGGGCACGCTCTGGTGGCTGGTGAGCAGCACCGCGCCGCCGCGTGCGGCCTGGGCCGTGATCAGTGCCGACAGCGTCTGCGTGCTGGGCACGTCCAGCGCGTCGTAGGGCTCGTCCAGGATCCACACCCGCGGCTTGTCTTCCAGCGCCAGGCGCGACAGCGCGCCGCGGCGGCGCTGCCCCTGCGACAAGGTGCGCACGGCCGCACCTCGGCGCGTCTGCAGGCCCACGTGCTCCAGCGCCTGGTGGGCACGTTCGTCGGCGCGGTCCATGCCGGCCAGCCGGCCCAGGTAGGCCACCGATTCGGCCAGGGTCAGGTCTTCCTTCAGCGAGTTGGCGTGGCCGATGTACAGCAGGCCCTCGCGCGCCTCGGCGCCGGCCTTGCGAAAGGGCGTGCCGCGCCACAGCACCTCGCCCGCGGCCGGCGCCGACAGGCCGGCCAGGATGCGCATGAGGCTGGTCTTGCCGCTGCCGTTGGTGCCACGCAGCCAGGTCACCGAACCCGGCACCAGCGCCATGTCCAGGCCGTCGAACAACAGGTTGCGGCCGCGCCGGCAGGCCAGTTGTCGGGCTTCGAGAAGGGCTTGCGAGGGGGGTGTCGTCATCTCAATCCTGAAGAAGTGCCAGGCGTTGCACGGCGCGCTGAATGCCACCTTGGCCGACCGGCACGCGCAGCGCCCGCAATGCCGCCTCGACGCCGGCGATGGCGCCCAGGATCAGCGCCGGGTTGCTGTCGCCCAGGTGGCCGATGCGAAAGGCGCGCCCGGCCAGCGGCCCCAGGCCGCCGGCCACGGCCACCTGGAAGCGCTCGCGCGCCAGCGTGCGCAGCGCGGCCACGTCGACGCCCTGCACGGCGATGGTGGTGACCGATACCGAACGGCTGGCGGCGTCGCGCGCGAAGAAGTCCAGCGCCCCGCCCTCGCGCCAACCCTCCACGGCCGCCTGCACCAGGCCGGCCAGCAGGCGGTGGCGCGCGTGCACGGCGTCCAGCCCTTCCTGCTCGATGAGGTGCAGCGCAGCCTGCAGGCCGAACATCAGGTTCTGCGGCGGCGTGCCGCAGAACTTGCGGTAGGAAAGTTCGTCGCGGCGGCGCACCCAGTCCCAGTAGAAGCGCGGTGCCGGGTTGCGGCGCGCGGCGTCCAGCGCGCGCGCGTTCACCGCCAGCATGCCCAGGCCGGGCGGGCACATCAGGCCCTTCTGCGACGCCGCCACGGCCACGTCCACGCCCAGCGCGTCCATGCCGAAGGGCGCGGCCGCCAGCGAGGCCACCACGTCGGCCACCAGCAGCGCCGGGTGGCCGCTGTCGGCCAGCGCGCGGCGCAGCGCGGCCAGGTCGCTGGTCACGCCGCTGGCGGTGTCGGTGTGCACCGCCAGCAAGGCCTGGATGTTGTGCGCGCGGTCGTCGCGCAGCACCTGCGCCACCGCTGAGGCATCGATGGGCCAGCCCTCGCGCCAGGGCGTGCGCACCACGCGCCGGCCCAGGGCTTCGGCCTGCACGGCCCAGGATTCCGAGAAATGCCCCGTGCCCGGCACCAGCAGCGCCTGCCCGGGCGCGGCCAGGTTCTCGACCACCGCTTCCCACACGCCGTGGCCGTTGCTGGCGTAGAAGAACACGTCGGCTTCGCGCGTGCCCAGCAGCCGGCGCAGGCCGTGCTCGCAGGCGGCGATGTTGGCGTCGACGCGCGCATCGCCCAGGTCCATGGGCTGCACGCTCATGGCGTGCAGCACCGCGTCGGGCAGCGGCGTCGGCCCGGGCGAATGCAGCAGTCGGCGGCCGGGGATGCGGATGCGCTCGGTCATGCTCCGATGTTACGGGGCGCTCACTCAGTGCTTGTCAGCCGGCTTGGCCGCCCAGGCCGGCGGGCGCTTGTCGATGAAGGCCTGCACGCCTTCCAGCGCCGCCGGGTCCATCATGTTGCAGGCCATGGTGCGGCCGGCGTCGGCGTAGGCATCCTGGATGCCGGTCTCGAGCTGGCGGTAGAACAGCGCCTTGCCCGCGGCCAGGGCCACGGCCGGCTTGGCCACGATGCTGGCCACCAGGCGCTCGACCTCGGCGTCCAGTTCGGCCGGTTCGGCCACGCGGTTGATCAAGCCCTTGTCGCGCGCCTGCTCGGCGCTGATGAACTCGCCCGTCACCAGCATCTCGAAGGCCGCCTTGCGCCCCAGGTTGCGGCTGAGCGCCACGCCCGGCGTGCTGCAGAACAGCCCCAGGTTGACGCCGCTGACGGCAAAGCGCGTGTCGCGCGCCGCCACGGCCAGGTCACACATGGCCACCAGCTGGCAGCCGGCGGCGGTGGCGATGCCCTGCACGCGGGCGATCACCGGCAAGGGCAGCTGCTGGATGCTCAGCATCACCTGCGCGCATTGCGCGAACAGGCGCTGGTAGTAGTCCAGCGAGGGCTCGGCGCGCATCTCCTTCAGGTCGTGCCCGGCGCAGAAGGCGCGGCCGGCGGCAGCGATGACCACCACGCGCGCCGTGGCATCGGCGCGCACGCGGTCCAGCGCCGCTTGCAGCGCGGCCAGCATGCCCTCGCTCAGCGAGTTGAAGGCCGCGGGCCGGTTGAGGGTGAGCGTGACGACGCCGCGCGAGTCCTTCTCGTGCAGCACCAGGGGTTCTTGCGACACAGGCTTGTCTCCTCGGGGTGACGGGCGGCCGGGCCGGGGTGCCGCCGCGCCCGCCATTGTCGCGCGCGGGGAGAAACCTCCGCGGCGGCGGCGCCTGCGCCGACAATCCGGCCATGCGCCGCGCCCTTGTCGCCCTGACCCTTGTCGTACCGCTGGCCGCCTGCCACACGCTGGGCGGCAGCGGCCAGGGCCTGGTGGCCGACGCTGCGGCCATCGTCGCCGCTGCCGACTGGGACCAGGCCGAGACCCTGCGCGTGACGCTGGACGAGCACAGCTACAGCCCGCGCGAACTGCGGCTCAAGGCCGGGCGGCCCTACCGCATCGAGCTGCGCAACATCGGCGACAAGCACCACTACTACACCGCGCCCGAGTTCTTCCAGTCCGTGGCCTGGCGCAAGCTGCTGGTCGAGCGTCAGGCCGAGATCAAGGTCGACTACGTCACCGCCGTCGAAGTGCTGCGCAAGGGCGGCCGGATCGACCTGTTCCTGGTGCCTGTGCGCAAGGGCAGCTACCGGGTGGTCTGCACGCTGGACGACCACCTCGAGCAGGGCATGGAAGGCCTGATCGTCGTCGAATGAAGGCCCACCGGCAGCTCATCGCAATGGTCCTGCTGGCCGCACCCGCGCTGGCCCTGGCCCAGGCCACGGTGGAGCCGCCGGTACTGGCCGTGGCCGCGCTGGCCAAGGCGCCGCGCGTCGACGGCGACCTGGCCGAATGGGGCAGCACGGGCTGGCTGGCACTGGCCGTGACGCCGGCACTGCAACGCACGGACCGGCCGCGCCACGGGCTGGAGGAAGCCGACGACCGCAACGTCACCGGCAGCCTGACGCTGCTGATCAAGGCCGGCGTGGCCGACGGACGGCTGTTCGTGGCGCTGCGCTGGCCCGACGCCAGCGCCGACGCCGATCCGCCGGTGTGGGAATGGCGCGACGGCGCCTACAAGGCCGCCCGCCGCTGGGACGACCAGATCTCCTTGCGCTTCCACCTCGCGGGTGACTTCAACCGCAGCATGCTCAGCGCCAGCGAGTACCGCGTCGATGTCTGGCTGTGGTCGGCCGGACGCAGCAACCCCGGCGGCGTGGCCGAAGACCTGAGCCACGCCTTCAGCACCCGCGCCACCGAGAACGCGGCCGAATACGCCCTGCCCGGCGGCGCCACGGTCTACATCCGCAAGCCGCGCGACGCCGGCCTGCCGCCCTGGCGCCCACTGCCGCCGCCACGCCAACACCAGGGCGAGCGCGCCCCGGCCATCGAGCTGCAGAAGCCCACGGGCAGCGCCGCCGACGTGGCCGCGCGCGGCCAGTGGAAGGCCGGCTTCTGGCAGCTGGAGTTTGCGCGCGCGCTGAACACCGGCCACCCCGACGACGCGGTCTTCAAGCCCGGCACGCGCTTGCTGGGCCAGGTGGCGGTGTTCAACCGCGGGCGCGACGAGCACAAGTCGGTGACCGAGCCGCTGCTGTTCGATTTTTCCGCGCTGCGCTGAAGCGCCTCAAGTCCCCTGGTCCAGCGCCACGCTGTGCGCGATGCAAACGCGGTTGCGGCCCGAGCGCTTGGCCTGGTACATGGCGGCGTCGGCAGCACCGATCAGGCGCGCCTGCTGGGTGACCTCGATGTCGGGGAACTCGGCCACGCCGATCGAGGCCGTGACCTGCAGCCCGTCCACCACCAGGCGCTCGATGTCCTGGCGCAGGCGCTCGGCCAGGGCGTAGGCGCCGGCCTTGTTGGTGCTGGGCAATATCGCCACGAACTCCTCGCCGCCGTAGCGGCAGGGCGAATCCAGCCCGCGCAGCGCGGCGCGCAGTGCGCGCGCCACGGCTTGCAGCACGCGGTCGCCAACTTCGTGGCCGTGGGTGTCGTTGAAGCGCTTGAAGTGATCCACGTCCAGCACCAGCACCGACAGCGGCAGGCGGTAGCGCTGCGCGCGATCGAGCTCGGTCTGCAGCGACTCGTCGACGTAGCGCCGGTTGTACAGCAGCGTCAGGCTGTCGGTGTTGGACAGGCGGCGCAGTTCGTCCTCGAGCCGCTTTTCCTCGGTGATGTCGCGCAGCAGCGCGGCGCTGCCCACGCGCTTGCCCTGGGCGTCGTTGATGCGCGCGGCGTGCACGCTCAGCACATGGGCGTTGTATTCCAGCGTGTGCGGGCCGCTGTCGGCAACGGGGCCGCCCAGCCACTGCTCCATCAGGTCGGGCCGGTCGAAGATCTGCAGAAAGCCCTCTTCGACGATGCGTTCCTGGCTCTTGCCCAGCAGCGCGGTGGCCGCCGGGTTCACCAGCACCACGTGGTCGGCGGCATCGGTCACGATGATGGCCTCGCCCGCACCCAGGATGATGGTGGTCAGCTTGTCCTGCTCGAGCTTCAGGCCGCGGTAGGTCTTGAGCAGCTCGTTGGTCATGGTGTTGAAGCTGCCGGCCATCTGCGCCAGTTCGTCGTCGCCCTTCACCGGCACGCGCTGGTCCAGCTCGCCGGCCGAAGCGCGCAACATCGCACTGGTCATGCTCTCGATGGGCCGCACCACCGAGCGCCGCATGATCAGCCCGGTGAGGATGAGCGTGGCCAGCAGCGTGGGCGCCAGCACCAGGATCGAGGCCTTGCGCGTCTCGTAGATGTCACGCTCGACCATGTCCAGCGACGTTGCCAGCATGATCACGCCGCGCACCGGCTGCGCCTGGCCGTGGCACTTGTGGCACGAGGCCTGGTTGAGGATGGGCGCCAGGATGCGCAGGTTGCGCTCGCCGTGCTCGTCGGTGCCGTAGGCCACGGCCGGCGCGCGCCGCTCCAGCGCTTGCCGCAGCAACGGGTTGTCGGCAGCCACCAGGCGTCGCTCGACTTCCTTGTCGCGCGGGCGAAAGAGTTCTTCACCGCGGCGCTGGTTGACCGCCACGATGGTGCGGTTGTCGCCGAAGGCCTCGATGCCGTCGGTGCGCAGGATGTAGAAATCGTCGATGCCCTCGACCTTGTGCAGCCGCTCGGCAAACGACTGCGCGATGTCGGCATAGCCGGCGAGCATCACGCTCTGCAGGTTCAGGCTCACGGCCTCGGTCAGGCGCAGCATGTTGCGCTCGTTCTGCGCCAGCACCGCGCGTTCCTGGTAGTCCACATAGAACCAGGCGATGGCGCCCAGGCCCAGCGACACGGTCAGACCCACCACCGCCAGGATGCGGTGGCCGATGCGCTTGAAGGAGATGATGGCCATGCGGTCTTCTTGTTATACGGCCGCGCCCGGCCGGGGCTTCACTCGATGGCCGAATTCGACCGTGCGCGCTCGCGCAGCTGGAACTTCTGGATCTTGCCGGTGCTGGTCTTGGGGATGGGCTCGAAGCGGATCTCGCGCGGCAGCTTGTAGCCGGCCAGCAGGCCCTTGCAGTGCGCCACCAGTTCCTCGGCACTGACCGTGGCGTCGGACTTGAGCTCCACGTAAGCCAGCGGCGTTTCGCCCCACTTGGGGTCGGGCCGGGCCACCACGGCGCAGGCCAGCACTGCCGGGTGCCGGTAGAGCGCGTCCTCGACCTCCAGGCTGCTGATGTTTTCGCCGCCGGAGATGATGATGTCCTTGCTGCGGTCCTTGATCTTGACGTAGCGGTCGGGCTCCATCACTGCCAGGTCACCGGTGTGGAACCAGCCGCCCTCGAAGGCCTTGGCCGTGGCCGCCGGGTTCTTGAGGTAGCCCTTCATCACGATATTGCCGCGGAACATGATCTCGCCCATGGTCTGGCCGTCGGCCGCCGTCTCGGCCAGGGTCTCGGCGTCGAGCACCGTCATGCCTTCCTGCAGGCCGTAGCGCACGCCCTGGCGGCCATTCAGCCGGGTCTGCTCGGACAGGGTCTCGCCGGCCCAGGCGGGCCGCTTCACCGCCACCGCCGCCGGGCCGTAGACCTCGGTCAGGCCGTAGACATGGGTGATGTCGAAGCCGATGCGCGCCATGCCTTCGATCATGGCTGCCGGCGGCGCCGCGCCGGCCACCATGCCGCGCACCGCCTGCGTGATGCCGGCGCGCCATTCGGCCGGCGCGTTGATCAGCAGGTTGTGCACGATGGGCGCGGCGCAGTAGTGGTCGACGCCGTGCTCGCGCATGGCGTCGAGGATGGCGCGCGCGTCGACGCGGCGCAGGCAGACATGCGTGCCGCCCAGCAGTGCCACCGTCCAGGGGAAGCACCAGCCGTTGCAGTGGAACATCGGCAGCGTCCACAGGTAGCGCGGGAAGTGCGGCATGGTCCAGGTGGCGGCGTTGCACACGGCATTGAGGTAGGCGCCGCGGTGGTGCGTGACCACGCCCTTGGGGTCACCGGTGGTGCCGCTGGTGTAGCTCACGGCGATGGCGTCCCACTCGTCCGCCGGCCCTTCCAGCCGCGCCAGCGGCGCGTGCGCGGCCAGCAGCGCTTCGTAGTCCTGCGCGCCCAGGGCGTGGCCGGGGCCGGTGTATTCGGTGTCGAGCACGTCGATGACCACGATCTGCCGGCCGTGCTCCTGCCGCAGCAGGCGCAGCGCGTGGGCCATCACCGGCGCGAACTCGCGGTCAGTGATCAGCACGCTGGCCTCGCAGTGGTGCAGCTGCCAGGCCAGCAGCGGCGCATCCAGCCGCGTGTTGAGCGTGTTGAGCACGGCGCCCAGGGCCGGCACGGCGTAGTGGGCCTCCACCATTTCGGGCGTGTTGGGCAGCATCACGCTCACCGTGCTGCCGCGCGCCACGCCCAGGCTGCGCAGCGCCGCGGCCAGCCGCGCCGAGCGCTCGCGCGTCTGCGCCCAGGTGTAGCGGCGCGCGCCGTGCACCACCGCCGGCAGATCGCCGAAGACCTCGGCGCTGCGCTCGACGAAGCTCACCGGGCTGAGCGCCACGAAGTTGGCCGCGTTCTTGTCCAGGTGCTGGTCGTAGATGCTCATGGCGCGCGCCCTCGTGCAGTGGGCGACGATCTTATGACGCGGCCGCGCGCGTTCAGTGGCTGGCGGCGGCCAGGGCCTGGTCCACGTCCCACAGGATGTCGTCGATGTGCTCCAGCCCCACCGAAACGCGCACCATGTCGGGCAGCACGCCGGCGGCCAGCTGTTGCGCGGCGTCCAACTGCCGGTGGGTGGTGCTGGCCGGGTGGCTGATGAGCGTGCGCGTGTCGCCGATGTTCACCAGGTGGCTCATGAACTGGGCCGCCTCGATGAACTGCACGCCGCGCTCGGCCCCGCCCTTCACGCCGAAGGCCAGCAGGCCCGAGGCGCCGCGCATCTGGCGCTGCAGCAGTGCGTGCTGCGGGTGGTCTTCCAGCCCGGGGTAGTTGACCCAGCCCACGCGCGGGTCGTCGCGCAGAAAGCGCGCCAGCGCCAGCGCATTGCTGCAATGGCGTTCCATGCGCAGCGGCAGTGTCTCCACGCCCTGCAGGATCTGCCAGGCCGCCAACGGCGCCAGCGCTGCGCCGTAGACGCGCAGCGTCTCCATGCGGCAGCGCATGGTGAAGCCGAAGTCGCCGAAGGTCTCGTAGAACTTGACGCCGTGGTAGCCGGGGCTGGGCTCGGTCATGCCGGGGAACTTGCCGTTGTCCCACGGGAACCTGCCGGCCTCGACCACCACGCCGCCCAATGTGGTGCCGTGGCCGGCCAGGTACTTGGTGGCGCTGTGCACCACGATGTCGGCGCCCAGCGCGCAGGGGTTGCACAGGAAGGGGCTGGGCACGGTGTTGTCGATGACCAGCGGCACGCCGTGGGCATGGGCCACCGCGGCCACAGCGGCGATGTCCAGCACCACCAGGCTGGGGTTGCCCAGGCTTTCGGCGAACACGGCGCGGGTGTTGGGGCGCATGGCCGCGGCAAAGGCGTCGGGGTTGGTGGCGTCGACGAAGGTGGTCTCTATGCCGAACTTGCGCAGGTTGACGGCCAGCATCGTGACGCTGCCGCCGTACAGCGCGCCCGCGGCGACCACGTGGTCGCCGGCCTGCAGGATGGTCATCAGCGCCATGGCCTCGGCCGCCATGCCGCTGGCGCAGGCGATGGCCGCGCGCGCGCCTTCCAGCGCCGCCACGCGCTCTTCCAGCGCCGCCACCGTGGGATTGGACAGGCGCGAGTAGACGTTGCCGAAGGTCTGCAGGTTGAACAGGCTGGCTGCGTGCTCGGCGCTGTCGAACACGAAGCTGGTGGTCTGGTAGATGGGCAGTGCGCGCGCGCCGGTGGCGGCGTCGGGGATCTGCCCGGCGTGGATGGCCAGGGTCTCGGGCTTGAAGACGTGGTCGGCCATGGTCAGCACCGCCCGGCCGTTCCGAAGGTGCTGGCGGCCCCCTTGGGGGGCAGCGAACGAAGCGAGCGTGGGGGCTTCATTTCAGACGGGGCGGCGGGCGGAGATCACGCCGGTGTTCACGCCCACCCAGTGCAGCCCGCCGAACAGCCGTGCGTGCTCGATCTTGACGCAGCGGTCCATCACCGTGTCCAGCCCGGCCGCGCGCGCCAGCGCCGCCGCCGGTTCGCTGACCACGCCGATCTGCTGCCACAGGCACTTGGCGCCGATGGCCACGGCGCTGGCGGCGATGGGCGGCACGTCTTCGGTGCGACGGAAGACATCGACCATGTCCACGGCGAAGGGGATGTCCTCGAGCCGCGCGTAGCAGGTCTGCCCCAGGATGCTGGGGTAGCGCGGGTTCACCGGCACGATGCGGTAGCCGTGGCTTTGCATGTAGTTGGCGGCAAAGTTGCTGGGCCGGTGCCATTCGGCCGACAGCCCCACCACGGCGATGGTGTGGCAATCCTTGAGGATGCGGCGCAGCGTGGTGATGTCGTCGGCCATGGGTGCATCGTAGCGCCTGCCACGCCCCTGCCGCGGCGCTGCAGAATGCGCCGCACCCGGCCGCCGGCCCGGGGCCAGGACGCGGAGCCCGCTTGACCCCCGACACTCCAGACACCACCGACTTCTGGCCCGACTGCGGCTGGCGCCTGCTGCAGCGCAATGCGCAAGGCTGGCATCTGCCCACGCCCGCCTGGCTGACCGCCTGGCTGCAGCGGCCCGAACTGGCTCTGCAGCCCGAATCCTGCGCGGCCGAGACCGCGCTGCACCGGGCGTTGCAGGACGACCCGCTGCGCCCCGTCTCCCCCGCAGCCCTGGCCGCGATGCTTGACGCCGACGTGCGCGACAACTACGGCCACTTCCTGACGCTGCGCGACGCCCTGCTGCAGGCCGGATCGCTCGAAGCCTGGCTGCTGGCGCTGTGGCGCGGCGGCCGGGTTCAGGTGCCGCCGCTGTTCATCGACCTGGTGGTGCAGGCCGTGCTGCGCGGCTTGCTGGACGGCTGCAACGACGCCTGGCAGGCGCGCGCCGCCGAGATGCTGTTCCGCCCGCAGCGCATGAGCCGGCACGAGGACCGGCTGCTCGCAGGCGACCGCGACACGCTGGACCTGCAGCGCGAGACCCATGGCTTCGGCGACCTGGGCCGCCTGCTGGCGCAGACGCGGCAGCCGCTCAAGGCGGTGCAGTTGCAGGTGCTTCTGCCCGAGACGCAGGCGGCCTACTGGGCCGAGGCGGCGCGCCCGGGCGGGCGCCACGCCTTCCTGCTGGACCTGACGCCCGAGCTGCGCCAGGATCTGGGGCATGGCTTGGCCTTCCACCTGGTGCCCGCGCACTCCGGCCTGCAGGCGCTGGCCGCGGTGCTGCAACTATGGGTGCAGCACCTGCTGGGCGTGGCGGTGCGCATCGCGCCGCGCCAGCGCATCGATGAGCCGCAGTGGCGCTGGCACGTGGGCCTGGACGTGGACAGCACGGCGCTGCTCAACGACCTGTACGAAGGCCGCGAAGTCGACGCGGCGCGGCAGGCGCGGTTGCTGGGCCTGTTCCGGCTGGACTTTGCCGATGCGCGCGACATGCGTGCCGATGTCGCCGGCCGGCCGGTCTATCTGGGCCTGATGGCCAGCGCCGAGCAGACGCTGCGCGTCAAACCGCAGAACCTGCTGCTCAACCTGCCGCTGCGCGACGCCGTCTGAGCCTGCGCAACTTTTGCGCGCGGTGCCCGCTGATACACTGCAAACGGTCAGGAGAGAGCCTCTTTCGAAGATCGAAAAGAGGCCGCCGAAGGCGCAAGGACCGGGCCCCAGGGCCATCCCAAACGCTCAGGCAAAAGGACTGGCTTTTTCCACCTCACTGGAGAGAGGCCACGGCGCTGCAAGGCGCCATGGCCCACCGAAGGGGCAAGGTCCGGCGGGCTCGATTGCGGGCGGCGGCGGCACTGAATCTCTCAGGTAAAGCGGACAGCGAGGGCCCCGTCACACCGCCGCGCGGTGCTTGCGTCGATGCCCTTCCAGAGGTTTGCCATGTCCGCTGCCCCCGAAGCCACCCGCCTGCTCCAGACCCCCCTGCACGCCCTGCACCTGCGCCTGGGCGCGCGCATGGTGCCCTTTGCCGGCTACGCCATGCCGGTGCAATACCTGGCCGGCGTGATGGCCGAGCACCGCCAGTGCCGCGACAGCGCGGCGCTGTTCGACGTCTCGCACATGGGCCAGTTGCGCCTGGTGGGTGAGGGCGCTGCGGCCGCGCTGGAAACCCTGGTGCCGGTGGACGTGGTGGACCTGGCGCCCGGGCGCCAGCGCTACGCCTTCTTCACCAACGCCAGCGGCGGCCTGCTCGACGACCTGATGATCGTGCGCCCCGCCGCCACCGCGCGCGCCGCCTTCGGTGAGCTGTTCCTGGTGGTCAACGCCGGCTGCAAGGAAGCCGACACGCGCCACCTGGTCACGCACATCGGCCACCGCTGCACCGTGGTGCCCATGCCCGAGCGCGCGCTGCTGGCGCTGCAGGGCCCGCTGGCGGTGCGGGCGCTGGAGCGGCTGCACGCCGACGTGGCGCAACTGCGCTTCATGACCGGCGGCGTGTTCGATCTGTGCGGCACGCCCTGCTTCGTCACGCGCTCGGGCTACACCGGCGAAGACGGCTTCGAGATCTCGGTGCAGGCCGAGCACGCGGTGACGCTGGCCGAGGCCCTGCTGGCCCAGCCCGAGGTCAAGCCCGCCGGCCTGGGTGCGCGCGACACGCTGCGCCTGGAAGCCGGCATGTGCCTGTACGGCCACGACATCGACACCACCACCAGCCCGGTCGAGGCCGGCCTGGCCTGGGCCATCCAGAAGGTGCGCCGCCCCGGCGGCGCGCGCGCCGGCGGCTACCCGGGCGCGGCCGTGGTCGAGGCCCACCTGGCCGGCGGCGCGCCCAGCCGGCGCGTCGGCCTGATAGCGCTGGAGCGCGTGCCGGTGCGCGAAGGCACAGCCCTCTTCGACGCCCACGGCCACAAGCTGGGCACGGTGACCAGCGGCACGCTGTCGCCCACCGTCAACCAGCCCGTGGCCATGGCCTACCTGCCGCTGGGCCACGCCGAACCTCACCACGAGGTGTACGCCGAGGTGCGCGGCAAGCGCATCCCGATGCGCGTGACCCCCCTGCCCTTCAACCCCCACCGCTACCAGCGCTGAAACCCCGCACGGAACAGGAGCATCGCCCATGACGACCATGTACACCCCCGATCACGAGTGGATCAACATCGAAGACCACGAAGCCGCCGTTGTCGGCATCACGCACCATGCGCAGGACGCGCTGGGCGACGTGGTCTTCGTCGACCTGCCCGAGGTCGGCCGCACCTACAAGAAGGGCGAGGTCGCCGGGGTGGTGGAGTCCGTCAAGGCCGCTGCCGACATCTTCATGCCCGTCACCGGCGAGGTGGTCGAGGTCAACGAAGCGCTGCGCAGCGACCCGGCCCTGGCCAACAGCGACCCGCTGGGCCACGGCTGGTTCTTCAAGGTGCACATCACCGAAGTCGGCATGGCCGATTTCGACCAGCTGATGGACCCCCCGGCCTACGACGCGCTGCTCAAGACGCTCTGAGCGTCTGCCCCTTCCTTTTCCGCATCCCCCTTGAACAGGGCCCGGCGCGCGCCGGGCTGATTGCCATGCTCATGTCCGCCCTGCAGCCGCTTGCCGAACTCGAGAACGCCAGCGAATTTGCCCCTCGCCACATCGGGCCCGATGCCGACGACGAACGGCACATGCTGTCGGTCATCGGAGCGGCCAGCCGGCGTGCATTGATAGACGCCATCGTGCCGCGCAGCATCGCGCGCTCCCAGCCCATGGACCTGCCCGCGGCCGTGGGCGAGGCCCAGGCGCTGGCCGAGATGAAGGCGCTGGCGGCCAAGAACCGGGTGCTCAAGAGCTTCATCGGCCAGGGCTACCACGGCACGCACACGCCCGGCGTCATCCTGCGCAACATCCTCGAGAACCCGGCCTGGTACACCGCCTACACGCCCTACCAGGCCGAGATCTCGCAGGGCCGCATGGAAGCGCTGGTGAACTTCCAGACCATGGTCTGCGATCTCACCGGCATGCCCATCGCCAACGCCAGCATGCTGGACGAGGCCACCGCCGCGGCCGAGGCCATGACCCTGGCCAAGCGCAGCGTCAAGAGCAGGAGCGACACCCTCATCGTGGCCGGCGACTGCCATCCGCAAACCATCGAGGTGATACAGACGCGCGCAGCGCCGCTGGGCCTGAAGGTGCTGGTGGGCGTGGCGCCGCAGCTGATGGCCGAGCACGACTACTTTGCCGTCATCGCCCAGTATCCCAGCACCACCGGCCTGATCCACGACCTGCGGCCTTTCGTGCAGCAGGCGCATGCGAAGCAGGCGGCTTTCATCGTCGCGGCCGACCTGTTGGCGCTGACGCTGCTGCTGCCGCCGGGCGAGTTCGACGCCGACATCGTGGTCGGCAGCACGCAGCGCTTCGGCGTGCCCATGGGCGGCGGCGGCCCGCACGCCGCCTACCTGGCCTGCCGCGACGAATGGAAGCGTTCGATGCCGGGCCGCCTGGTCGGCGTGAGCGTCGACGCGCACGGCCACCCGGCCTACCGCCTGGCGCTGCAGACGCGCGAGCAGCACATCCGGCGCGAGAAGGCCACCAGCAACATCTGCACGGCCCAGGTGCTGCTGGCCGTGATGGCCAGCATGTACGCGGTCTACCACGGGCCCGCGGGCCTGAAGCGCATCGCGCAGCGCGTGGCCTCGTACACCGCGATCCTGGCCGAGGGCCTGAAGGCGCTGGGCCACAAGGTCGTGACGCCGCACGCGTTCGACACGATCCTGGTCGAGACCGGGCCGCGCACCGACACGATCCTCAAGCGCGCGCTCGCCGAAGGCGCCAACCTGCGCCGCGCCAGCGAGCTGCACCTGGGCATCGCGCTCGACGAGACCACCACGCGCGAAGACCTCGTGCTGCTGTGGGGCTGGTTCATGGAATCGGGCCAGACGCTGCCCGACGTGGCCGCCTACGAGAAGGGCATAGCGCCGCTGATCCCCGAGGCCCTGCGCCGCACGAGCCCGTTCCTCACCCACCCGGTCTTCAACGCGCACCACAGCGAGACCGAGATGCTGCGCTACATCCGCAGCCTGTCGGACAAGGACCTGGCGCTGGACCGCAGCATGATCCCGCTGGGCAGCTGCACCATGAAGCTCAATGCCACCAGCGAGATGATCCCCATCACCTGGCCCGAGTTCGCCGGTGTGCACCCCTTCGCCCCGGCCGACCAGCTGGCCGGTTACTGGGCCATGAACGAACAGCTCTGCGCCTGGCTGGCGCAGGCCACCGGCTATGCCGGCGTGAGCCTGCAGCCCAATGCCGGCAGCCAGGGCGAATACGCCGGCCTGCTGGTCATCAAGGCCTGGCACGAGTCGCGCGGCCAGGGCCAGCGCAACATCTGCCTGATCCCCGAAAGCGCGCACGGCACCAACCCGGCCAGCGCGCAGATGGTGGGCATGACGGTGGTCGTGACCAAGTGCGACGCCATGGGCAACGTCGACATGGACGACCTGGCCAACAAGTGCGAACAGCACAGCGCGCAGCTGGCCGCGGTGATGATCACCTACCCCAGCACGCACGGCGTGTTCGAGGTCCACGTCAAGCAGCTGTGCGCGCTGGTGCACCGCCACGGCGGCCGCGTCTACGTGGACGGCGCCAACATGAACGCGCTGGTGGGCGTGGCCGCGCCGGGCGAGTTTGGCGGCGACGTGAGCCACCTCAACCTGCACAAGACCTTCTGCATCCCGCACGGCGGCGGCGGCCCCGGCGTCGGGCCGGTGGCGGTGGTGGCCGACCTGGTGCCCTTCCTGCCCGGCCACCGGACGGCCGGCATTGGGTCCGAACATAGCGTCGGCGCGGTCAGCGCCGCGCCGCTGGGCAATGCCGCGGTGCTGCCCATCAGCTGGATGTACTGCCGCATGATGGGCGCCGACGGCCTGCGCAACGCCACCGAGGTGGCCATCCTGTCCGCCAACTACGTGGCCGCGCGCCTGGCCGACCACTTCCCGGTGCTGTACTCGGGCGGCGACGCGGCGCTCAAGGGCGGCGGCGTGGCGCACGAATGCATCCTGGACCTGCGCCCGCTGAAGGACGCCACCGGCAAGGACAAGGGCATCAGCGCCGAAGACGTGGCCAAGCGCCTGATCGATTACGGCTTCCACGCGCCCACGCTCAGCTTCCCGGTGCCGGGCACGCTGATGATCGAGCCCACCGAGAGCGAACCGCGCGTCGAGCTCGACCGCTTCTGCGACGCCATGATCGCCATCCGCGCCGAGATCGCCAAGGTCGAAAGCGGTGCCTGGCCGCGCGAGGACAACCCGCTCAAGCACGCGCCGCACACCGCCGCTGCCTTGCTGGCGGCCGATTGGCCGCACGCCTACAGCCGCGAAGAAGCCGCCTACCCGGTGGCCGGCCTGCGCCGGCAGAAGTACTGGTCGCCGGTGGGCCGGGTCGACAACGTCTGGGGCGACCGCAACCTGTTCTGCAGCTGCGTGCCGCTGTCCGAACTGGCCGACTGAAAGCCGACTGAAGGCCGAACTGAAGGCCGCAGGGCCGCGCTACACCAGCGCCCAGAGCTGGCGCTGCAGTTCATCGCTGCAAGCCTGCAGCGCCGGCAGCGCGGCCTGGGCGGCGTCGGCCTCGCCGCGCGCCTGCAGGGCCAGCAGCTGCCGGCCCTGCTCGTGCACGCGCCGGTGCGCAGCGGCCAGGGCCAGGTAGGCCGGCCGCGGGCCGTACAGCGCCAGGCCCTCGGCGGCCAGCCAGACGCCAAAGCGGCACTGGTGCTCGTGCAGGTCACCCGGCGCGCGGCGCCGCCCCTCCAGGTGCTCGGTCAGCGCGCGTATCCAGGCCCGGTGCTCCACGCCGGCCTGCAGCAAGGGGCGCTCGTCGGGGCGCAGCGGGCGCGCGTCGGCCCATTCCGACGGCGGGCGCCAGCGGGCCAGCCAGGCGGGCATGTCCTGCGCCGGCATGGGCCGGGCAATGCCGTAACCCTGACCCAGCTCGCAGCCCATGCGCAGCAGCATGCGCCCCAGTTCGATCGATTCCACGCCCTCGGCGATGACCTTGCGCTGGAAGGCGCGCGCCAGGCCCATCACGCCGTCCAGGATGGCCAGGTCCTCGGGCTCGTGCAGCATGTCGTGCACGAAGCTGCGGTCGATCTTGATCTGCCCGGCCGCCAGGCGCTTGAGGTAGGCCAGCGACGAATAGCCGGTGCCGAAGTCATCGAGCGAGAAACCCACGCCCAGCTCGGCACAGGCGCGCATGACCTCGGCCACCCGGTCCAGGTCGTTCAGCTCGCTGGTCTCGAGCAGTTCCAGCTGCAGCTGGCCGGCGCCCACCCCGGGATGGCGCGACAGGTGGCCACGCAGGCGCTCGACGAAATCAGGCTGCTGCAGCTGCAAGGCGCCGACGTTCACGCTCAGCGGCAGCGTGATGCCCTGCGCCTGCCAGGCCTCGAACTGGGCCAGCGCGGTGGCGATGACCCAGTCACCCACGTCCACGCTGAGCAGGTGGCGCTCGATCAGCGGCAGGAAGTGCGCCGGCAGCAGCAGGCCTTGCGCCGGGTGCTGCCAGCGGATCAGCGCCTCGGCGCCGATGACAGCGCCCGTGCGCATGTTCACCAGGGGCTGGTAGTGCAGCACGAACTCGTCGGCGGCCAGCGCCGCGCGCAGGCGGTCCAGGCCCTCGATGTGGCCGCGCATGCTGCGGTCCTGGTCGGCGTCGAAGATGAAGTAGCGGTTGCGCCCGGCCTGCTTGGCCTGGTACATGGCCTGGTCGGCCTGGCGGATCAGCTGCTCGGCGTCCACCTCGTCGGCCTGCGGGTAGAAGCTCACGCCCAGGCTGGCCGAGACCTGCAGCGTCTGCCCGCCCTCGAGCACCGGCTGCGCCGCCGCGGCCAGCACGCGCATGAGCAGCGGCACGCTCGCGGCCACGTCGCTCAGGTCGCCCAGCACGGCCACGAACTCGTCGCCGCCCAGGCGCGCCAGCGTGTCGGCGCCGCGAATGGCGTGCTGCATGCGGCGCGACAGCGCCACCAGCATCTGGTCGCCACGTTCGTGGCCGTGCTCGTCGTTGATGGCCTTGAAGCCGTCCAGGTCCAGGAACACCAGGGCCAGCAGCTGGCCGCGCCGACGCGCCTGCTGCATGGCTTGGCGCAGGCGGTCGGCCAGCAGCACGCGGTTGGGCAGGCCGGTGAGCGCGTCGTAGTGGGCGATGCGCTCGAGCCGGCTCTCCTGCGCCTTGAGCGCGGTGATGTCGGAGAACAGCGCCAGAAAGTGGCGCGGACGGCCCTGGCCGTCGCGCACCGTGCTGATGGCCTGCAGCGCGGCGAACAGGCTGCCGTTCTTGTGGCGGTTCCAGATCTCGCCGGACCAGTGGCCTTCGGACGCCAGCTGGCGCCACAGGGCGGCGTAGGTTTCGGTTGACTGCAGCCCCGACTTGAGCATGCGCGGGTTGCGGCCCAGGGCCTCTTCGCGGCTGTAGCCGGTGATGCGCGTGAAGGCCCCATTGACGTCGACGATCCTGCCGTCGAGATCGGTGATCAGGATGCCCTCGTGCGCATGGCTGAACACGCTGGCGGCCAGGTGCATCTGGTCTTGGGCGCGGCGGCGTTCGCTGATGTCGGTGTGCGAGACCACCGCGCCCTGCCCGCCCGGGCCCAGCGGCGTGACGGTCAGCGCGTACCAGCCCGGCGCCGCCGGCGCGCGGCGCGGCAGTTCCTGGTACAGCTGCGGCGCGCTGCCGGCCAGCACGGCGCGGATGCCGGCCTGCGTGCGCAGCGCTTGCGCAGGGTCGGCGTCGCCTTCGGGCAGCGCGTGCTCGGCCAGGTAGTCGTTGCCGATGGCGCCGCCGCGCCCCCCGGCGCGCGCACGCCGCCAGGGCTCGTTGACAGCGACGATGCAGCCCTGCCGGTCGAGCACCGCGATCTCGGCCAGCACCGAATCCAGGATCGATGCCTTGAAGGCTTCGCTCTCGCGCACCTGCTCCTCGCGCCGCCGCGTCTCTTCGGTCAGGCGCTGGGCGATGCGGTCGGCATTGGCGCGGGTGTGGATCACCGAACGCATCAGGGCGAAGAGCAGGCCGCTCAGCAGCAGGCCCGAGCCCAGCGTCAACCATGCGGTGGCGTAGTTCACCGCCGCGGAACCGGCCGCGTCCTCGAAGCTCAGGCGCCAGCGACGGCCCTGAAGGTTGATCTCGCGCTGCTGGCGCAGCAGCGCGGGCGCCTGGGCCGCAGCTCCCGGCTTGCCGTCGTGCAGCCGCCGCGGCGTGCCGCCGTCGGTGACATCGTCGACGCGCAGGTCGAGGCTCTTGCCCTGGCCGTACTCCCAGCCCGCCAGCATGCCGTGCATCAGGTCGTTCATGCGGTAGGGGCTGTAGGCCCAGCCCATGAGTACCCGCTGGCGCTGCGCGGGGGTTACGGGGTCGGTGCCGACGCGGTAGACCGGCAGGTACATCAGCACGCCGATCTGCACGTCCTGGCCGGTTTCCTGCACCAGTTGCACCGGAGCCGAGAGCGTGGCCTCGCCGCTGTCGCGGGCGCGCTGCATGGCCGCGCGGCGCGTGGCTTCGGTGTACATGTCAAAGCCGAAGGCACGCAGGTTGCGCCCGGCAAAGGGTTCGAGGTAGACGATGGCGGTGTATGCCGGCCGGGGCTCCTCGGGCCACACACGGTACTGCGGGAAGCCTTCGCCGCGCACGCGCGCCAGGTGCTGCGCCAGCCGTTCGGCCGGGATGTACTCGGCAAAGCCCAGGCCCTGCACGCCGGGCACGGTGCGCTCGGGCTGCAGCGTCTCGACGTAGGTGCGCCAGTCGGTGCGCGTGACCTCGTGCGAGGCCGAGAACAGCCCGGCGGCGCCGCGCAGGATCAGCGCGTAGGCGGCCAGCCGTTCCTCGACGCGCAGCACCACCTGGTCGCATTCCAGGGCGAAGTGGCGCAGCGTGTCGGCCTGGATCTCGCGCCGCACCTGCCAGGTCGCCGCCAGCGTGGTGGCAATACCCAGCCCCAGCACCAGCCAGGCGCGCCAGGGGCGCAGCCCTGAGCGGGGCAAGGGGCGTTGGTCAGGCTCGGCGCGGGGCGTGGACAAGGGCAGATTCGACAGACAGCACTCTCGGACGGACGGCAACCCAAGCGGAGCCGGATTGTCACGCGCCGCAGCCCACGACCCGGTGCACGGCAGGCTGCAGACGAAGGCCCCTCGCCAACTTGTTGGCGCCGCCCGCACCGGGCCGCAGCCATTGGCCGCGCTGGCATAGCATGCGCGCCATGCCGGCCCCCGCCCCCCGCCCGTCCGCCACCCCGGGGGCGCTGGGCATCGCCATCGTGGCGCTGCTGGGCCTGGCCGCGGCCATGGGCATCGGCCGCTTCGCCTTCACGCCGCTGCTGCCGCTGATGCAGCAGGCCGGCCAGCTGGACCTGGCGCAGGGCGCCTGGCTGGCCTCGGCCAACTACCTGGGCTACCTGCTGGGCGCGCTGGCCTGCGCACGCTGGCCCTTGGCGCCGGCTGCAAGCGCCCGGCTCGGGCTGCTGGGCGTGGCGCTGCTGACCCTGGCCATGGGCCTGGGCGGCAGCTTCTGGCACTGGCTGGCGTGGCGCCTGCTGGCGGGTGCGGCCAGCGCGCTGGTGCTGGTGGGCGTGTCGGCCTGGGCGCTGGCAGCGCTGGCCGCCGCCGGGCGCCCGGCCTGGGCCGGCGTGGTGTTTGCCGGCGTGGGCAGCGGCATCGCCCTGGCCGGCCTGGTGGGCTTTGGCGCGGCGCTGTGGCATCAGCCGCCCGAGCTGGCCTGGCGGGTGCTGGGCATGCTGGCCGCCGCGGTGGCGTTGCTGGGCTGGCGCTACATCACGTCATCGGCAGCGGCACCAGCGCCAGCCCTGACCAGCACGGCGCCGGCCGCGTTGCGCCGGCATTGGCGGCTGGTGGCCGCCTACGGCGCCTTCGGCTACGGCTACATCCTGCCGGCCACCTTTCTGCCGGCGATGGCACGCCAGCAGTTCGACCAGCCTTCGCACTTCGGCGCGGTGTGGCCGCTGTTCGGCCTGGCCGCGGCGCTGTCCACGCTGCTGGCGGCGCGCTATGCACGCGGCCTGTCGCCGCGCGCGCTGTGGATCGCCGCGCAGACGCTGATGGCCGCTGGCGTGCTGGCGCCGGCGCTGTCACCCACGCTGGCAGCGTTGCTGGCCAGCGCGCTGTGCGTGGGCGGCACCTTCATTGTGCTGACCATGGCGGCCATGCAGCAGGCACGGCTGGCCGGCGGCGCCGCGGCGCCGCGCCTGATGGCGGTGATGACCGCGGCCTTTGCCGCCGGTCAACTGGCCGGGCCGTTGACAGTGGGGCCGCTGGCCGGCGCCACCGCGGCAGAAGGCGTGCCGCTGGCCGCCAGCCTGGTGGCGGCCGCGGTGCTGCTGCTGG